>NZ_JAEEAP010000039.1 GCF_016103465.1 Streptomyces sabulosicollis
GCTTCGGCGTCCCCGGCCTCCGCCCCCCGCGGCTCCGCCCCGCGGGACGACGCGCCGCTCGTGCTCGCCGCCTGCTCGGGCGGCGCCGACTCCATGGCGCTCGCCTCCGCCCTCGCCTTCGAGGCCCCGCGCGCCGGGCTGCGCGCCGGCGGGGTCACCGTCGACCACGGTCTCCAGCAGGGCTCCGACGCCCGCGCCGCCGAGGTCGCCGACCGGATGCGGGCCCTTGGCCTGGCGCCGGTCGAGACGATCGCCGTGTCCGTCGGCCGGAGCGGCGGTCCCGAGGCCGCCGCGCGGGACGCCCGCTACGCCGCGCTGGACGCCGCCGCCGAGCGCCACGGCGCCGCCGCCGTGCTGCTCGGCCACACCCGTGACGACCAGGCCGAGACGGTTCTGCTGGGCCTCGCCCGCGGCTCCGGCACCCGCTCGCTGTCCGGCATGGCCTGGGTCTCCGGCACCGGCGGCCGCTACCGCCGCCCCTTCCTCCAGCTGGACCGGCACACCGTCCGTGAGGCGTGCCTGGCCCAGTCGCTCCCCGTCTGGGACGACCCGCACAACGTGGACCCCTCCTACACCCGCTCCCGGGTCCGCCACGAGGCGCTGCCCATCCTGGAGAAGGCGCTGGGCAAGGGCGTCGTCGAGGCGCTGGCCCGCACCGCCCAGCTCTCCCGGGACGACGCCGACGCCCTCGACGCCTGGGCCGCCCGCGCCGAGGCCGATGTGATGACCACCGCACCGGCGGCGGCCGGTGGCGCGCAGGCCGTGCACCTCGACACCGTCGGCCTGCACGGACTGCCCACCGCCGTCCGCCGCCGGGTGCTGCGCCGGGCCGCCATCGCCGCGGGCGCGCCCGCCGGTTCGCTCTTCGCCCGCCACATCGAAGAGGTGGACCGGCTGATCACCGGCTGGCGGGGGCAGCGGGCCATCAACCTCCCCGGCCGCGTCGAGGTCCGCCGTGAGGGTGGCAGACTGGTCATCCGGCAGGGCTGATCCGCCCGAGCCAGTTGAGCCGGTAGTCGAACGAGAGTGGCGCGGGTGGACGACAAGGACATGGGCACCGACCTCAAGTCGGTCCTCATCACCGAGGAAGAGATCAACGCGAAGCTGGCCGAGCTGGCCGCCGCCATCGACGAGGAGTACGCGGGCAAGGATCTGCTGATCGTCGGCGTGCTCAAGGGCGCGGTCATGGTGATGGCGGACCTGGCGCGTGCCCTCTCCACGCCCGTCACCATGGACTGGATGGCCGTGTCGTCGTACGGCGCGGGCACCCAGTCCTCCGGCGTGGTGCGTATCCTGAAGGACTTGGACACCGACATCAAGGGCAAGCACGTCCTGATCGTCGAGGACATCATCGACTCCGGACTGACGCTGTCGTGGCTGCTGTCGAACCTGGGCTCGCGCGAGCCGGCCTCGCTGAACGTCTGCACCCTGCTGCGCAAGCCGGAGGCGGCCAAGGTCGCCATCGATGTGAAGTGGGTCGGCTTCGACATCCCCAATGAGTTCGTCGTCGGCTACGGCCTGGACTACGCCGAGAAGTACCGGAACCTTCGGTTCGTCGGCACCCTGGCCCCTCACGTCTACGGCGGCTGACGGGCGCCGTCGGCCCCTGGGAACCTGGCGGGGTTTTCCGCCGTTGGAGCAGGGGAAGGCGGTTTTGTTAACAGTCCGCGGCGGCGTCGGGTGACAATGCTGGGGTACCGTCCGAAGGTCAGTCTTTTTCGAGGCTGAGGATTACACAGCTCATACACCGCAAATACACCGCAATACACCGCACGCACAGGCGCCCCTCCAGGGCTGCCGTGCCTCACTGTGGCAGGAGGGACGGGGCGGCTTCGCCCCGTATGGATGGACGTGAAGCGCTACTTCCGTGGGCCGGTCATGTGGATCGTGCTGGCCGTCCTCGCCGTGGTCGTGTTGATGCAGGTCGTCGGCTCGTCCGGCGGCTACAAGTCGGTGGACACCAGTCAGGTCGTCAAGGCGATCAACCAGAACCAGGTCCAGTCCGCCGAACTGACGACCGGCGACGAGCACAAGGTAAAGATCAAGCTCAAGGACAACGTCGCCAAGATCTCGGGCAGCGACAAGCTCCAGGCCACCTACATCGGTGACCAGGGCGTCGATCTTGCCAAGACTCTGCAGGCCAATGCCCAGAAGCAGGGCGGGATCCCCGACGGGTACAACGTCTCGACGTCGAAGCAGAACCCCTTCGTCGGGATCCTGCTCTCGCTGCTCCCGTTCGTGCTGATCGTCGTGGTCTTCCTGTTCCTGATGAACCAGATGCAGGGCGGCGGCTCCCGGGTGATGAACTTCGGCAAGTCGAAGGCCAAGCTGATCACCAAGGACACGCCGAAGACGACCTTCACCGATGTGGCGGGGGCCGACGAGGCGGTCGAGGAGCTCCAGGAGATCAAGGAGTTCCTGCAGGAGCCGGCGAAGTTCCAGGCCGTGGGCGCCAAGATCCCCAAGGGTGTGCTGCTCTACGGCCCGCCCGGTACCGGTAAGACGCTGCTCGCGCGCGCCGTCGCGGGCGAGGCGGGGGTCCCCTTCTACTCGATCTCCGGCTCCGACTTCGTCGAGATGTTCGTGGGTGTGGGTGCCTCCCGGGTCCGCGACCTGTTCGAGCAGGCCAAGGCCAACGCCCCGGCCATCGTCTTCGTCGACGAGATCGACGCCGTCGGCCGGCACCGCGGCGCGGGCATGGGCGGCGGCCATGACGAGCGCGAGCAGACGCTGAACCAGCTGCTCGTCGAGATGGACGGCTTCGACGTGAAGGGCGGGGTCATCCTGATCGCCGCCACCAACCGGCCCGACATCCTCGACCCGGCGCTGCTGCGCCCGGGCCGCTTCGACCGGCAGATCGCCGTCGACCGCCCGGACATGCAGGGCCGGCTGGAGATCCTCAAGGTCCACCAGAAGGGCAAGCCGGTCGCCCCGGACGTCGACCTGTCGGCCGTCGCCCGCCGCACCCCCGGCTTCACCGGTGCCGATCTGTCGAACGTGCTGAACGAGGCCGCCCTGCTGACGGCCCGCAGCGACAAGAAGCTGATCGACAACCACTTCCTGGACGAGGCGATCGACCGTGTCGTGGCCGGTCCGCAGAAGCGGACCCGGATCATGAGCGACAAGGAGAAGAAGATCACCGCGTACCACGAGGGCGGTCACGCCCTGGTCGCGGCGGCGTCTCCGAACAGCGATCCGGTGCACAAGGTCACGATCCTCTCCAGAGGCCGGGCCCTGGGCTACACCATGGTCCTGCCCGACGAGGACAAGTACTCGACCACGCGCAACGAGATGCTGGACCAGCTCGCCTACATGATGGGCGGCCGGGCGGCCGAGGAACTGGTCTTCCACGACCCGACCACGGGCGCGTCCAACGACATCGAGAAGGCCACCGCCACGGCCCGCGCGATGGTCACGCAGTACGGCATGACCGAGCGGCTCGGCGCGATCAAGTTCGGCTCCGACAACTCCGAGCCGTTCCTCGGCCGTGAGATGGCTCACCAGCGCGACTACTCCGAAGAGGTCGCCGCACTGGTGGACGAGGAGGTCAAGAAGCTCATCGAGGCGGCGCACAACGAGGCGTGGGAGATCCTCGTCGAGAACCGGGACGTCCTGGACAACCTGGTGCTGGCGCTGCTGGAGAAGGAGACGCTGAACAAGGAGGAGATCGCCGAGATCTTCGCCCCGGTCGTCAAGCGCCCGGCCCGCCCGGCGTGGACCGGCTCCTCGCGGCGTACGCCCTCCACCCGTCCGCCGGTGCTCTCCCCCAAGGAGCTCGCCCCGGCCAACGGCGCCCAGCCCACCTCGGCGGCTTCGCTGACCAAGAGCACCGCCCCGGAGGACAGCGCCGAGCGTCCCGAGGGCTCGGGTTCCGGTTCGGAGAGCTGATCCCGTCACCGGGGGCGGTCTCCGCGCCCGGTGGCCCCGGAATGAATGCCGCGTCCACCAGGTTCTAGCCTGGTGGACGCGGCATTTTCGCGTTCGTGTGTGTGTATGTGAGGAACGAGGCAGCTCCATGACCGACCCGGTGACGCTGGACGGCGAGAGCCCCATTGGCGTGTTCGACGAGAAGCGCGCCGAGAACGCGATCCGCGAGCTGCTGATCGCCGTCGGTGAGGACCCGGACCGAGAGGGGCTGCGGGAGACGCCGGGCCGGGTGGCCCGTGCGTACAAGGAGATCTTCGCGGGGCTGCGCCAGGTGCCCGAGGACGTCCTGACCACCACCTTCGACCTGGGCCACGACGAGATGGTGCTGGTCAAGGACATCGAGGTGATGTCCTCCTGCGAGCACCACCTGGTGCCCTTCGTGGGCGTGGCCCATGTGGGCTACATCCCGTCCCACGACGGCAAGATCACCGGGCTGTCCAAGCTGGCCCGGCTGGTCGATGTCTACGCCCGCCGCCCCCAGGTCCAGGAGCGGCTGACCACCCAGATCGCCGACTCCCTGATGCGGATACTGGAACCGCGCGGGGTGATCGTGGTGGTCGAGTGCGAGCACATGTGCATGACCATGCGCGGGGTGCGCAAGCCCGGCGCCAAGACCCTCACCTCGGCCGTCCGCGGCCAGCTGCGCGACCCGGCCACCCGGGCGGAGGCGATGAGCCTCATCATGGCCCGCTGAGCGGCTCTCCGGGCTCCCCGCACACCTGGCGGGTGGTGGGCACCTACCCGGGCTCCGGGCGCCTCTCAGGCGCGGGCCGCCGCGCTGGGGCCGTTGCCGTCGTTGTCGTCGTCCTCGGGGAGCTTGAGGACCCGCTCCAGGAAGAACGCGGCCGCCACCACCCCGGCGCCCGCGAGGACCGAGCCCCCGGCGTAGAACGCCTGATCGCGCCGGGCGGGCACGTCGAGCTGCTCCATGGCCAGGAAGACGCCCACCCCGCCGTACATCCCCGCGACCAGCGCCGCCACCAGCGCGCTGGCCTGCCCGAAGACCACCGCACGGGCGGCCACCATCGGGTCCACGCCCTTGGCGCCGGGCTGACGCTCCCGCTGGGCGCGCAGCCGGGACCGCAGCGACAGCGCGGTGGCGGCCAGCACGACCGCGATCAGGGCCAGCACGATCGGCGCGGCCACCGGGACGCTCGGCAGCGACCCGAAGGTGTCCCACAGCCGGGCACCCGCCCACGACACCACACCGGCCACGGCGAACAGCCCGACCAGCACGCCGATCCGAAGTTGCTTCACCGAGCGGTCGCCCCTCAATCCAGTACGTGCCAGGTTGTCCCGGAACCTCTCCGGATCAACGTCTACTCGGGCAGTCGCAGTTCCAGATCGGCGCGGACCCGGACCCCGTCCTGGCCCACCGCCGCCAGCAGCCCCGCGACCGTCCCCCGCCCGGGGACCTCGGCCTGCGGGTCCACGTCGTTCCACGGCACCAGGACGAAGGCGCGCTCATGGGCGCGCGGATGCGGCAGGGTCAGCCGCGGGTCGTCGGACACCACGTCCTGGTACGCCACGATGTCCACGTCGATGGTGCGCGGGCCCCAGCGCTCGTCCCGCACCCGCTCGAACGCCTCCTCGATGGCGTGGCCGCGCTCCAGCAGCGAGGACGGCGGCAGCGTCGTCTTGATCAGCACCACCGCGTTGAAGTACGTGGCCTGGGTGCCGGGCGCCACGCCCCACGGATCCGTCTCGTACACCGGCGACACGGCCTTGACCCGCAGGCCCGGGGTGTCCTCCAGCGCGTCGATCGCGCCCTGGAGGGTCTCCAGGCGGTTGCCCAGGTTGCTGCCGAGCGAGATCACCGCTCGTTTGGGGTTGCTCAACGTCACATCGGCGGCGTCCACCTGCTCCACCACGGAGGTGGGAACGGGCTGCACGGTCGGGTCGCTGCTGCTCATACTCGGCTCCGGGTGATGGTGATGGTCACGTCGTCGAAGGGCACGGTGATCGGGGCCTGCGGCTTGTGCACCACGACCTCGACCTCCCGCACCACGGCGTGCTCGAGGCACCGGTCCGCGATCCGTTCGGCCAGCGTCTCGATCAGATCGACCGGCTCACCCCGTACCACGTCCACGACCTCCTCCGCCACCACGCCGTAGTGGACGGTCCTGCCGAGGTCGTCGTGGGCCGCGGCGGGCCGGGTGTCCAGGCCGAGCACGAGGTCCACCACGAAGTCCTGGCCCTCCTCGCGCTCATGGGGCAGCACACCGTGGTGCCCGCGAGCCCTCAGGCCGCGCAGCGCGACACGATCCACCTGAACCACTCCTGCTGGTCGTCGGTACGCGGGCACGTCCCAGCCGGAACGCACCACCCGCCCCCTGCCGTATGCGGGGGTACCTGCCTCGAATCTACCTGCGAGCCCCGGCGGCACTCGCCCATGGGGTGGGCGGCACTCGCTGCCGACGCTCCGCGTCACAGCCTCCTACCCCCACCTCGCGGGGCTCGAACGGGGTGGACTCAGCCCGGCAGCAGCCCGTCGTCGGCGGGGCCTTCGGGACCGCCCGGCTCCTCGTCGTCGCTCTCCGCGAGCACGGGGGAGCCGTGGTGCGCCCAGACCTTCCAGCCGTCCTCCGTCCGGCGGAACACGTTCGTGGCCACGACCAGCTGGCCCACCAGCGGGCCGAGCTGGCCCTCCTCCTCCGCCGGCGCGCCGCTGAGGATGTTCTCGGTGCAGGTCACCATGGCGGTGTCGGCCATCACCGACACCTCGACATCCGTCAGGAAGAACTGGATGTAGTCCGTGTTGGCCATGATCAGCGCATAGGAGCGGAGCACCTCGCCCCGGCCGCGCAGCACCGGCCAGCCCGGGTGGACACAGGACACCTCGGTGTCGGGGGAATCCAGCCAGAGCCGCTGCAGCGTGGCGTGGTCGCCCTGCTCCATGGCGTCGTACAGCGCGGTGTTCACCAGCGCCACACGCTCGTTGTCCGTAAGGGAAGTCACAGCGCTCCCGCCGTGGTCTCGGCCGCTTCGATGGCCCGCGCCACGCGCACCGCGTCCGCGCTGGCCCGTACCTCGTGCACCCGGACGGCCCAGGCGCCCTCGCGCGCCGCGAGCGCCGAGACCGCCGCCGTGGCGGCGTCCCGCTCCCGGGCGGGCGGCGGGCTGCCCCCGTCACCGGCCAGGACGCGCCCCAGGAACCGCTTGCGGGAGGCCGCCACCAGCAGCGGCCGGCCCAGCTCCCGCAGCGTGGACAGATGGGCCACCAGCGCCAGGTCGTGCCCGGCGTCCTTGGCGAAGCCCAGGCCCGGGTCGATCACGATCCGCTCCGGGTCGATACCGCCCGCGACCGCCCGCTCCAGACCGGCGCGCAGCTCGGCGACGACCTCGCCGACCACGTCCGCGTACACCGCTCGGTTGTTCATGTCGATCGACTGGCCGCGCCAGTGCATCACCACGAACGGCACCCCCGCCGCGGCCACCATGGGCACCATCGCGGGGTCGGCGCCGCCGCCGCTGACGTCGTTGACCAGCCGGGCCCCGGCCGCCACCGCCCGCTCGGCCACCGTGGCCCGCATGGTGTCCACGCTGATCACCGCTCCGGCCGCGGCCAGCTCCCGGACCACGGGGATCACCCGGCGCAGCTCCTCGGCCTCGTCGACGCGCGCCGCGCCGGGCCGGGTCGACTCGCCGCCGACGTCCACCAGGTCCGCCCCGGCGGCGACCAGATCGAGACCGTGCTTGACGGCCAGATCGGTGTCGAACCACTGCCCGCCGTCGGAGAAGGAGTCGGGTGTGACGTTCACCACGCCCATCACCGCGCACCGGTCCCACTCCGGCAGTCCGGCCACCCGGCCCCGCCCATGCAACGTGCTCATGTGCCCAGCCTAGGCGTAGGCCCTGTCCGGCGGATCTCCACGGGCCCGCGACGCCCGGCACGACGCCCCCGGATCAGGCCGCCTTCTGGAGCTCCCGGCCCTCGGCCGGGTGCCGATGGGCGCAGGGCCGCGGCTCGGGGCGGCGCCCGCGGCGCAGCAGCCGGGGCAGGGCGAGCGAGACGAACCCTTCGGCCTGCATCGCGGCCAGGCCGATCCGGGGCAGGTCGCGGGTGCTGCGGAAGACCACGAAGCGCGGCTCCCAGCGCGGCTGGAACTTGGCGTTGAACTTGTACAGCGACTCGATCTGGAACCAGCGGGAGAGGAACACCAGCAGCGCCCGCCAGCCGCGCAGCACCGGGCCCGCGCCCAGCTTCTCGCCGCGCGCCAGCGCCGAGCGGAACATCGCGAAGTTCAGCGACACCCGCTCCACGCCCAGCTCGGGGGCGGCCCGCAGCGCGGCCACGATCAGCAGCTCGTTCATGCCCGGGTCGGCGCTCCGGTCGCGCCGCATCAGCTCCAGCGACATCCCGTCCCGGCCCCACGGCACGAAGTGCAGCACGGCCTTGAGGTCCCCGTACGGGCCTTCCTCGGCGCCCTCGTCGGCGGCCTTGTGGGCGGTGGCGATCACCGCGTCCCCGTCCGCCGGGTCGCCGATCCGGCCCAGCGCCATCGAGAAGCCGCGCTCGGTGTCGGTGCCGCGCCAGTCGGCGGCCGCGCGCCGGATGGCCTCCAGCTCCTCCTGGCTCAGCTCGGCGGCGCGCCGCACCCGGGTCCGGTAGCCGGCCCGCTCGATCCGCTTGACCATCTGGCGCACGTTGCGCATGGCGCGCCCGGAGAGGGTGAAGTCCGCCACATCGACGATGGCCTCGTCACCGAGCTCGAGCGCGTCCAGGCCGGTCTCCCGGGTCCACACCTCGCCGCCGGTCTCGCTGCAGCCCATCACCGCCGGGGTCCAGGAGTGGGCCCGGGCCTCCTCCATGAAGCGGGCGATGGCACCCGGCCACGCCTCCACGTCGCCGACCGGGTCGCCGCTGGCGAGCATCACCCCGGAGACCACGCGGTAGCAGACCGCCGCCTTGCCGCTGGGGGAGAAGACCACGGCCTTGTCGCGGCGGAGCGCGAAGTGACCGAGCGAGTCGCGGCGCCCGTGGGCGGCGAGCAGCTCCCGCAGCCGCTCCTCGTCCCCGGGGGTGAGGCGGGCGGCCGGGTGCTCGGGGCGGAAGGCGAGATAGGCGGTGGTGGCCACGGTCAGCAGGCCCAGCGCGCCGAGGGAGTAGCCGACCGTGTAGTCCGCGCCGTGGCGGTAGTCGACCGGCCCCTCGAAGCCGAACAGGCCCCACAGGACGTGCTCCAGCTGCTCGCCGAGCGACGGGCGCCCCTGAATGGCGTCCGGGTGCGACCGGACGATGAGCAGCCCCACGGTGACGCTGACCGCGCCCAGGCCCACGAAGTTGGCCAGCGCCATCCAGCGGCTGCGCGGATCCGGCAGCGCCGCGAACTCGGCGCGGTAGCGGATCAGCACCCCCATCAGCACGAGGGAGAGGACCATGCCGATGACCGAGTGCCGGTAGAGCAGCTGCGCGGCCGCGCCGACCGGCAGCAGCCCCACGGCCGCGACCCAGGCCCGCCGCTTACGCCGCTTGAGCCCGTGGGCCAGCATCAGCAGCAGCAGGCCGACCACGATCGAGGCGGCGGCCGCCAGGGAGCTCACGGCGCCCGGCAGCAGCTCGGCCAGCGCGTGCACCCTGCTGTGCCGCAGCCGGGGGAAGACGATGTCCATCAGCCCGATCAGCGTGCACGCGGTGCCGACGGCGGTGGGCACCGCCTCCGGCCTGGGGCCGCGTGCCAGGCGCCGTATCCGGGTGGGAACCTTCCCGGACGTTTCGGCATCTTGACTGTCAGACATCTGTATTCCCGTCGCTTCGGTCAAGAGGATCTTCGGTTCTGTTGCGCGGCATCCGCACGATTTGCGCCCTGTAAGACGGCGTTTGAAGGAGCGGGGTTCACTCCCCGGCCACGGCTGGGAGGTTCCCCCGGCGGCACGGGGGGTCCGGCCGCCCGGCAGAAAGATAGTGATGGGTCTCACGAGCAACAACATCGTGATCGCGGCGGCCGTCGCGGCGTTGCTGCTGTTCGCGGTCACGATATGGCTGTGGCCACGGCTGGCCGGGCGCGGAGTGGCTCCCGTGCTCGGCCGGGTCGGCATGCTACTGGGCACGCAGCTGACCGTGTTCGTGGCGTTCGGACTGTTCGCCAATCAGTCCTTCGGGTTCTACGGATCCTGGTCCGACCTCTTCGGTACGCAGGACGAGCCGGGTGTGGTGGTGGACCACGACACCCCGGGCACCCGGGTGCGGGTCACCGAGACCCGCCACCTGGCCGTGGACGGCGGCTCCTCGCCCAGGGTCGCCGGGCGCATCGAGAAGGTGAACATCCAGGGGCCGGTCTCCGGGATCGCGAGCCCCGCGTACATCTATCTGCCGCCGGAGTACTTCCGGCCCGAGTACGCCCGGCGGACCTTCCCCGCCGCGCTGGTGCTGACCGGGTATCCGGGTACCACCGAGGCCCTCATCAATGGCCTGAAATACCCGCAGACCTCGCACCGGCTGGTGAAAGCGGGCAGGATGCAGCCCCTCGTGCTGGTGATGATGCGGCCGACGGTCGCACCGCCGCGCGACACCGAGTGCGTGGACGTGCCCGGCGGACCGCGGGTCGAGACCTTCTTCACCCAGGACCTGCCGAAGGCGGTGGCCGACCACTACCGGGTGGGCGAGCGGGCCCGTAACTGGGGCGTCATCGGAAATTCCACCGGCGGCTACTGCGCCCTGAAGATGGCGATGCGCCACCCCGACGCGTTCTCCGCGGCGGCCGGGCTCTCCCCGTCGTACGAGGCCCCGATCGACGCGACCACGGGCGATCTCTTCGGCGGCAGCGAGCGGCTGGAGCGGGAGAACGACCTGATGTGGCGGCTGGACCACATGCCGGCGCCGCCGGTGTCGCTGCTGGTGTCCAGCAGCGAGCACGGTGAGCGGAACTACCGGGACACCGTGCGCTTCGTGAACAAGGTGAAGCGGCTCAACCGGCGCGGGGAGCCGACCCGTATCTCGTCGATCATCCTGAGCACCGGCGGCCACAACTTCCACACCTGGAAGCGGGAGGTCCCCGCCGCCCTGGAGTGGCTCGGCGGCCGTCTCGGCGACCGTTGACCCAGCCGGGGCCTCTCCTGACCCCGGCTGACCTACACGTCGGCGACGGTCTGGAGCTGGACGTCGCCGCGGGCGATGCCGCCCGCGTCGGCGTCGATCGAGCGGCGGAGGGCCTCGTGCAGCCGGGCCGGGGTCAGCACGCCGAGGAAGCGGTCCTCGTCCAGGACCGCGATCCAGCCCGCGTCGTGCTGCAGCATCGTGCTGAACGCCTGCTTGAGCGGGGCCCCCACCGGCAGCCACGCCTCCATCCGGCGCGCGTGGTCCCGTACGGTCCCCTTCGCGCCGTCGGCCGCGTCCGCCGGGATCCAGCCGTGCAGCCGCTCCGCGTCGTCCAGGACGACGGCCCAGCGCGCCCCGTCCGCGGCCAGCCGGGCGGCCGCCTTGGAGAGCGGGTCGTCCAGGTGGACCACGGGCGGCTGGGTCAGGTCGCCGGGCTCGATGGGGGTCACCGACAGCCGCTTCAGCCCGCGGTCCGCGCCGACGAAGTCGGCCACGTACGGGGTGGCGGGCGCGCCCAGCACCGTGGCCGGGGTGTCGAACTGCTCGATCCGCCCCGAGCCGTAGACCGCGATGCGGTCCCCCAGCCGGACCGCCTCCTCGATGTCATGGGTGACGAAGAGCACCGTCTTCCGCACCTGTGACTGAAGTCGCAGGAACTCGGTCTGCAGATGCTCGCGGACGACCGGGTCGACCGCGCCGAACGGCTCGTCCATCAGCAGCACCGGCGGATCCGCGGCCAGCGCGCGGGCCACGCCGACGCGCTGCCGCTGACCGCCGGAGAGCTGGTCGGGGTAGCGGTCGCCGTAGACGGACGGGTCGAGGCCGACCAGGTCCAGCAGCTCGGCGGCGCGCTCCCGCCCCTTCTTCCGCTGCCAGCCCAGCAGATGCGGCACGGTGGAGGTGTTCTCCAGCACGGTCTTGTGCGGGAAGAGCCCGACCTGCTGGATGACGTAACCGATCCGGCGGCGCAGGGAGACCGGGTCCGCCTCGGCGATGTCCTCGCCGTCCACCAGGATCCGCCCCGATGTCGGCTCGATGAGCCGGTTCACCATCTTCATCGTGGTCGTCTTGCCGCAGCCCGAGGGGCCGACGAGGGTGACCAGCTCGCCCTCCGACACCTCGAAGGAGAGGTCGTCCACGGCCGTCGTGCCATCGGCGTAGCGCTTGGTGACATGCTCGAAACGGATCATGGCTCCCCATTGTTGCCGCATTCGTGGCAGACATTGTTGCTGTTGTGTGGCGATCGGACGAGATTGTCATCTCTCGGGGTTAGGGTCACCTGGAATTGATGAGCAACCGGCCCGCGACCCGACGGGGGAGGTGAGCGTATGGCCGACGGAAACTGTCTGATCAGTAACGAGTGGATATGCGGTGAGTATGTACGCACACGCGGTCAAGAGCTGACGGACGCGACGCTCGAACATGTATGGATCACGCTCGCCTCGGTGGCGATCGGTCTGCTGGTCGCCTTTCCGCTGGCGCTGCTGGCCCGCCGCTGGCGGCCGGTGGCGGGGCCGGTGCTGGGGCTGACCACGATCCTCTACACGGTGCCGTCGCTGGCGATGTTCTCGCTGCTGCTGCCCGTCTTCGGGGTATCGGCCGCGGTGGTGATCACCGGCCTGGTGCTCTACTCGCTCACGATCCTGGTGCGCAACATCATGGCCGGTCTCGCCTCGGTGCCCGAGGAGGCGCGGGAGGCGGCCCGGGGCATGGGGTACGGCCCGCTGCGGCTGCTGTTCGGCGTGGAGCTGCCCCTCGCGCTGCCCGCGCTGATGGCCGGACTGCGGATCACCACCGTCTCCACGGTCTCGCTCACCACGGTGGGCGCGATCATCGGGTACGGCGGCCTCGGCAACCTCATCTACGAGGGCATGCGGAGCTTCTTCAAGGCCGAGGTGCTCACCGCCTCGGTGCTGTGCGTCGCGCTGGCGGTCGTGGCGGACCTGCTGCTGCTCGCCCTTCAGCGGCTGCTGACGCCGTGGGCACGCAAGAGTCGGAAGGGCACCACCTGATGGACGTCGTCGCCAAGGCGTGGACCTGGCTGGCCACCGGGTCGCACTGGGCGGGCCCCGACGGGGTATGGCACCGGCTGGGCCAGCATCTGTTCCTGACCTTCGTCTGCCTGGCGATCTCCTGCGCGGTGGCGCTGCCGATCGCCGTGGCCCTCGGCCACATCGGCAAGGGCGGCGCGCTCGCGGTGAACATCTCCAACGCGGGGCGCGCCGTGCCCACCTTCGCCGTCCTGGTGCTGTTGCTGCTCAGCCCGCTGGGGACGCACGGGCAGTGGCCCACGATCATCGCGCTGGTGCTGTTCGCCATCCCGCCGCTGCTCACCAACGCCTACGTCGGGGTGCGCGAGGCGGACCGGGAGGTCGTGGAGGCGGCCCGCGGCATGGGGATGACCGGCGGCCAGCTGATCCGCCGGGTCGAGCTGCCGCTGGCGTTCCCGCTCATCATGACGGGCGTACGGACGGCGGCGGTACAGGTCGTGGCCACCGCGACGCTGGCCGCGCTGCCGGGCGGCGGCGGTCTGGGGCGGATCATCACGGCGGGCTTCCGGCTCACCGACACCCCGCAGGTGGTGGCCGGCGCGGTGCTGGTCGCGGCCCTCGCGCTGGTGGTCGAGGGCGTCTTCGTGCTGCTCGGTCTGGTGTTCGACCCGCTGCGGCGCAGGACGGGGCGGCGGTCGCCCGCGACCCGGCGCCCGCCCGCCGACCAGGCACCGGCCTCACCGGCACTCACGACGTAGAAACCCGCGGGCCGAGCCCTCCCGCGACCGGGCGCCAGGCGTGCGGACACCCAGGGCGGACAGCGCAGAGAGCGCGGATGACGCATATATCGCGGACGACGCGGAAAGCGCGGACCACGCGGAATGCGCCGACAACGCGGCCACGACCGCGGCCACAACGACGGATGGGGAACCATGGACAAGATCAATCGGGCGGCGGCTGCCGTGGCGGGGGTCGCGGCGCTGGCGGCCGCGCTGACCGCCTGTGGCGGGGACAGCCTGGAGAAGTCGAGCGGCGGCGACAGCTCCGGTAAACCGGGCAAGGGCTCGCTGGTGATCGGATCCGCCTCCTTCTCCGAGTCGAAGATCCTCGCGGAGCTGTACGCGGGGGTTCTCAAGGACGCCGGCTATTCCACCTCGATCAAGACGGTGGACGCCCGTGAGCTGTATGAACCGGCCCTGGAGAAGGGGCAGATGGACGTCGTTCCGGAGTACGCGGCAACGCTGGCCGAATTCCTCAACCAGAAGAAGAACGGGTCGAATGCCGCCCCGGTGGCCTCCTCGGACGTGGACAAGACGGTCGCGGCGCTGAAGAAGCTCGCCGAACCGCGCGGGCTGAAGGTCCTGGAGCCCGGCAAGGCCGTGGACCAGAACGCCTTCGCGGTCAGCCGGGACTTCGCGGCGAAGCACGATCTCAAGACGCTCTCCGACCTCGGGAAGTCGAAGCAGAAGGTCACCCTGGCGGCGGGCGACGAATGCCCCAAGCGGCCCTTCTGCCAGCCGGGTCTGGAGAAGAAGTACGGCATCGACATCGCCGGGATCGACCCGCTGGACATCGGCAGCGTGCAGGCCAAGCAGGCCGTCAAGGACGGCAAGGACCAGATGGTCCTGACCACGACGACGGACAGCACGCTGGATCAGTTCGGGCTCGTCCTGCTCAGCGACGACAAAAATCTGCAGAATGCCGACAACGTACTTCCCGTGGTGAATGCGAAGTCCGCCGGCTCACAGCAGATCGCGGACTCGCTGAACAAGCTCACCAAGGTGCTGACGACCGCCGATCTGAGGGAACTCAACAAGAAAGTTGACGCCGAGCGGCTCAAGCCGGCCGATGTCGCCGACGACTACCTGCGGGACAAGGGGCTGGTGAAGTAGGATCAAATCCCCGCCGGACAGGGCCGGGCGGGGCTCGGCAAAAGATCATCGCCGCGCGACCGCCGCATTTGCCAACGGATTGACAACAGATCTGGCCCGGCGGGCACCCAAGCGACCCCTTAGCACGGTAAGTTTCGGGCCATGCCACGTGGACGCCACCGCCAATCCCCACCCCTGCACAGGCTCCTCCCCCCTGCTTCGGTCGCAGTCGCGTCAATAACCTGCGCCGCCGGTGCCTGGCTGGTCGGCGACACGCTCGTGATCCGTGGGCTTGCCGCGACCGCGGCCGGTGCCGCGGTCGTCGGCGCCGTCCTGATGCGCCGTTGGGACCGCTCGGCCGGCCGCCGGGTCGCGGAGGCCGCGAGCGAGACCGCGCGCCAGGAGATGACGTACGAGGAGCGGATCGCGGAGCTCGAGGCGGACGCCGAGAAGGCGAGCGAGCTCCGCGCCGCGCTCAACACCCGGCTGCGTGCCAAGCGCGCCGAACTCGCCCGGCTGCGCAACGAGCACGCCGAGCTGCTGCGCCGCTACGCCACGGCCGAGACCGAGCGGGCCAGCGCCCTGGAGGGCCGCCGCCGGCTCGCGCTGGAGGCCGCGTCCCCGGCGAAGGCGCTGGAGGCCGCCGGGACCCCCGACACCGCCGACTCCGCCGACGCCGCCGACGAGCGGGACGAGGTCCCCTCCGGGCTGCCGTCGGCCGCCGCGTACGCCAAGGCCGACGAGGCGCTGAGCCGGCTCAGGGAGAGCGCCCGGCGGCAGAAGGAGCGGCGGGAACAGGCCGCCGCAGCGGCCGCCCGGGCCGAGGCTTCGGAGCGGGCCCCGGAGCAGAACGCGGAGCGGGACGACCGTAAGGGCCGGCGCGAGAGCCGGGGCAAGGACGGTGCCGCCACGCTGGGGAAGCCCCCGGCGGCCGGCGGGCAGGACGGCGACGGCCCGCAGGAGCCGCGCACCCACGCCCGTACGGCCGCCTCGGCGGTGGTGCCGTATGCCGCGGCCCGCCGGGCCGCCTCCCGTTCGGAGAGCGGCTTCGACTACTTCGGCACCCAGAAGAAGCAAGCGAAGAAGCAGAAGCGGGAGCCCGAACCGGCCGCCGAGGAGGACCTCGCCGATGTGATCGGCGACGAGACCCTGGCGGAGACCAAGAAGGCGGAGTCCAAGAAGGGCGCGGTGGGCGAGGTCATCGACCTGACCGCGCACGACGAGACGGAGCAGATCGACCTCGGGGAGCTGCGCAGCGCGATCTCGTGAGGGATCGCCCGCGCGGCTCGCCCGCCCGTCGGCGTCGCCGGACTACTTGTCGATGTCGCCGACGACGAAGAAGAGCGACCCCAGGATCGCCACCATGTCGGCGACGAGGGTGCCCGGCAGCAGCTCGGTGAGCGCCTGGATGTTGTTGTACGACGCCGAGCGGAGCTTCAGCCGGTACGGCGTCTTCTCGCCCTTGGAGACGAGGTAGTAGCCGTTGAGGCCGAGCGGGTTCTCGGTCCAGGCGTAGGTGTGGCCCTCGGGCGCCTTGAGCACCTTCGGCAGCCGCTGGTTGATGGGCCCCGGCGGAAGCCCGTCCAGCCGGTCCAGGCAGGCGTCGGCCAGCGCCAGCGAGGCGTGGGTCTGCTCCAGCAGGCATTCGAACCGGGCGAGGCAGTCGCCCTCCTCGCGGACCGCGACCTCGAGGACGTCCTGGAGCTCCGGGTAGGCCAGGTACGGCTCGTCGCGCCGCAGATCGAAGTCGACGCCCGAGGCCCGGGCGATGGGGCCGCTGACCCCGTACGCGTGCACCGTCTCACGGGTCAGGACGCCGACGCCGCGGGTGCGGCCGCGGAAGATCTCGTTGCCGAGCACCAGGTCGTCGTACACGTCCATCCGCGAGCGCACCTCGGCCACGGCCTGCCGGGCCCGGCCCAGCCAGCCCGCCGGGAGGTCGTCCTTGAGGCCGCCGACCCGGTTGAACATGTAGTGCATCCGGCCGCCGGAGATCTCCTCCATGACGTGCTGGAGGTCCTCGCGCTCCCGGAACGCGTAGAAGATCGGCGTGATGCCGCCCAGCTCCAGGGGGTAGGAGCCGAGGAACATCAGGTGGTTCAGGACCCGGTTGAGCTCGGCGAGGAGCGTACGGGTCCACACCGCGCGCTCGGGGACCTCCATGCCCAGCATCCGCTCGACGGCGAGCACGACGCCGAGTTCGTTGGAGAAGGCGGAGAGCCAGTCGTGGCGGTTGGCGAGCATGATGATCTGGCGGTAGTCGCGCGCCTCGAAGAGCTTCTCCGCGCCCCGGTGCATATAGCCGATCACCGGCTCGGCGCTCTGGATCCGCTCCCCGTCGAGGACCAGCCGCAGTCGTAGCACTCCATGGGTGGAGGGGTGCTGTGGGCCGATGTTGAGCACCATGTCCGTGCTCTCGGCGGCGCCGCCGATGCCGACTGTCGTCTCCGTCATGCGTACCAGTCTCTCAGCACGCGCCGCATGCCAGGGGCTCTGCCCCCGCACCCCGGGGCCTGGTGCGGAGCCCCGCACGCGGCCGAGCCGCACATCGATGCGCCGCGTGGCAGGGCCCGGGGCCCGGGACGGCGCCCCCCGGCGCGGCGAGCCGCATGCCGGTGCTTTCCCCTCCCGCCCCTTCCGGCGGCCTCGCGGTGCGGCAGGGGCTCCGCCCCCGGACCCCGGGCGGCGGAGCCGCACATCGTCAGGTGCCGGAAAGGGGCGGGAGGGGAACAGCCCGCCGCGGGCGGGACACCTCCCTACGGCCGGAGCACCTCGTGGGGCAGGTTCACCGGCTGGAGGAGCCAGATGAAGGCGCCCAGGCCCCCGGGGTCGGTCAGCTCGGCGGCCTCGCCCGCCGCGCTCAGGGCGCGGACGTAGGCGGTGGGGTCGGTGGAGGCCAGGGCCAGCGGCGGGCGGCGGGCGTCGAGGCCCAGGGCGCGCAGGGCCTCGCGCTGGGTCATCAGCCCGGAGCCGGACCCGGACGCGGCGGCGGAGGCGGCGGCGCACGCGTCCATCGCGACGTGCGCCGTCAGATCGCAGGTGCCGTCGGGGACGGGCCGGACCTCGCGCCCCTCGCGGAAGCCGGTCAGCGTGCCGAAGGGGGGCCGGGCGGCGCGTTCGTGGGCGTAGTCGACGGCGACCGCGAGGCCCGCCCGCAGGGAGCGCACGGCCTGGGCCCAGGCCGCCTCCCGCGGATGGCCGATCTCGGCGCGCAGCCCCGGTCCGGCGCCCGCCAGCGGCCACCAGCGGGCCAGCCACGCCGCGTCCTCGCCGTCCACGGGGTCGCCCAGCCGCTCGGCGCCGTCCAGGGACGCCAGATCCACCTCGACCCGGCGGGGCACACCGTCCGCGTCGGTCTCGGCTACGTCCACGGGCACGTTGTCGAGCCACTCATTGGCGAACAGCAGCCCCGTGGCCCCCTCCGGCGGGGTGCCGAGCCAGGCGATCCGCCCGTCCAGGCCCGCCGGCCGCTCCGCCCGCTCCACCGCGTACGGGCGCAGCCGCCCGCCCAGCCCGTGCGGCAGGCCGGGGGCCAGGGCGAGCACCCGCGTGAGCAGCTCGCCCCGACCGGCGCCCAGGTCCACCAGGGCCACCTCGGCCGGGCGCCCCAGCGCCTCGTCCACCCGGGTCAGCAGCTCCGCGACCGCCCGGGCGAACAGCGGTGAGGCATGCACCGACGTGCGGAAATGCCCTGCCGGGCCCTCCGGGCGGCGGAAGAAGCCGCCCGCTCCGTACAGCGCGCGTTCGGCCGCCGTACGCCATCCGCTCCACTCATGCTTCGCACTCGCCACACCGCCACGCTATGCGGAGTGGTCTCCACCTTGGGGAGTAGGGCCGGGCGCCGCGGATCGCCCCTCGGGCTGACCCGGGAGGGGTCCGGCGATGCCTACGCTGGGTGACGTGCAGCGCCTCTACGAATTTCTCCGCAGGCATCCGACAGGGGTGGACACCTTCTGGGCCGTCCTCCTCGTCGCTTCCGGGTTCCTGTGGCTCGTGGAGGTGTCGATGGGCCGGGGCCCCCGCGTCGCGGGGGTGCCGATCATCCTGGCGCTGGGCGCGACGGTCGCGCTGCGCCGCCGCGCCCCCGAGAAGATGCTGGTGCTGGCCATCCTGTGCGGTCTCGCCCAGATGGCCGCGGACGTCCGGCCCAATGTGTCCGACTTCGCCATGCTGGTGATCGTCTACACGGTGGCGGTCGCCTCCTCGCGCCCGGCCTCCCGCTTCGCGCTGGGCGTGGCGATCAGCGCGGCCCCCCTCGCCACCCTCCGCTGGCCGCACTCCCAGCAGGGCTGGTGGGAGGACGTGGTCTCGGCGGTCTTCGTCTCCATCCCCTTCGTCCTGGCCTGGGTGCTCGGCGACTCGATCCGCACCCGCCGCGCCTACTACGCCCAGCTCGAGGAGCGGGCCGCCCGGCTGGAGAAGGAGCGCGAGGCCCAGTCGAAGGTCGCGGTGGCCGCCGAGCGCGCCCGGATCGCCCGGGAGCTGCACGACGTCGTGGCGCACAACGTGTCGGTGATGGTGGTGCAGGCGGACGGCGCCGCCTACGTCCTGGACACCTCGCCCGAACAGGCCCGGCAGGCGCTGGAGACGATCTCCGGCACCGGCCGCCAGGCGCTCGCCGAGATGCGGCGGCTGCTGGGGGTGCTGCGCACCGGGGAGCCGGGCGAGGAGAACGACTACGTCCCGCAGCCGGACGTCGAGCAGATCGACGAGCTCGTGGAGCAGGTGCGCGGCGCCGGGCTCCCGGTGGACTTCAAGGTCGTGGGCAGCCCGCGCCAGCTCCCCAGCGGGGTCGAGCTGACCGCGTACCGCATCGTGCAGGAGGCGCTCACCAACACCCGCAAGCACGGCGGCCCGGACGTGGGCGCGAGCGTCCGCCTCACCTACTTCGACGACGGCCTCGGGCTGCTGGTCGAGGACGACGGGCGGGGCGCGCAGCGCGAGATGTACGAGGACGGCGGCGCCGACGGCAGCGGTCATGGTCTGATCGGGATGCGGGAGCGCGTCGGCATGGTGGGCGGCACGCTCGACGCGGGCCCGCGACCGGGCGGTGGCTTCCGGATCAGCGCACTGCTGCCGCTGAAGCCGGTCCGTTGATCCGTTGATCTGATAGGTGCTGTAGGCCGGCTGCCAGGCCAGAGGGAAGGGACCCGTCCGGGATGTCGATCCGCGTCATGCTCGTCGATGACCAAGTGCTGCTGCGCACCGGCTTCCGGATGGTGCTCGCGGCCCAGCCCGATATGGAGGTCGTCGCCGAGGCGGGCGACGGGGTGGAGGCGCTGCGGGCGCTGCGCTCCACAAAGGTGGACGTCGTCCTGATGGACGTCCGGATGCCCAAGCTGGACGGGGTGGAGGCGACCCGGCGGATATGTGAGCGGGAGGGTGCCCCGAAGGTCATCATCCTCACCACGTTCGACCTGGACGAGTACGCCTTCTCCGCGCTCAAGGCCGGGGCGGGCGGCTTCATGCTCAAGGACGTCCCGCCGGGCGAGCTGCTCGCGGCGATCCGCGCGGTGCACAGCGGTGACGCGGTGGTCGCGCCCAGCACGACGCGCCGGCTGCTGGACCGGTTCGCGCCGATGCTGCCGGGCGGCGGGGCCGGGGACTCCGGGGGCCGGGCCCGTCCGGGGCTGGAGCGGCTCACCGACCGGGAGCGCGAGGTGGTGCTGCTGGTCGCGCAGGGGCTGTCGAACGGCGAGATCGCGGCGCGGCTGGTGCTGTCCGAGGCGACCGTGAAAACCCATGTGGGCCGCATCCTCACCAAGTTGGAGCTGCGGGACCGGGTGCAGGTGGTGGTGATGGCCTACGAGACCGGGCTGGTGCGGGCCGGGGGCTCGGCCGGGTCGGCGGGATCGGCCCGCTGAGACGACGGCCTTACGGTGCGCGCGGCCGTCTTACGGTGCGCGTGGCCGCCTTGTGGTTGGCAGGGCCGTCTTACGGTGGGCGCGACCGTTTTGGGGTGGGCTTTGCGGTGCGTGCGGCCGTTTCGCGGTGGGCGTGGTCTACCGCGCGTCCTCACCCTGCAGCGGCCGCTCGCGCAGCACCAGGTCGAGCAGCCCGGGGAAGCGCTGGTCGAACTCGGGGCGGCGCAGCCGGTTGACCCGCTTGGGGCCCAGGTCACGCTGCTCGATCAGCCCGGCCGCGCGCAGCACGGAGAAGTGGTGGCTGAGGGCCGCCTTGCCCACGGGCACGTCGAAGGTGCCGCAGGTGTGCTCCCAGTCGTCCGCCGTGGCCAGTTCGCGGACCAGCTGGAGGCGTACGGGGTCGGCGAGCGCCGCGAGCGCGGTCCGCACGGGGACGTCGTCGGGGTGGGTGTGCCGCGGTGCGGACCGGTGGCTTCGGTTGCCCATCGCCGCTCCTCCGTCGCTCGCCGTTCCGTCCGCGTTCACTGTGCGGTGAACATTTTAGGCGGGCCCGGGGCCCTATCGCAGAACGCTCTCCAGGAAGTCGCTGCCCAGCCGGGCCACCGACGGCAGGTCGAGCTGGTGCAGCACATAGCGGCCGCGGCGGCGGGTGGTGAGGAGACCGGCCTTCTTCAGCACGGCGATGTGGCGGGAGACCTCCGGGGGCGTGATCCCGTACGACTCGGAGAGCTCACCGGTGGTGTGCGGGCCGCGGGCCAGGGTGCGGCACAGCCGCATCCGCATCGGGTGGGCCAGGGCCTCGAGGCGGCGCTGGACCAGCTCCAGGGCGGCGGGCGGGGGGGAGCTCGGGGGTGGCGACCGGGTACTGGATCACCGGGCGCCAGCCGGGGGCGTGCACGATGACGAGGTGCGGCCAGCCGAAGGCGGTCGGGATGAAGGTGACGCCGTCGCCGTACGCCGTCGTACGGCCGCCCGCCAGCTTGTCGACCAGGATGCTCCCCCCGTCCTCCGACAGCGACAGCGCGGCGGAGGCCGACGCCAGCGCCTCCGCGAGCCCCTTGCGCTGCAGCAGCTCGGCCTTGTGGCGGGCGTCGGCGGCCAGCTGGATCCGTACCCGCCGCCAGGTGTCGGCGAAGAACGCCTGGTCGCAGTCCTCCAGCAGCCGCCGCAACCAGACCCGCAGCCCGTCCGGGTCCTCCAGCATGCGCTCGGTGAAGGCCGCCTGCCGCGGCCCCCGGGCGGCGGCCATCTCGCGGACCCGGGCCCGTTCGCCCGCGTCGACCAGCGGTGAGGGGGTGTGCCGGGTGTACGAGGGGGAGCAGGCGATCTCGAAGGCGGCCGCCACGAACGTCTCGTCGTCGATCCGGTCCAGCGCGTCCAGCTCCTCGGCGAGCGTCGCCCCGGGGACGGCCGGGAGCAGCAGGTCGGAGCGGGCGGTGCGCCACAGGAAGTCCGCCTCGCAGAGCCGGTCCGCGAGGTCCGGCTTGAGCGCGGAGGCGGTGGCGGTGGCCCAGCCGTGCAGCCCGGGGTGATGGCCGGGCTCGGACAGCACATGGAGCGCGGCGCCCAGCTCGGCGAGCGGGGACGGGCTGAAGACGATGCGCTCGGGCGGCAGCCCGGCGATGTCGATGACATTGGCCATGAGCCCATGGTGCGGGAGTCCGGACCCGGCGCCGCCCTCGTTTGACGCCGATCGTCAAACGGCGTGACCGGCGCCCGGCGCCGGGCGGACCGTCGAGCCATGTCCCTCACCGAGCAGTTCGCACTCGACCTGTACCGGGCCGCCCAGCGCGGCGAGCCCGCCCCGCCCGCACCGGGCCTGCACGACTGGCGCACCGTCCGGGAGCTGCGGGAGTACCGCGACTTCCGGGCCGTGGTGGCGGGCCGCCCGGTCCGCCGCCGCGGCCGCCATGGCCGCCTTACGGATGCCCTGCGCGCCGTCGTAAGGGCGGTCAGGGCGGTGTTCGCGCGGCGCCGGTCAGCCGCTTCCCTCCGTGACCGCCCGGACCTCGGCGGCCTCCGGGGCCTCCGCGACCTCGGCGACCTCCGGGGCCTCCGTGAGCTCCCGGACCCGGGCGAGGAAGGCACCGGCCGCGGCCGTGACGTCCTCGGCCGTCCACTCGAGTGCGGATGAGGCGACCGTCAGCTCCGTCACGGCCAGGCCGGGCGGCCCCGGCTCCCGCCAGCGACGGAACAGCGTCGTCCGGGTCTCCTCCGCCAGCCGCACCCCCGCCTCGTCCAGCACCGCCGCCGGATACGGCAGCCACACCTGGAACTGGTGGGTGTGCGGCACCTCGGGGTGCACCCGGGACCACCCCACCCCCGCGGCCGTGAACGCCGTCCGCAGCGCCTCCGCCACGACCCGCGCGTGCGCCACGTACGACGGCAGCCTCGGCAGCTCGCGGTCCAGGCCGTCCAGCGCGGCCAGCGCCGCCGGCCACTGCTGGAAGAGCTGGCCGCCGTACCGGTGGCGCCACGCCTTGGCCTCCGTCACCAGGGTCTCGGGCCCGGCGAGCGCCGCTCCCGAGAGGCCGCCGAGCGACTTGTAGAAGGACACGTAGACGGAGTCCGCCAGGGCGGCGATCTCCGGCAGCTCCCGGCCGAAGTGCGCCGTGCACTCCCACAGCCGCGCCCCGTCGAAGTGCACCACCGCGTCCCGCTCCCGGGCCGCCTCCACGGCCGCGACCAGCTCCTCCCACTCGGGCAGCACGAACCCGGCGTCGCGCAGCGGGAGTTCGAGGGCGAGGGTGCCGAACGGCTCGTCCAGGTCCCGGATCTCCTCGGCGGTGGGCGGCCGTGGCTCGCTCGTCGGACGCACCGCGCGCAGCCCGCTCACCGTCAGATACGCGTCCCGCTCGTGCACGTCCAGATGGGCCAGGGGGTGCAGCGCCACCACCGGACTGCCGGTGCGCCCCGCCCAGCAGCGCAGCGCGACCTGCTGCGCCATGGTGCCGGTGGGGAAGAACGCCGCGGCCTCCATGCCGAGCAGCGCGGCGACCCGCCGCTCCAGCTCCTCGACGATGCCGTCCCCGTAGATGTCCACCCAGCCGCCCCCGTCGTAGGACGGGGTGCCGGCCGTGAGGGCGGCCGTGAGGGCGGCCAGCCGCTCGGCGATCCGCACCTCCGCGGGCCCGCGTGCCAGCGTCCGCTCGGCGCCGTGCCAGGCCGCGAGGCGGCGCGCCCGCGCGGCCCGCTCCGTCTCGCCGCCCGTGCCGTCCATCTCGTCTGCCTCGTCCGTCATGGGCTGATCATGTCGCACGCCTGTCCATCGGACCACAGAGTTGTCCACAGGCCCGGGCGTGCGGCCAAACCCCCCGGAAACACTCGCGTAGCATGGCGGGGAATCGTCCGGTACCCCTGAGGACTGGAACGGAAGGCCGTTGTCGCGTGAACGCTCAACCACTGCCTGAGCCGCAGGACCGACCTGCCCGGCTCACCGTCGGGGTCGTCGGCGCGGGCCGCGTCGGCCCGGCCCTCGCCGCCTCCTTGCGGCTGGCCGGGCACCGCCCGGTCGCCGCGTCCGGTGTCTCCGACGCCTCGGTGCGCCGGGCCGCCGCCCTGCTTCCCGAAGTCCCCGTCGTGCCGCCCTCCGAGGTGCTGGCGCGGGCCGAGCTGGTGCTGCTCACCGTCCCCGACGACGCGCTGCCCGAGCTGGTCGGCGGCCTCGCCGAGACCGGCGCGGTGCGCCCCGGCCAGCTGCTGGTGCACACCTCCGGCCGCTACGGCGTCAGCGTGCTGGAGCCCGCGCTGCGGGCCGGTGCACTGCCGCTCGCGCTGCACCCCGTCATGACCTTCACCGGCACCTCGGTGGACGTCCAGCGGCTGGCCGGCTGCTCCTTCGGCGTCACCGCCCCCGAGGAGCTGCGGCTGGCGGCCGAGGCGCTGGTCATCGAGATGGGCGGCGAGCCCGAGTGGATCGCGGAGGAGTCCCGCCCGCTCTACCACGCCGCCCTCGCCATCGGCGCCAACCACCTCACCACGCTGGTCGCCCAGTCCATGGAGCTGCTGCGCGAGTCCGGGGTCGAGGCCCCCGCCCGGATGCTCGGCCCCCTCCTCGGCGCCGCGCTGGACAACGCGCTGCGCAGCGGCGACGCCGCGCTGACCGGTCCGGTCGCGCGCGGCGACGCGGGCACGGTCGCCGCCCATGTCGCCGAGTTGCGGCGGCACGCCCCGCACGCCGTCGCCGGTTATCTGGCCATGGCCCGTACGACCGCGGACCGGGCGCTCGCGCACGGTCTGCTCAAGCCGGAACTCGCGGAGGACCTGTTGGGCGTGCTCTCGGACGTGACCGACGCCCGGGGCCGGGGAGGTAGTGAGGCATGAGCCCGAAGCTGTGGACCAAGGCGCTTCCTGGGGAGCCGGATGTGGAGCTGTTCCGTCATCGCCCGGATCTGGATGCGGCGCTCGCCCACTTCGCCGTGCCGGGGCGCACGGCCGTCGTGATGACCATGGGCGCGCTGCACGACGGGCACGCCTCGCTCATCCGCGCCGCCCGCGCCCGGGTGGGCGCCAAGGGCCTGGTGACCGTCACCGTCTTCGTCAATCCGCTGCAGTTCGGCGCGGGCGAGGACCTCGACCGCTACCCGCGCACCCTCGACGCCGACCTCAAGGTGGCGGCCGAGGCGGGCGCGGACATCGTCTTCGCCCCCACCGCCGAGGAGGTGTACCCGGGCGGCGAGCCGGGCGTCCGGGTCACCGCCGGGACCCTGGGCGAGCGCTACGAGGGCGCCGCGCGCCCCGGCCACTTCGACGGGATGCTCACCGTCGTCGCCAAGCTGCTCCATCTCACCCGTCCCGACATCGCCTTCTTCGGCGAGAAGGACGCCCAGCAGCTGTCGCTGGTCCGCCGGATGGTCCGCGACCTGAACTTCCCCGTCGAGATCGTCGGCGTCCCCACCGTCCGGGAGGGCGACGGGCTCGCCCTCTCCAGCCGCAACCGCTATCTGACGGCCCAGGAGCGGGACACCGCGCTGGCCCTGTCCCGGGCGCTGTTCGCGGGGCGCGACGCGGGGCTGCTGGCGGCCGGGGAGGGCCCGGCCGGGTCCGAGGAGCACGAGCTCATACGGGTCGCGTCGCCCGCCGCGGTGCGGTCCGCGGCGCACGCGGTGCTCGACGAGGCGGCGGGGCTCGAACCGCCGCTCGTCCTGGACTATCTGGGCCTGGTCGACCCCGCCGACTTCACCGAGGTCTCCGACGCGCACACCGGCGAGGCCGTGCTGGCCGTCGCCGCCAAGGTCGGCGCCACCCGCCTGATAGACAACATCCGCCTGTGGATCGGAGCCGCCCGATGACCCGTCCGAACGGGCGCCCGGCGGCCGGGACCGCCGCCACCGCCCTGCGCGCCCCCGCCCCCGGCTGGGCCACCGAGGCCGATGTCGTGGTCGTCGGCTCCGGGGTCGCCGGGCTGACCGCCGCGCTGCGGTGCGCCGCGGCCGGGGCCAGGGTCACCGTGGTCACCAAGGCCCGTCTGGACGACGGCTCCACCCGCTGGGCCCAGGGCGGCATAGCCGCCGCCCTCGGCGAGGGCGACACCCCCGAGCAGCACCTGGACGACACCCTGGTGGCCGGTGCCGGGCTCTGCGACGAGCAGGCGGT
The DNA here is from genome assembly GCF_016103465.1 of Streptomyces sabulosicollis. Classification (GTDB taxonomy): domain Bacteria; phylum Actinomycetota; class Actinomycetes; order Streptomycetales; family Streptomycetaceae; genus Streptomyces; species Streptomyces sabulosicollis. The sequence continues at coordinate 26,288 of NZ_JAEEAP010000039.1, forward strand.
GCGGGCCCTGGTCACCGAGGGGCCCGACGCGGTGCGCCGGCTCATCGCCACCGGCGCCCGCTTCGACGCCGACGACGCCACGGGTGAGATCCTGCTGACCCGCGAGGGCGGCCACCACCGTCGCCGGATCGCCCACGCGGGTGGCGACGCGACCGGCGCGGAGATCTCCCGGGCCCTGGTCGAGGCGGTCCGCGCGGCCGGTATCGACACCGTGGAGAACGCCCTGGTGCTCGATCTGCTCAAGGACGGCTCCGGCCGGGCGGCCGGGGTCACCCTGCACGTCATGGGCGAGGGCCGGCGGGACGGCGTGGGCGCGGTGCGGGCGGACGCGGTCGTGCTCGCCACGGGCGGCATGGGCCAGATCTTCTCCGCCACCACCAACCCCGCCGTCTCCACCGGCGACGGGGTCGCGCTCGCGCTGCGCGCGGGGGCCGAGGTCAGCGATCTGGAGTTCGTGCAGTTCCATCCCACGGTGCTGTGGCTGGGCCCGGACGCCGAGGGCCAGCAGCCGCTGGTCTCGGAGGCGGTACGGGGCGAGGGCGCCCACCTCGTGGACGCCGACGGGGTGCGCTTCATGCGGGGTCAGCACGAGCTGGCCGAGCTGGCGCCCCGTGACATCGTCGCCAAGGGCATCATGCGGCGGATGCGGGAGCGGGGCGCCGAGCACATGTACCTGGACGCCCGCCACTTCGGGGCGGAGATGTGGGAGCGGCGCTTCCCGACCATCCTCGCCGCCTGCCGCGCCCACGGCATCGACCCGGTGACCGAGCCCATCCCGGTCGCCCCGGCCGCGCACTACGCGAGCGGCGGGGTCCGCACCGATCTGCGCGGCCGCACCACCGTCCCCGGTCTCTACGCCTGCGGGGAGGTGGCCTGCACCGGGGTCCACGGCGCCAACCGCCTGGCCTCCAACTCCCTCCTGGAAGGGCTGGTCTTCGCGGAGCGCATCGCCGAAGACATCACCGCCCGGGCGGAGTCCGCCCGGGCCGAGGGACGCGAGCGGCCCGCCGCGGCCGCCGAGCGGACCGAGCCGGCCCCGGGGGCCGCGGGCGACGCGCCCCTGCTCGCCTCCGAGGCCCGCTACGAGATCCAGCACATCATGACCCACGGTGCCGGGGTGCTCCGCTCCGCCGGGAGCCTGGCCCGCGCCGCCGACCGGCTGGACCGCGTCCACGACGAGGCCGCGGCGCAGCTGCGGCGGGACGGCAAGACGGCCGAGCCCGGGGTGGAGACCTGGGAGGCCACCAACCTCCATCTCGTCGCCCGGGTCCTGGTGGCCGCCGCGCTCCGCCGCGAGGAGACCCGCGGCTGCCACTGGCGCGAGGACCGCCCCGAGCGGGACGACGCCGCCTGGCGCCGCCACCTGCTGGTCACCCTCCGCCCGGACGGCGCCCTCGATGTCCGTTCCACGGACTCCGAAGCGTTTCCCCCACCGACCACCCCCCGAGCCGAGACGGAGTCCCGCACGTGAGCAGCAGCACTTCCGAAGACCGCCAGCCACCCGTGTCCCTGCCGCTGCTGCAGATCGGCGGCCCCGGCGAGGGGGGCGGCTGCGGCGACGCCTGCGGCTGTGGCGGTGACGACGGTGGACTCGACCCCATGGAGTGCGGTCTGGACCCGGACCTGGCCGAGCTGCTGACCCGCGCCGGACTCGACCCCGTCCAGGTCGAGGACATCGCCCACATGGCCATCGAGGAGGACCTCGACCAGGGCGTGGACGTCACCACCGTGGCCACCGTCCCCGAGGACGCGTTCGCCACCGGCGACTTCACGGCCCGTGAGGCGGGCACCGTCGCGGGGCTGCGGATCGCCGAGGCGATCCTGTCCGTCGTCTGTACGGACGAGTTCGAGGTCGAGCGGCATGTCGAGGACGGCGATCGGGTGGAGCCCGGCCAGAAGCTGCTCAGCGTCCGCACCCGCACCCGCGACCTGCTCACCGGCGAGCGCAGCGCGCTCAACCTGCTGTGCCGGCTCTCCGGTGTCGCGACCGCGACCCGTGCCTGGGCCGACGCACTCGAGGGGACGAAGACCAAGGTCCGTGACACCCGTAAGACCACCCCGGGGCTTCGCGCCCTGGAGAAGTACGCGGTGCGCTGCGGCGGCGGGGTCAACCACCGGATGTCGCTCTCGGACGCCGCGCTGGTCAAGGACAACCACGTGATCGCGGCCGGCGGCGTCGCGGAGGCGTTCGGCGCCGTGCGGGCCGAGTTCCCGGATGTGCCGATCGAGGTGGAGGTCGACACCCTGGAGCAGATTCCGCCGGTCCTGGAGGCGGGCGCGGACCTCATCCTGCTGGACAACTTCACCCCGGAGCGGACCCGCGAGGCCGTCGAGCTGGTCGCCGGGCGCGCCGCGCTGGAGTCCTCGGGGCGGCTGACGCTCGCCAATGCCCGTACGTACGCCGAGACGGGCGTCGACTATCTGGCGGTCGGCGCGCTCACCCACTCCTCCCCGATCCTGGACATCGGCCTGGACCTGCGCGAGGCCGAGGAGAAGTAAGCGATGCTCCTGACCATCGACGTCGGCCCACCCGTCGCCCCACCCACCACCCCAGGGCTCGCCCTCGGCCGTGAGCCCGACCGGAAGCGGTGCCGCCCATGCTGTTGACCATCGACGTCGGGAACACCCACACCGTCTTGGGCCTCTTCGACGGCGACGAGATCGTCGAGCACTGGCGGATCTCCACCGACGCCCGCCGCACCGCCGATGAACTCGCCGTCCTGCTGCAGGGCCTGATGGGCATGCACCCGCTGCTCGGCGAGGAGCTGGGCGACGGCATCGCGGGCATCTCCATCTGCTCGACCGTCCCCTCCGTCCTCCACGAACTGCGCGAGGTGACCCGCCGCTACTACGGCGATGTGCCGTCCGTCCTGGTCGAGCCGGGCGTGAAGACCGGTGTGCCGATCCTGGTGGACAACCCCAAGGAGGTCGGCGCGGACCGGATCATCAACGCGCTGGCCGCCGTGGAGCTCTACGAGGGCCCGTGCGTGGTGGTCGACTTCGGCACCGCGACGACCTTCGACGCGGTCAGCGCGCGGGGGGAGTACGTGGGCGGGGTGATCGCGCCGGGCATCGAGATCTCGGTCGAGGCGCTGGGCGTACGCGGGGCGCAATTGCGCAAGATCGAGCTGGCCCGTCCGCGCAGCGTGATCGGTAAGAACACGGTGGAGGCCATGCAGTCCGGCATCCTCTACGGCTTCGCGGGCCAGGTGGACGGAATCGTCCGCCGTATGGCGCGCGAGCTCGCCCAGGACCCGGAGGACGTCACCGTGATCGCCACCGGCGGGCTGGCGCCCATGGTGCTAGGTGAATCCTCAGTGATCGATGAGCATGAGCCCTGGTTGACCCTGATCGGCCTCAGACTGGTCTACGAGCGGAACGTCTCGCGCGGCTGAGCACCGGCGATCAGCGCTTCACCTGCTCTTCACCCGGGTGCTCGACCGCATTGACGGCATTCCGAAACGAATTCCCGCACTCGGGATTCGTCATGCGCAACTGATCGCTCTTCGCCAATGGGTCAAGGGGCGGTCAAGGGAAAGACGGCACATCGAATTCCGTATTGACAAGCGGAACGGCCGCCGCCCATGTACACCGGCACCCGGATGCGACGGTCCGCCCCCGGGTGCCGGGTCCGGACGGGACCGCCTCGACGCGGTCCCGTCCGGCGCTTCCCCCGTATGGCGGCTCGGCGTCCGCAACGCGCCGCACCGTCCGGCGCTCAGCGAAATTTGTCCGCTTAGCACTTAAAGTCGCCCCATGCCCACGCCATATGGATCCCGCGGCGGAATGGCGTTCAGTGCGGATGAGCTGCGTGTGCTCCGACGCGCCCTCGCCATCGCCCTCCAACCCGACCCCGTCACCCCCTCTGCCGGCCCCCTCGGCCCGGACCGGGCGGAGGAGGTCCAGGACTGTCTCCGGCTCGCCGAGGCCGTGGACGAAGCGGTCCGCGAGGGCGGGCGGCTGCGAGCGTTCCTGCTCGACGAGCTCGCCCGCTACCGCGCCGCCCTGCCCGGCGCCGCCGTCGGCTATCTCGAGCAGCTCCAGGGGGCCCTCGCGGCCGGTTACGAGCCGCTGGCCGAGGATCTGGCCGCGCTCCGCGCGCTGTGCGGGTCGGCCGCCGGGGGTGGTGAGGCCACGCGCCGGCGCGCGCTGCTGAGCCATTGCGAGCACCTTGCCGAGCGGGGCGTGCGCGCCCGGCTCGCGGAGCGCGCCGGAGCCCTCGCGGAGCCGTGCACGCGCCCCGTGGCGACCCGGCTGCGCGCCCTGCCCGGCGGGGTCTCGGCGCCGGGCAGGGCGGCCGTCCGGGGGAGCGCCCGGACGGGTCCCGGGGCGGTGCGGGAGGCCGTGCAGAAGGCCGACGGGCCGAACCGGGAGCCCCGTAAGAAGCCCACGCCGCCGGAGCACGGCGACCGTGAGGAGCCGAAGCGGAGGGAGCCGGGGCGCCGGGCGCCGCGCCCGGGCCGTCCGGTGCCCACGCCGGCGGAGGTCTTCCCGCCCAAGCGCCGCCGCCCCTCGCCGCCCCCGGAGCACGACTCGCGGCTCGCGCCCGGCGCCGGGGCCCGCTCCGCCTGACCGGCCGGCCCCGGGGCGCCCCGCCCGGGACCGGCGCCCGGCTCCGGGCGGCGGCGGCGCGCCGCGTAATCTGGTGGTCTCGAGCAAAAGGAGGCCGAGAGCCATGGATTATGTCTCCGCGCTGATCCCGCCCGTCGTGATGGCCGTGGCCTTCACCGCGCTCATCGTGACGATGGTGAAGAGCCAGGGCGGCGCCAACAAGTCCAAGGAGGACGCCGCGGTGGACGCCGCGCTGGCGACCCGTGCCGAGGCCGAGCGCCCGGCCCCGGAGCGCGGGACCTCCTGACCGGACCGACCACGCCGGACCACGCCCCGCGGACGCGTCGCGTCCCGGGGCGTGTGGTTTTCCCGCCCGGCCCTCCGGACATTCAGGACATCTCCCACTATTATTCTCGGTGTGCCTCGGCCATTGGGAGATCTCGAAGACGCGGTCATGACGCGGGTGTGGAAGTGGAACCGCCCGGTCACGGTCCGGGAAGTCCTGGAAGACCTTCAGCGGGAACGCTCGATCGCCTACACCACGGTCATGACCGTAATGGACAACCTCCATCACAAGGGGTGGCTGCGCCGTGAGGTGGAAGGCCGCGCCTATCGATATGCCGCGGTCTCCACGCGCGCCGCCTACTCGGCCGCACTGATGAACGAAGCGTGGTCGACCAGTGACAACCCGGCGGCGGCACTCGTCGCGTTCTTCGGGATGATGTCCGAAGAGCAGCGCGACGCACTACGGGATGCCATGCGCGTCGCACAACTGGGGGAGCCGGGGGAGAGCCCCGGTGAGCCGGGGCGATGACCCGGGGCGATAGCGTCCGGTCATGTCCTCCCCACTATCAAAAGTAGTCACCGTCCGCCGTGCCCGGACCAGCGATGTTCGGGCGGTGCGTCGCCTCATCGACTCGTACGTGGACGATCGCATCCTGCTCGACAAAGCCACCGTGACGCTTTACGAGGACATCCAGGAGTTCTGGGTCGCCGAGCGCGACGAGGACGCTGAGGTCATTGGCTGCGGAGCGCTGCACGTCATGTGGGAAGACCTCGCGGAGGTCCGCACTCTCGCCGTCGACCGGACTCTCAAGGGCACCGGTGTGGGGCATCTGGTGCTTGACAAGCTGCTGCAGACGGCGCGCTGGCTGGGCGTGCGGCGCATTTTCTGCCTCACCTTCGAAGTCGACTTCTTCGTCAAGCACGGCTTCGTGGAGATCGGCGAGACCCCGGTCGACGGCGATGTCTACAGCGAGCTCCTGCGTTCCTATGACGAGGGCGTCGCCGAGTTCCTTGGTCTCGAACGGGTGAAGCCGAACACCCTTGGCAACAGCCGGATGCTTCTGCAACTGTGATCGCGGGCCCTATGTCCGAATCGCTCCCCTATCACATAGCTCCGGAACATCGCCTTCCATGAGGCTTCCCGCTTGGCCGATCGCTCGAACCTTCCCGGAGGGTTTGTGTTTTTCCGGGAAAAGCGGTTTCCTATTCTCTCGTAGTGTAATTACCTGGGGGGTGAGTCATCAGCGGCTAACGCCGCGCTCCCGAGCCCCCCGGTTTTCCCTGAAAGGAACCCCATGGCACAGAAGGTTCAGGTCCTTCTTGTCGACGACCTCGACGGCGGCGAGGCGGACGAGACCGTGACGTTCGCTCTGGACGGCAAGAGCTACGAGATCGACCTCACGACCGCCAACGCGGACAAGCTCCGTGACGCCCTGGAGCCGTACACCAAGGGCGGCCGGCGCACCGGTGGCCGGGCTTCCGGCGGCCGGGGCAAGGCGCGTGCCGCGGCGGGCGGCGGCGGCCAGGACACCGCGAAGATCCGCGCCTGGGCGAAGGAGAACGGCTACGAGGTCAACGACCGCGGCCGTGTTCCGGCGACCGTCCGTGAGGCGTACGAGAAGGCCAACGGCTGAGCGCGTCAGCCTTCCCCGGCTCGCCGCTGCCTGGGCAGCGGCAGGGCGCGCACCAACCGGGCTCGGTGGCACTCCGTGGCCGCCGCGCTCACGAGCCGTACGAGATCGGGGGCGCCCCCATCGCCCCCGAAGCCTGCCCTCGGCAGCGTCGGCTCCACCTCGCCCTTCGCGTCGGGAGGTCGCAGCCAGACGGCGGCCTCCTGCGGGCATCGCTCACCGGGCGCCCCGGCGGCCAGCGACGGTGGTCGGCAGTGGGCGGGGCACGGCGCGGTGATCCGGCCTCCGGCGCCGATCGCGCCCAGGTCCAGGGCCACACCGCCCCACTCCAGCCAGTCGAGCAGCCCCGGAAGCTCGTCCGCGCTGCCGGCGGCCACCAGAAGCCGCATCCAGGCGCCCTCCACCGCGACCGGACCGGTCCGCGGCACGCGCCGGAGCACCGCGAAACCGGCCACGGCCGGCAGTTCGATGACGTCGAAGGCCACCCCCGTGAGCAATTCGACGGGATCGCTGCCGGCCGTAGGCCAGCCCAGCTCCCGCTCGTACCAGCGTGACCGGGCGGCCGGTGCGGACCGCTCCGCGCCGTGGGCCCTGAGAATCATGCCCAGCAGAACTCCCCGCCCGCCCGCTTGGTTACGCGGGCGATGACGTCCGTCCGCGATGGCGTCCGTCCGCGATGACGTTCCGTACCGGGCCGTGTGCGAAACGTACCCATAAGGGGCCTGCAGGGCCGGTGAACGGGCGCAAGGTTGTTCGCCCATAGCGGATGGAACCGGCCCTCACGGCATGGAGTATCTGTGCTTGCGGGTAAGACATCCCTAGTGGGGAGGGGCGGTCCGCATGTCGGGAGGAAGCGGCGTTCGCCATCGGCGTACTGGCGGTGGGCGTAGATGCCTGGCCTGCGGGAACATCGTCTCGCACCATCGGGTTGAAGCAGTTGTCGGCTGTTCGGGCAGGAGGCCAGTGGCTGTTTGCCCCGTGCGAGCGGGGGTGATCCGGACGGTTGTCGGCAGTTGGAATGAGCTGTCCCGGGTTGCGGGACTAGCATGCGGAAGGACAGGGAGGGGATCGTCCCCGATCTTTCTGACCGCTCTGAGGAGCGATTAACGATGTTCGAGAGGTTCACCGACCGCGCGCGGCGGGTTGTCGTCCTGGCTCAGGAAGAGGCCCGGATGCTCAACCACAACTACATCGGCACCGAACACATCCTCCTGGGCCTGATCCACGAGGGTGAGGGTGTCGCCGCTAAGGCCCTGGAGAGCCTCGGGATTTCGCTCGAGGCGGTCCGCCAGCAGGTGGAGGAGATCATCGGGCAGGGGCAGCAGGCCCCGTCCGGGCACATCCCCTTCACCCCCCGTGCCAAGAAGGTCCTGGAGCTGTCGCTCCGCGAGGCCCTTCAGCTCGGCCACAACTACATCGGTACGGAGCACATCCTGCTCGGCCTGATCCGCGAGGGCGAGGGCGTCGCCGCCCAGGTCCTCGTGAAGCTGGGCGCCGATCTGAACCGGGTGCGGCAGCAGGTCATCCAGCTGCTCTCCGGCTACCAGGGCAAGGAGGCCGCCACCGCCGGCGGCCCGGCGGAGGGCACTCCCTCCACCTCGCTCGTCCTGGACCAGTTCGGCCGCAATCTCACCCAGGCCGCCCGCGAATCCAAGCTCGACCCGGTCATCGGGCGCGAGAAGGAGATCGAGCGGGTCATGCAGGTGCTCTCGCGCCGCACCAAGAACAACCCGGTCCTCATCGGCGAGCCCGGCGTCGGCAAGACGGCGGTCGTCGAGGGACTGGCCCAGGCCATCGTCAAGGGCGAGGTGCCCGAGACCCTCAAGGACAAGCACCTCTACACCCTGGACCTGGGCGCCCTGGTCGCCGGCTCCCGCTACCGCGGTGACTTCGAGGAGCGCCTGAAGAAGGTGCTCAAGGAGATCCGCACCCGCGGCGACATCATCCTGTTCATCGACGAGCTCCACACCCTGGTGGGTGCGGGTGCCGCCGAGGGCGCGATCGACGCCGCGAGCATCCTGAAGCCGATGCTGGCGCGGGGTGAGCTGCAGACCATCGGCGCGACCACGCTCGACGAGTACCGCAAGTACCTGGAGAAGGACGCGGCCCTGGAGCGCCGCTTCCAGCCCATCCAGGTCGCCGAGCCGTCGCTGCCGCACACCATCGAGATCCTCAAGGGCCTGCGGGACCGCTACGAGGCGCACCACCGCGTCTCGATCACGGACTCCGCCCTGGTCGCGGCCGCCACCCTGGCCGACCGCTACATCTCGGACCGCTTCCTGCCGGACAAGGCGATCGACCTGATCGACGAGGCCGGTTCCCGGATGCGGATCCGCCGGATGACCGCACCGCCGGACCTGCGCGAATTCGACGAGAAGATCGCCGATGTGCGCCGGGAGAAGGAGTCCGCGATCGACTCGCAGGACTTCGAGATGGCCGCGGGCCTGCGCGACAAGGAGAAGCAGCTCCTGGCCGCCAAGGCGAAGCGGGAGAAGGAGTGGAAGGCCGGCGACATGGACGTCGTCGCCGAGGTCGACGAGGAGCTGATCGCCGAGGTCCTGGCCACGGCCACGGGCATCCCGGTCTTCAAGCTGACCGAGGAGGAGTCCTCCCGGCTGCTGCGCATGGAGGACGAGCTGCACAAGCGCGTCATCGGCCAGAAGGACGCCATCAAGGCGCTCTCCCAGGCCATCCGGCGCACGCGTGCGGGCCTCAAGGACCCCAAGCGCCCCGGTGGCTCGTTCATCTTCGCGGGCCCGTCCGGTGTCGGTAAGACCGAGCTCAGCAAGACCCTCGCCGAGTTCCTCTTCGGCGACGAGGACGCGATGATCTCGCTCGACATGTCGGAGTTCAGCGAGAAGCACACCGTCTCGCGCCTCTTCGGCTCCCCGCCCGGATACGTGGGCTACGAGGAGGGCGGCCAGCTCACCGAGAAGGTGCGCCGCAAGCCGTTCTCCGTGGTCCTCTTCGACGAGGTCGAGAAGGCCCACCCGGACATCTTCAACTCGCTGCTGCAGATCCTGGAGGACGGTCGGCTGACCGACTCCCAGGGCCGGGTCGTGGACTTCAAGAACACGGTGATCATCATGACCACCAACCTCGGCACCCGGGACATCTCCAAGGGCTTCAACCTGGGCTTCGCCGCCCAGGGCGATGTGAAGACCGGCTACGAGCGGATGAAGGCCAAGGTCAACGAGGAGCTGAAGCAGCACTTCCGCCCCGAGTTCCTGAACCGTGTCGATGACACGGTGGTCTTCCACCAGCTCACCGAGGAAGACATCATCCAGATCGTCGACCTCATGATCACCAAGGTGGACGAGCGGCTGAAGGACCGCGACATGGGCATCGAGCTCAGTGGCGAGGCCAAGAAGCTGCTGGCCAAGCGGGGCTACGACCCGGTCCTGGGCGCCCGGCCGCTGCGCCGGACGATCCAGCGCGAGGTCGAGGACGTGCTCTCGGAGAAGATCCTCTTCGGCGAGCTGCGTCCGGGCCACATCGTGGTCGTGGACACCGAGGGCGAGGGTGAGGAGAAGAAGTTCACCTTCCGCGGCGAGGAGAAGTCGGCACTGCCGGACACCCCGCCGATCGAGTCCGCCGCCGGAGGCGCGGGCCCGAACCTCAGCAAGGAGGCGTGACGCGGCGCCGTCCATCGCCTCGGGGCCGCCCCGGACCGTTTCCCGGTCCGGGGCGGCCCCCTTTCGCGTAGGGGCCGCGTGGGCGCGCCCTGAGGGGCTCTGAGACGCCCCAGGGAGCCGGACACGCCCCCCGGGGCCGCGGGGGGCCGGGC
>NZ_JAEEAP010000003.1 GCF_016103465.1 Streptomyces sabulosicollis
CGCGGGGGCCGGTTCGGTGGCGGGCGGCTCGACGCCGTACCGGTCGGCGAGCCGGCGGGCCTCGCCGGTACGGTCGCGGGCGAGGAGGAAGCCGAGGGACTCGGGGAGGTACTTCGCCACCAGCGGCACGGCGATGACCAGCGGCGCCAGCCCGACCCAGAAGGCGGAGCGCCAGCCGAACGGTTCCACCAGCCACAGGCCGAGCAACGCCGCGAGGATGCCGCCCGCCTGATGGGCGGTCATCAGCAGCCCGATCATGAGGTTGCCACGGCCGCGCGGGGCGTATTCGGCGACCAGGGTGATGGTGGTGGGCAGCAGCCCGCCCAGGCCGAGCCCGGCGACGAACCGGGCGACGCCGAAGACCTCCAGGCCGGGGGCCATGGCGCATACCGCGGACGCCAGGGAGAACACCGTGGTACAGCCGATGATCACCTTCTTGCGTCCGATCCAGTCGGTGACGGTGCCCGCCGACAGGGCGCCCAGCAGCATGCCGAAGGTGGCGTAGCTGCCGAGGTCACCGGCCCGGCCGGGGCTCAGCCCGAGGTCGGGGTCGTCGAGCATGCCGGGAAGCACGGCGCCGTAGACGAACAGGTCGAGGCCGTCGAAGAGGACGACCGTCCAGCACAGCGCGACCACGAGGACCGCGAGTGCCGTGCCGCGCGAACCGGCGGCGCGGGGGGTGGGCAGGGAGGACATGGCGTTCCTCTCGTCCTGGAGGCGTGTCCGGCGAGCGGTCAGTCGATCGGCGGGGTGCCGTGGGTGTGGAAGGACTCGATGGTTTTCAGACCCCATGCCTGGCCCTTGGCGCGCTCGGCCTGGGTCCAGGTGACCAGCGGCCAGTCGGGGGCCAGGACCAGACGGGTGAGCGGGTTGCACAGTTCGACGCGGTTGCCGCCCGGCTCGTAGACGTAGAGGAAGAACGTCTGCTGGATGGCGTGCTTGTGGGGGCCGGTCTCGATGTGAACGCCGTTGTCCAGGCAGAGATCGGCGGCGCGCAGGATGTCCTCGCGGGTGTCCGTGGCGAACGCGATGTGGTGCAGCCGGCCCCGCGAGCCCGACCAGTCCTCGGTGTAGACGATGTCGTAGGACTTGTTGGTGAACGTCAGCCACTGGGCGGCGAGCCGCCCGGTGTCGAGGACGATCTGCTCGGTGGGGCGGGCGCCGAGCACATCGCGGGTGAAGGCGGCATTGGGCGCGACGTCGGAGGCGAGGAAGTTGACGTGGTCCAGACGGCGCACCCCCACACCGTGGGCGGGCTTGGCCTGGGGCTGGTTCTTCAGCCCCGGCGCGAGTTCGGGCGGTGCCTCGTACCACTCGGACTCCCAGTACAGGGCGAGTTCATGCCCGTCGGGGTCGCTGGTGACGTAGAGCGGGCCGATACCGGGCTCGTCCTCGGCCCAGCGCCCGGGGAGACCCGCGGCCTCGGCCTGCTTCACCCGGCGGTGGAGGGCCTCCTCGCTCGTCGCGCGCAGGGCGGTGCGGCGGATGCCCGAGGTGGAGTGTGCGGTGAGGGTCAGGCTGTGGTGTTCGTAGTCGTCCCAGGTCCGCAGGTGGACCGAGTCGCCGGAGCGGCCGTTCTCGGTCAGGCCGAGGATCGTGGTGAAGAACCACAGACTGCGGTCGGGGTCGGGGGTGAGCAGTTCGACATGCCCGAGGTGGGCGATGTCCCCGAGCGGCGGGGTCATCGGCAACTCCTTGAGTCGGGTGGGCAGGGGGCGAAGGCATGGTGGTGCCGTGGAAGGAGAAGGGGGGTGGTGCGGGCGTGCACGGGGCCCAGGTTCAGGCGGGACGGGGAAAGACCGTGCCGTCGAAGATCTTCCGCGCGGTGCGCACGACGGCCGTGCCGCGCGCCACCGGGGTGGCGCCGTTGTCCACGGACGTGTCGATGTCCAGGAAGCCGGTGGGGTGTTCGATGCGCAGCCGCTCCCCCGTCGCCGGGAGCCGGGCCACGTCCGCGCCGGCGTTTCCCTTGACGCACAGCCCCGCGGCGACACTGGCGGCGCCCAGGACGCCGATCGCCGTGTGACAGCGCACCGGGATGAAGGTGCGGGTCATCACGGTGCCACCGTGTGCGGGCGGGGCCAGCAGGCTGAGCTTGGGCACGGTGGTGTCGCTCACATCGCCCAGGCCCATCAACCGGCCCGCCTCCCTCCGGATCTCCTGGAGCCGGGCGCCGAGCGCCGCGTTCGCCTCCAGCTCCCCGGGGTCCTCATAGCCGGTGACATCCAGGGCGGACGCGGCGATCAGCACGGTCGGCATGCCGTTGTCCACACAGGTCACCGGGGTGCCGTCGATGAGGTCGCGGGCGTGGCCGGTGGGCAGCAGCGGGCCGCTGCCCCGCTCGAAGCCGATCACCATCGGGGCGGCGGCCCCCGGGACCCCCGAGATCTCGGCCGAGCCGGTGTAGTCGACGCGCCGGTCCGGGGTGGGAACGGTCACGGTGGCGTGGTCACCGCTGTTGACCATCCTGATCCGCACCGGTGTCCGTCCGTCCCCGGCGGCGACCAGGCCCCGCTCCACGGCGAAGGGGCCGACCCCGGCGAGGAGGTTGCCGCAGTTCTGCCGGTCGGAGACCTCGGCCTTGTCCACCCCGAGCTGCAGGAACAGATAGTCGACATCGGCGTCCGGGTCCCGGGCGGCGGAGACGACGGCCACCTTGCTGGTGAGGGGGTGGGCCCCGCCGAGGCCGTCGATCTGCCGCGGATCGGGGCTGCCCATGATCCTCAACAGCAGATCGTCCCGGGCGCCGGGATCGGACGGCAGGTCCTCCGCGAGGAAGTAGGCGCCCTTGGAGGTGCCGCCGCGCATCAGCATGCAGCGCACCCCCTCCGGCCCGCTCATGAGACGGCCCCGCCGCGAACGTCCTCGGCGTGCTCGGCGTACGGCTGGTACCGCACCCCGAGCCGGGCCAGGGTCTCCCGCAACCCATAGCGGTCCAGGCCCAGTTGGCCCTCGGCGAAGGCGGCCCGGGTCGCCTCCTCCTTCGCGGTGCGCGCCCGGGCCGCCTCGACGGCCGTGGCGGCCGACTGGCGGGGTACGCACATCACCCCGTCGTCGTCGGCGAGGATCACATCGCCGGGGCGTATGCACTGCCCGCCCACCACCACCGGCACATTGACGGATCCGGCCGTGGCCTTGACGGTGCCCTGCGCGCACACGGCGGCCGACCACACGGGGAAGCCCATCGCGCGCAGTTCGGCGGTGTCGCGCACCCCGGCGTCGATGACCAGGCCGCGGACGCCGCGGTGGTGGAGCGCGGTGGCGAAGAGCTCGCCGAACATGCCGTCCGTGGACGGCGATGTGGTGGCGACGACGAGGATGTCGCCCTCGGCGCACTGCTCGACCGCGGCGTGGATCATCAGGTTGTCGCCGGGCCAGCACAGCGCCGTGACCGCGGTGCCCGCGATGCGCACGTCCTGCTGGACGGGGCGCAGCCCGGGGCCGAGGCATCCGGTGCGGCCCATGGCCTCGTGCACCGTGGCCACGCCGTACCCCCGCAGGGCCGCCACGTGCTCGGCCCCGGCGCGAGGCGGGTCGGTGACGATCACACCGCTCGGCCGTGCGGCGGCGGGCGTATCACCCGCGCTACCGTGCGTCATTGCTGATATCTCCTTGCTGGACAGGTCGGTGACCCACCCCGCGGTGCGAGCCCCGCGTCATTCGCCCAACGCGTCGATCACGCTGGCGAGGTGGGCACGGACGGCCGCTTCGGCCGCCTGTGGGTCCCTGGCCGTGATCGCCTCGATCACGGCCAGGTGTTCACCCAGGGACCGCTGGGCACGCCCCGGCCGCAGCGCGAGCTGGAAGCGGTGGCGCACCAGTTGTGCGTTGAGCCGCTCCAGCAGCTCCACCGCCACCTGCTGACCGGAGAACTCCCGGATGCGGGCGTGCAGTTGGTGGTTGAGGTCGGAGTAGGTCAGCGGTTCGCCGTCGGCGACCGCCTTGGACATCGCCGTGCCCAGGTCGGCCAGCTCGGTCAGCTGCTCCTCGGTGGCCTCGACGGCCGCCTTGGCGGCGCACAGCCCTTCCAGGACCATGCGGCATTCGGTGATGGCCACAGCTTCCTCCACGCTCACCACCCGCACCCGTGAGCCACGGTTGCGAATCCGCTCGACCAGACCCTCGGAGGCCAGGTCGATCAGCGCCGCGCGGATGCTCGCCCGGGTCACACCGAATTGCTCGGCGAGTTCGTTCTCCACCAGCCGCTGGGCCGGCGCCATCTCCCCGCGCGAAATCGCCTGCCTCAGCTGCTCCAACGCATGCTGCTTGGCCTGCTCTCCGGTGCCTGGACGGGCTTCCTTCGGCATCGTGCCCTCCCTGAGTGAGTGCCTGTCGAAGGTAAATCTAGGCCAACAAGATTGTCAACGATTTCGTTGCCCATATTGGCGACAGGGTTCGCCCCCGCGCCCCGCTGATTCCGGCCCCGTGACAGGGGGAGCCGGGGTTGCTTGAATGGTCCGGCGGTTCCCCATCGGACCCCGTCGACCGTTGGAGCGTGTCCGTGCCTCTCTCGCGTCGTGCTCTCGTCTCCACGCTCCCGGCCGCCGCCCTGACGGCCCTGGCCCTCCCACTGCGCGCACGGGCGGCGGGAGGTCCGGCTGCGGCCGGTGCGGCCGCCGGGACCGCTCACACGCGGCTGATCGACAACACCGTGGCCGTCTTCGCCGGGACGCGCGAGAGCAACGCCCGCCCCGAGGTGGGCGCCAAACTCACGGCCATCGCCGCGACCGCCCGCTCCCGGCTCACCGCGATGGACCGCGCCGGGCAGGGCGAGCTGTTCCAGGGCCTCGCCCTGGGCACCAGCGATCCCAACCTGGTCACCTCGTTCCAGTACCTGTACGAGATCGCCCTCGCCACCCGCACACCGGACGGCGGCACACCGTCCGGACTCCTCGGGGACACCGGTGTCCAGCGGCGCGTCATCGACGGCCTGATATGGCTCCACGAGCACTACTACGGCGACCAGTCCAAGGGCTACTACGGCAACTGGTTCACCTGGGAGATCGGCATCTCCACCCACGTCAGCAAGATCCTGGCGCTGCTCGCGGACGAACTCGCCGCATACCGGCCCGATCTCGCCGCCACCTACGTGGCCTCGATGGACGCGTATCTGCGCAACGGCAAGGACGGCGACGTCGACCTCGACTCACGCTTCCACACCGGCGCCAACCTCGCCGACATCACCACCAACCGCGTCCTCCAGGGCGCCGTCCTCGGCGACGACACCCGGATCACCAAGGCCATCGCCGACCAGCTGACCATCCTGGCGACCATCGACCCGTACGACCTCCGGCACGGTGTCACCGACGGCTTCTACGCCGACGGGTCCTTCATCCAGCACGCGTCCGTGGCCTACACGGGCTCCTACGGCAAGGGTTTGCTCACCCGCGTCGTGCAGACGGTCAAGACGCTCGACGGCACCGGCTACACGACCGACGACCAGCTGGTCCGCGTCGCCCAGGGGTGGGTGGTGGACGGCTTCGCACCGCTGATCTTCGAGGGCTGGCTGATGGAGATCGTCAAGGGGCGCGGGGTGTCCCGGCCTGCCACGGGGTACGCCGACGCGGCCGAGGTGGTGGAGGCCGTGGTGGGCCTCTCCGCCCATGCCACCGGCGCCGACGCCACGGCGCTCAAGGGCTATGTGGCGTATCTGCGGCAGACCTCGAAGGCCACGCTCGACCCCTCGGCGTTCGTGTCCCCGGTGAGCATCGCGGCCTACGCCGACATCCTCGCCGACTCCTCGGTCCCGGCCGGGGACCTCGGGCCCGCCGAGCGCCACGTGGCGTTCAACGCGATGGACAGAACCGTCCACCGGCGCCCCGGCTACGCCTTCGCCCTGGCCCGGAGCTCGTCCAGGATCAGCAGATACGAGTACATGAGCGGTGAGAACCTGATGCCCTGGTTCCAGGGGGACGGCGCCCATCATCTCTATCTGTCCGGCCAGGACCAGAGCCAGGCGTTCGGCATCGACTACCTCACCACCGTCCCGCCCCAGCGCCTCGCCGGTGTCACCGCCCCCGTGGAGACCCGCCGCACGGTCCCCGAGCTGTACGGCACCCTCTGGTACGACAACCCCGAGCGTGGCTTCACCTCCTCTTCGGAGGCGCAGAACACCTACGTCTACTTCCCCCGGAGCACCCACCCGTTCTCCGGTGGCGCCGCCCTGGGCCCGTACGGTGTGGCGGGACTCGTCCAGTCCGACGACGTGGCGTACGCCGCCGGGCAGGCGGGCGACCTGCCCGAGGACTTCGTGGTGTACCGCAACGCCGATGCCACCAAGTCGTGGTTCCTGTTCGATGACGAGATCGTGGTGCTGGCCGCGGGGGTCGGCGACACCGCCGGCCGCGCGGTGACGACCACCCTCGACACCCGGATCGCCGCGCCCTCGGACACCCTCGCCCTCACCGGGCGGCTGCGCGGCGGTGCGCACTGGTCCGGCACCGGCACGGCCCCGCTCGCCTGGCTGCGCTACGCCAATGCCACCCGGGCCGCCTCGGTCGGGTATGTCTTCCTCGACGGGCCACCGCCCACCGTCACCCTGGACACCGTCACCCGCAGCCGCCGCGCGGTCCGCCTCACCAACCCCGACGTCCCGGTGACCAAACAGCTCTTCGCCGTCACGGTGGAGCGGGCGGCGGGCGCGCCGCACACCTCGATGGCGTACGCCCTCGTCCCGAACGCCACCGAACGCCAACTGGGCGGCTACGCCCGTCGCCCGCTCACCGTCCTGGCCAACACCACCCGGCTGCAGGCCGTGGCCCACCGGGACCTGCGGATCACCGCGCTCAACGCCTTCGCCCCCGGCGGCCACCACGCCGGACGGCTGTCGGTGCGCGGCCCCGGATCGGTGGTCCTGCGGGAGACCCGGGACGGCGGCGTGGCGGTCGCGGTGTCCGATCCGACCACCGAGCGCGACACGGTCTCGGTGGTCATCCGGGGCCGGCGGATGAGGGCCGTGGCGGCGGACGACGGCGTCCAGGTGGGCCGGGCCCCCGGCGGCACCCGGATCGTCGTCACCACCCGCCACGCCTACGGCCGGAGCTTCACGGCGACGCTGCGCTGATCCGCGAGGTCCGCAGGTGCCGGGCGCCCGCGCGGACCGCCCACAGGAACACGGCGAGCGCGAGGACGCCCACCGTCACCGTGTCGTACGGCGCCGGGAGGCGACCGGAACCGCCGAAGGTGCCCAGCCACGAGAGCACGGTCAGCGCGGCCAGGTGGAAGACCAGCCAGGCGCCGCGCCGCAGCTCCTCCCCCAGCGGCGCGCCTCCGTCCTCGCGGCGCTGCACCAGGAACAACACCGCGCCGACCAGGACGAAGGGCAGCGCGAGCCGCAGATCGTGCCAGCCCGACCAGTAGACGAACTCACTGGCCACCACGAAGCTCACCGGTGCGATCCAGCGCACCCCCGGCACCTGGCCCTCGGCCCGCGCCACGCCCCGCTCACGGTCGTGTGCCCGGAACGCCGCGACGGCCACCGCCGAGGCTGCGTAGATCAACAAGTACATGTCGCCCATCACGCTCACGATGTCCTGCCAGCCGCCGAACGGCAGCATGAAGACGACGATGACCGCGAGGTTGAGCAGCAGCGCCCGCCGCGCCACTCCGGACCGGGGGTGGATGCGCATGAAGAAGCGGGGCAGCAGACCGTTCTTGGCCAGGGCGTACGTATGGCGAGCGTCGATGGCCACGCCCACATAGGCCGATCCGCCCGGTGAGACCACCGCGTCGGCGTAGAGCAGCGTGGCCAGCCAGTGGAGGTTGAGCACCAGGGCGAGTTGCCCGAAGGGCGACTCGAAGTCCACGCCCTTCCAGCCGTGGCCCAGCAGCGACTCCGGCACCGTGTACAGGAACGCCAGCTGGAGCCCGAGGTAGACCAGCACGGCGAGGCCGATGCCGGTGAGCACCGCGGCCGGTACGTTACGGCGCGGATTGCGGGCCTCACCGGAGAAGTCGAGCGGGGCCTGGAAGCCGTTGACGGAGTACACGATGCCGCCGCCGGCGAGCGCGGTCAGGCAGGCCGCGTAGCCGTACGGGGCGAAACCGCCGTGCTCGGTGAGGCGCCCGGAGTGGGTGCCGGACAGGAACAGCGCGACGATGGTGAGGATGGGGACGACGACCTTGAACACCGAGATCAGGTTGTTCAGCCGGGCGAATATCCGCACGGCGAACCAGTTGAAGGCCGTCAGCACGACACTCAGCGCGACGGCCACGGCGAGGCCCGAGGCGCTCAGGGTGCCGCCGTTGTAGAGCCCCGGCAGATAGTGGGCCGCGTACTCCATGATCGCGCTGATCTCGGCCGCCGTACCGCCCACCGAGAGCAGCACCGACCAGCCGATCATCGTGCCGACCAGCCGTCCGCTGGCGTACAGCGGCCAGCGCACGGTGCCGCCGCCCTCCGGGCGGGTGGCGCCGAGTTCCACCATGACCAGCGCGATCAGGGCGCACAGCACACCCGCCCCGATCCAGGACAGCAGGGCGGCGGGACCGGCGGTCTGGGCGGCGTACAGCGCCGCGAACAGCCACCCGGACCCCAGGATGTTGGAGAAGCCGATCGCGGTCAGGGCCCAGAATCCGAGGTCCTTGTGGAGTCGTCGCTCCTCGGCGAGCACCGCTGGTGCGGCGATGGACTCCGGTGGGTGGTTCTGCGGCACGGTGGCTCGTCTCCTCGGTGGTGCACGAACTTGCAAAGGCCCAGCGTGCCATGCGTGCCGACGGGCTCCGTCGACGCTCCCCGGGCCTCGGTGCGGGACGGTGCGCTTCCCCGGGCTGCCACCGGGGATCGCCCACGGGCCGCGTGCCGGGAGCGCGGTGGCGCTCACCTTCCACGGTCAGGGCGATCCGGAGCTCGCCCGCTCACTGCCCTCGCAGGCCGAACGGGCCGGGGCCCGTGTCGCCGTCCTCGCCGTCGGCACCTGGCTGGAGGAGCACCCGGAGATGGCCCGGCGGGTCCTGGACGGCGGGCATCCCGCGGTCCTCGACGGGCTGCGCCGGCGCGGTCTGCGCCCGGTCACCGCGCCGGAGCTGATGCACTCCGACGGCGTAGCAGCGACGGCGGGGCCCGGGAGACCTGCCGAGACTGGGTGACACGCCGGGCGGCCGCCCGGGGTGTGCCCGTACGGGAGCGGAGGAGACCCCATGCCCCGGAGCGCAGGAGACTTCATGTCCCACCGCAAGGACCTCGGACTGCTCGCCCTGCGCCTGGGCGTGGGCGGGGTCCTGGCCGCGCACGGCGCGCAGAAGCTCTTCGGCTGGTTCGGCGGCGATGGCCTGGGCCGTACCGCCGAGGTCATGGAGGCGATGGGCTTCCGTCCGGGGCGGGCCAGCGCCTGGGCGGCCGGGCTGGGCGAGACGGGTGGCGGGCTGCTGCTCGTGCTCGGCTTCGCCACTCCCGCGGCCGGGGCGGCGGCCGCGGGGACGATGGCGGGGGCGGCGTCGGTGAGCGCGCCGGCCGGGTTCTTCGCCCAGTCCGGGGGCTATGAGCTCGCGGCCCTGCTGGGGTGCTCGGCTGCGGCGCTCGGGATCTCGGGTCCCGGCCGCTACTCCCTCGACCACCTCACCTGCCATGTGCTGGACCGGCCGTGGCTGATCGCGACGGCGTTCACCACGAGCGCGCTGGCGGCGGCCGCGGTGATCGAACGCCGGCTGGCGGTGACCGCGGAGCGCGAGCTCGCCGAGGAGGGCGAGTTCGCCGAGTAGCGGGAGTTCGCCGAGCAGCGACCCACCCGCTCCATCTCGTATCACCGCCCTGACAGGTGACGCGCGGCGTGCGAGGGGCACCTCCGTGCGCCATGGTGGATGCCAGGGCCGGGGAGCGGTTCGCACTGGTGGAGGGTGGGTGCGGATGTTCGGCAGGCGCAGCTTCTGGAAGATCGTGGGTGCGGGTGCGGTCGGGGCACCGTTCGCCGCACGGGCCGCCACCGGCTCGGCGGAGGCGGTGGGGAGGCCCCCGGGCCCGGAGGAGCGGGGCGGACCGGCCGCGCGGCCGCACCCGTCCTTCGCCGCCCCGCGGCAGATCAGGGCCGGGGTGCTGAACGTCGGCTACGCCGAGGCGGGTCCGGCCCATGGCCCCGCGGTCGTCCTGCTGCACGGCTGGCCCTATGACATCCACAGCTACGTCGACGTGGCGCCCTTGCTGGCCGCCGAGGGCTACCGGGTGGTCGTCCCGTATCTCCGCGGCTACGGGACGACGCGCTTTCTGTCGCCCCGGACCTTCCGCGACGCCCAGCAGTCGGTGTTCGCCCTCGATCTCATCGCCCTGATGGACGCCCTGGGGATCGAGCGGGCGGTCCTCGCGGGATTCGACTGGGGCTCGCGAACGGCCGACATCGTCGCGGCGCTGTGGCCGAAGCGCTGCAAGGCCCTGGTCTCGGTGACCGGCTATCTGATCACCAACCGGCAGGCGAACAAGCAGCCGCAGCCACCGAAGGTCGAATGGGCCTGGTGGTATCAGTACTACTTCGCCACGCAGCGGGGTGTGCTCGGGCTGGAGAACCCGGAGTACCGACGCGAACTGGCGCGGCTCGTCTGGCGGTTCAACTCCCCGACATGGCATTTCGACGCCGCCACCTTCGCCCGCACGGCCGCCGCCTTCAGGAATCCGGACTATGTGCGCATCGTGATCAGCAACTATCGCTGGCGGCTGGGGCTCGCGGCGGGCGATCCCCGGTACGACGGCCTGGAGCGACGTCTCGCCAAGGGTCCCGTCATCGGCGTCCCCACGGTCACGCTGGACGGTGGGCGCGACCCCTTCACCCCGGCCGGGGGCGGCGCCGCGTACCGGGACAAGTTCTCGGGTCCGTATGCTCACCGGACGCTGAAGGGCATCGGCCACAATGTGCCCCAGGAGGCTCCGGAAGCCTTCGCCGACGCCGTGGTCGAGGCCGACGGTCTGCGACGGCGCTGAGCGGCGCGGCCGGGCCCGCGGGAGGCCAGTCCGAAGGGGGGCAGGGGATGGCGGAGTTCGAGGTGGCCACCGGCGCCGGGGAGTTCCCCGGCGGCGACGACCGGAGCCGGGAAGCCGCGGTGCGGACCGCGTTCGAGGGGCTGCTGCAGATCCGCCGGCTGATGAACGCCGACGCCGCCGACCCCGAAGGGGTGCCCGCCGAGTGGGAGCGGCGCCGGCCGGAGCGGGCCGTGGCCCTGGCGCTGGAGGCCGCCGGTGTCCCGCCGTCGGCCGTCGACGCGGAGGGCCGCCGTACGGCGACCGGATACTGCCTCGGCCCGGCGGAGCGGACCGGAGTGGTGCGGGTCGAGTGGCTGGGGCCGCCGGGAAGTGGCGCCGGGTACGCGGCGGAGGACGCGCTGCGGAACTGTGCGGCCGTGCTGCGGCGGCTGGGCTGGGAGGCGCTGGAGTACCGGGGGCCGCGCCGCCACCGCTTCCTCGAGGTCGAGCCGCCCCCGGCCGGGCCTCCCCGGCACTGACCAGGACGCTGACCGGGCCGGTGGGCCGCAACCGGCCCCGGGAGGCGGAACCGACGCCGGGTCGCCTCCCGGGGTGGTGCCGCTCACGCGTTGGGGTCGAAGGGGATGTCGGCCGGCTTGGCCTTCGCGAGGTGGGAGTTGAGCGTGCTGTCCTTGAGGCCGAAGGTGGCGCTGCCGAAGTCGGCCTGGCTCAGCTTGTCGCGCAGCCCGGCGGGGTAGCCGTTCCAGCCGACCAGGGCGGGGTACTGCCAGGTGTGGTGGTGGTTCTCCGGCGGCTCGTCGTTGGAGTTGGCCGGGCGGAAGCAGTGGGTGCTCAGACCGTCCTTGTGGTACACGACCTTGGGGTGGGTGCCGTCCCAGCGGATCTGGTCCCGGTTGTAGATGTTGAAGTTGCCGTGGGCCGAGGTGGCGACGTACTTGGCCTCGTTGTTCTGCACCCACACCACGACGTGCTCCCAGTCGTGGCGGTGGCCGCCGAGACCGCTCCCGGCCACGGCCTGGTCCTTCTCGAAGTACAGGCCGTAGATGATGGCGCACCAGCCGTTGTTGCACTTGGAGCGGGCGTAGCCGTTGGTGTTGTCCAGGTCCCAGGAGTCGCGGCACTGGCCGTTGAGGGCGCCGCTCGGGTTGAGCCCGCCCGCGATCGTCCCGTCGGGGCCGATGGCGGGCGTGGGGTAGCAGCCGTCGGTGTCGTAGTCGAACGCGGGCTGGAACGTCTGCTCCGTGCCGTCCGCGTTGGCGGGCAGGGCCGTGGGCGGGTCCGCGAGCGCACTGCCCGGGAAGGCCACGACCAGCGCGATGGCGCTGCCGAGGATGGCGGACACTCTGCCGATCCGTGAACTCTTCTTCACTGCGTCCTCCTGAACGACCACGGCGTGGCCGCACGCCGGGAAGGTGGGGGGTTGGCATGCTCAGGTCAGCATGATCGCATTCCTCGGGCCGCGGCGGGAGGTGTCGCCGTGATGAAGAGTCAGCCAACAGCTATAGCAGGTGCGGTGGGGCCGGGCCCAGGAGGGTGGCAGGGCTGTCCGCGCCAGCCGATGAGCCGCCCGCGCTCAGGGAGTTCGGCCACCGGCGACCTCGGCTTCCGCCGCGTCCGCGACGTCGGCCCCTCTTTTTTCCGGGGTGTTGACGAAATAGAAGGGCGTGCGCATGCTGGTCGGCATGCACCCCCATCAGGACGGCCCGCTGGCCCGGCTTCGGCGGGGACACGAAGACTTGGTACTGGACCTGTTGCGCAAACACGGCCCGCTCAGCCGGGCCGAACTGGGACAGCACAGCGGGCTTTCCCGGACGACCCTCAGCGATATCGTCACCGAGCTGATCGAGAGTGGCGCCGTGGTCGCCACCGCGCCCGGGACGGCGCCGCGCAGGCGGGGACGGCCGGTGGAGGCGCTGACGCTCAACCCCAGCGCGGGCCAGGCCATCGGCATCGACTTCGCCCGCCGGGCGGTGCATGTCTCCGCGGTCAACGTCGCACACGAGGTGATCGGCTCGGCCAGTGCACCGCATGACCCGGGGCTGCCCTGGGAGGAGCGGATCGCCCTGGCCGAGCGACTGGTCGGCACGCTCGCCGACGGCGCCCTGCGGCTGGGTGCGCTGCACGCCATCGGCGTGGGCGTCGTCGGCCCAGTCGAGGACCCCGACTCCGGGCCCGCGCGCCCCTGCCCCACCGCCGATCTTCCCGCCCTGCTGCACAAGCGCTTCCAGGCTCCGGTGCTGGTGGACAACAACACCCGGCTCGCCGCGCTCGCCGAGGCCACCTGGGGCGCGGCGGCGGGCGGCCAGGACGTGTTGTACCTGCGGCTGTCGCACGGCGTGGGCGGCGGGCTGGTGGTGGCCGGCTCCCTGCACCGCGGGGCGTACGGCCTGTCCGGCGAGTTCGGGCATATCGCGGTCGAGTCGGGCGACGGACGATGTTCGTGCGGCGCCACCGGCTGCCTGGAGACGGTGGCCTCGGTGGGCGCCGTGCTCGCCGCCTACCGCCGCGCGGGCGGCCACGCGGACCATCTGGCCGCGCTCCTCGGGGCGTTGGAGGCCGGGGATCCGGTGGCGCTGCGCACGCTGGAGACGGCCGCCACCCACATCGGCACCGTGCTGGCGGCGGTGTGCAACGCCGTCGGCCCCGGGGTGATCGTGCTCGGCGGCGAACTCGCCGCGGCGGGCACACCGCTCTTCGAACCGGTCGAACGGGCGCTGCGCGCACACATCATGCCGATCTCACGGGACCGTGTGGACCTGAGGCCGGCGGCGCTCGGCGAGGCCGGTGGCGCCCTGGGCGGTATCGCCCTTGTCCTGCGTGAATCCCCCCTGCTCAGCCATTACCCGGCCCGTCCGGGCTGATCCGGCCCGGTCCCGGGCCGAAGAGGAGGACCCATGTACCCCGCGAGGCGTCCATGACGGTGGTCACCGCGCCCGAGAAGACCCCCACGACACCGCAAGCGCCACGCGGCGCACGACGCACCGTCCGCCCCCTCGTGTTCAATCTGATCGCCCTCGTCCTGGGCATCGCCCTCTGGGCGCTGACCGCCGCCGCGGGGCTCGCGGACATCCCCGGACCGCTCTCCGTGAGCTCCCGGGCACGTGAACTGCTCTCCGACGGAACCCTCACCGAGGACGCGCTGGCCAGCCTGCAGCGGGTGCTCCTGGGCTTCGCGCTCGGCACCCTGGTCGCCGTGCCCGTGGGATTTCTGATGGGCTGGTACCCGGTGGCCCGGGGCCTGTTGGAGCCGTACGTCCAGTTCTTCCGCACGATCCCGCCACTGGCGCTGATCCCCCTGGTGATCGTGCTCATGGGCATCGGCGAGACGCCGAAGATCTTCGTCATCTTCCTGGCCGCCTTCATGTCCTGTGTGGTGGCCGCCTTCCAGGGGGTGACGGGAGTGGACCGGACGCTGATCGACGCGGCGCGGGTGCTCGGCGCCTCGGACCGGACCGTCTTCCTCAAGGTGGTCATCCCGGCGTCCACGCCGTTCATCCTGGTCGGCATGCGCATCGGGCTCGGCGCGGCCTGGGCGACCGTGGTGGCGGCCGAGATGATCGGCGCCCAGAAGGGGCTCGGCTTCGAGATGGTCCACGCCCAGACCTACTACGACGTCCCCACGATCTTCGTGGGTCTGATCAGCATCGGTGTCATCGGCCTGGTCATGGACCGGCTGTTGCTGCTGGCCGAACGCCGTCTCACCGCGTGGCAGGAGCGTCGATGAGCCCCAAGATCTCTTTCCGGGACGTGGTCAAGACCTACCCGATGAAGAACACCACCTTCACCGCCCTCGGCCAGGTGTCCCTGGACATCGGGGACCGGGAGTTCGTCGCGGTCGTCGGCCCGTCAGGCTGCGGCAAGTCCACCCTGCTCAGCATGGTGGCGGGACTGGTGGAGCCCACCTCCGGCACGGTCACGGTGGACGGGGCGCCCGTCACCGGGCCGGGGCCGGACCGCGGGGTGATCTTCCAGCAGTACGCACTGTTCCCGTGGCTCACGGTGCGCGGCAACGTCGAGTTCGGGCTGAAGCTGGCACACGTCCCCGCCGCGGAGCGCCGACGGCGCGCCGATCACGCCATCGACCTGGTCGGCCTCTCCGACTTCGCCGACGCCCTGCCCAAGACGCTCTCCGGGGGAATGAAACAGCGCTGCGCCATCGCCCGGGCCTACGCCGTGGACCCCGAAGTCCTGCTGATGGACGAGCCGTTCGGGGCGCTGGACGCGCTGACCCGGGTGCAGCTGCAGGACCAGCTGCTGGACACCTGGACTCAGGAGCGGCGCACCGTCCTGTTCATCACGCATGACGTCGACGAGGCGGTGTACCTGGCCGGGCGGGTGGTCGTGATGGCCGCACGGCCCGGCCGGATCCACCGGGTCATCGACGTGGACCTCCCCTACCCGCGGACCGAGGAGATGCGGCTCTCCGCGGAGTTCGCCCGGATCCGCAACGACGTCTGGACCCACGTCTACCACCAGTCACCGGCCGGCTCCGCCGCCTGACCTCACTTCCCACCCCACCCATTTCCCGAAGGGACTCACCCGAGATGAGGATGAGCCGACGCGACTTCATGCTCACACTCTCCGCGACCGGGGCGGCACTGTCGGTGGCCGCGTGTTCGTCCTCCGGCAGCGGCGGCTCCGCGGTCAGGTTCGGCTACATCGCCGACTACAACGGCGCCAGCCTGCTGGCCATCGCCGAGGAGCGGGGCCTGTGGAAGAAGCACGGCCTGACCGCCGAGCCCAAGGTGTTCGTCAACGGACCGGTCCAGATCCAGGCCCTGCGCACCGGCAACCTCGACTACGGCTACATCGGACCGGGCGCCCTGTGGCTGCCCGCCTCCGGCAAGGCCACCATCGTGGCCGTCAACACCCTCACCTACGCCGACCGGGTCATCGCCAGACCCGGTATCACCTCGATCCAGGGGCTGAGGGGGAAGAAGGTCGGCGTCCCCGAGGGCACATCCGGTGAGATGGCGCTCAACCTGGCGCTCCAGAAGGCCGGGATGACCATGAAGGACATCTCGAAGGTGGTGATGGACGCACCCACCGTCGTCTCCGCGTTCTCCTCCGGACAGATCGACGGCGCCGGGATCTGGTACCCCCTCATCGACACCATCAAGGAGAAGGTGCCGGGGATGAAGGAGGTGGCGAGTACCGAGGACCTCCCCGGCTCCTCCTTCCCCACCGCGTTCGTCTCCGCCGCCAAGGGGAAGCCGGAGCGCGACCGGAAGGTCGTGAAGGTTCTCCAGGAGGCCAACGACTGGCGGGCCGCGCACCCCGAGGAGTCCATCGCGCTGGCCGCGAAGCTGCTCAAGGCCGATGAGGCGAAGGTCGCGGCGGACGCGGAGCATGTGAAGACGATGACGACCGCCGAGCTGGTGGCCAGAACCAAGGACGGCACCGTCGGAAAGTGGTTGGACGGCATGAGCCGCTTCTTCGTCCGGACCGGGCAGCTGCCGAAGTCCCCCGATCCGTCCACGTTCTACGCCGGTGACCTCTACACGAAGGCGGCCGCCCGATGAACCTGCTGTTCCTGATGACCGATCAGCACCGCGTCGACACCCTCGGCTGTTACGGCAATCCGCACGTGGCCACGCCGAACCTGGACCGGCTGGCGGCGACCGGCACCCGCTTCGACCGCTTCTACACCCCCACCGCCATCTGCACCCCGGCCCGCGCCAGCCTGCTCACCGGGCAGGCTCCCTTCCGCCACCGGCTGCTGGCCAACTACGAGCGCAACGTCGGCTATCTGGAGGATCTGCGGGAGGACGCTTTCACCTTCCCCGGCGCCCTGGCCGACCGCGGCTACCAGCTCGGGCTGGTCGGCAAGTGGCATGTCGGCACCCACCGCAACGCCGCCTCGTACGGCTTCGACGGGCCCGATCTGCCCGGCTGGCACAACCCCGTGGACCACCCGGACTACACCGCGTACCTCGCGGAGCGTGGCCTGCCGCCGTACCGGATATCCGATCCGATCCGCGGCACCACGCCCAACGGCAATCCGGGCAATCTGCTGGCCGCGCGGCTGCACCAGCCGGTGGAGGCCACCTTCGAACACTATCTGGCCACCCGCGCCATCGAGCACCTGGAGCGCTATGCCGCGGACGGCCGGCCGTTCTTCCTGGCCACCCACTTCTTCGGGCCGCATCTGCCGTATCTGCTGCCCGACGCGTACTTCGACCGCTACGACCCCGACCTGGTGGACCTGCCCGCCTCGATCGCCGAGACCTTCGAGGGAAAGCCACCGGTTCAGCGCAACTACAGCGCCCACTGGACCTTCGACACCATCCCCATCGAGGTTTCCGCCAAGCTGATCGCTGTCTACTGGGGCTATGTCACGCTGATCGACGAGCAGATCGGGCGCATCCTCACCCGCCTGGACGAGCTCGGGCTGGCCGATGACACCTCCGTGTTCTTCACCGCCGACCACGGCGAGTTCACCGGCGCCCACCGGCTGCACGACAAGGGCCCGGCGATGTACGAGGACATCTACCGCATCCCCGGCATCGTCCGGGTCCCCGGGGCGGCCCCGCAGGTGCGCCAGGAGTTCGTCAGCCTCACCGACTGCACCGCCACCATCCTGGACCTCGCGGGCTGCGATCCCTCACCGGCCGTGGACAGCCGAAGCCTGGTGCCGCTGGTGCGGGGTGAGCATCCGCGGTGGCCGGCCGAGCTGCTCGCCGAGTTCCACGGCCACCACTTCCCGTATCCGCAGCGGATGATCCGCGACGAGCGCCACAAGCTCATCGTCAACCCCGAGTCGGTCAACGAGCTCTACGACCTGGAAACCGACCCCCATGAGCTGACCAACCGCTACGCGCACCCCGAGCTGCTGCCCGTGCGCCGCCGTCTGACGCGCCGCCTGTACGACCTGCTGCGCGAGCGCGGCGACAACTTCTACCACTGGATGACCCCGATGTTCGACATCGGGGACCTGGACCATGACCCGAGCCTGAGCTCCTTCGAGCCGGAAGGGACCGCGTAGATGAGACCACGCCGTAGACGGAGCCCCCGGCACGGCCCTGGCACCCTCGTCGCCGCGCTGCTGTGCGCACTGCTGGCCGGGCTGCTGCCCGCGGCCCGGGCGACGGCCGCCGCACGCCCGGCCCGCGAGGCGCCGGCGCAGCGCACCTCCACCACGGCCCACCGGGCGCCGGCCTACCACAACCCCCTCACGGCCGGAGTGGTCGACACCTTCCCCGACCCGGTGATGATCCGGGGCAAGGACGGCCTGTGGTACGCGTACGGCACCCAGAACCCGGTGTTCCAGAGCGAGGGCGAGGACGGTGAGCGGATGCTGCCGATCCTCCGCTCGGCCGACCTGGCGCACTGGGAGTACGCGGGAGAGGTCTTCACCCCGGAGACAAAGCCCGGCTGGCACAAGGGCGCCCGGCTGTGGGCCCCCGACATCCGCTATGTGAACGGCCACTACAACCTCTACTACTCGGTGTCCTCCGGGAACACCGTCGGAGTGGCGACCGCGCCCACCCCCACCGGCCCCTGGACCGACCGGGGAGCCGTGCTGCCCTCGCCGAGCGGCTGCGCCACCGGCAACATCGACCAGGCCCAGTTCACGGACGAGGGCGGTCAGCCGTATCTGTACTGGGGCAGCTACGACACGATCTGCGTGGCGAAGATGAACGCCGCCCGCACCCGCATCGAGGGCGCGGTGACCGAAGTGGCCCAGAGCCGACGGATGGAGGGCGGGTTCGTCGTCCGGCGCGGTGGCCACTACTACCTGTTCTACTCCGACGCGGGCTGCTGCGACGGCGCCTACAGCGGCTACCAGGTCAAGGTCGGCCGGGCGACCAGCCCGACCGGGCCCTTCGTGGACGACCAGGGCGTCCCGCTGACGGCCGCCACCAGCAAGGGCGGTGTGGTGCTGACCGCCAACGGCAACGGCTGGATCGGCCCCGGGCACAACGCCCTCCAGACCGATCTCTCCGGCCAGGACTGGCTCGTCTACCACGCCATCTCCTCCGACGACCCGGATCTGAAACCGGCCGCGGGCGGCACGCTGAAGCTGTCCAAGCGGCCGATGCTGATGGACCGGCTGGACTGGATCGACGGCTGGCCGGTGGTACGGGCCGGATCCGGCGCGTCCCAGGGCGCACAGCGGGCCCCGGTGGCCTCCTGGGCCGCGGGCGGCACCTTCAACGACGGCTCGCTGAAGGGGTGGCACGGCGGTGGCGGTACCGGCACCGCCGGCTGGAGCGTCGGACACGAGCAGGACGCGCGGGGCTTCGTCACCCCGCGCGGGAATCCCACCGGCCCCGCCCACCTGGTCTCGGACCGGACCGCCCCGGCGGCCCGGCGCGCCGAGGCCGATCTGCGGGTCGCCTCGGCCACCGGCGCGGCCGGGCTGCTGGTCCGCTACACCGGCCCGGACGACGTCGTGGTGGCGTGGCTGGACCGGCGGCGCAACGCCCTGGTGACGGACGTACGGGTCGACGGCCGCGGCCGCGGCACCGTGAGGACCCCGCTCCCGCCGGACTTCGCCTGGGACACCTGGCACAACGTGGCGGCGGAGATCCGCGGCACCCGGATGACCGTGGAGGTGAGCGCGGACCGGCTGCGGGACGCGGTGGCCACCCAGGAACGGGCACTGCCCGCGGCGGCGGTCCGCTCCGGCAAGGTCGGCGTGGCCGCCCGCGGCGCCGGTGCGGCGGCCGACAACGTGGGCGCCGCCGCGCTCCACACACCGGTCACCAGCCGTGTCCCCGACCACGTGCCGGGCCCGCTGCTGCCCGCCTACAGCGATGACTTCGACACCGCCACCGTCCCCGGCACCACCGCGGATTCGCCGTGGTCCTGGGTGCGCGGACCGGCACCCGGGGCCACGATGTCCGATGGCGCCCTGTCCTGGCCGACTCAGGGCGGCGAGCTCTACCTCGGCACCAACACCGCGTCGGTGCTGACCCGGGACGCTCCCCCGGGCGACTACACCGTGGAGACCAGGCTCCGCTTCGCGCCGGGGCGGGCCAATCAGCAGGCCGGGCTGGTGCTCTACGGGACCGACGACCGTTACTACAAGCTGGTGCACGCGGTGCTCCCGGTGAGCCACACCGACGGGAAGACCACGCGGGTCACCGAGTTCGCGAAGGAGGGCGAGCGTCCCACCACCACACCACCGACCCCGGTGGCCTACGGGCCGATGTTCGGCGGCCCGCCCGCGGACAGGCTGTGGATGCGGCTGTCGTACCACGCCGACACCGCGCGGGACGAGACCGAGGTGCGCGCCGCCACCAGCACGGACGGTGTGCGCTGGGTCCACACCGGCGTCTGGACCCTGCCGACCGTGAGCGAGCTCAGAATCGGGCTGGTCGCGCAGAACACCGCGGGCGCGGTCGCGCGGTTCGACTACCTGCACACCTATCGCGGCTGACGTGCCGAGTGGGCCCCCGTCCTATGCTGATCACCGTTGTTGACGCGAGACGGGGGCCACTTCGGTGGCCGGAAAAGGTGAGAGAGCGTGGCCAAGCCTGTACGTGCGGCTATCGGGGACGTGTGGATCACATGTGTGTTCTGCAAGGGCGACCTCTTCCGGGATCGCGAGGTGAAGCTCAACAGCACCGGCATGGAGTTCTTCAAGTTCGGCTGGGCCAACGAGTCGGCCACCGGGCTGATCTGCTGGAGCTGCGGCTATGTACACCTTTTCGCCAACAAGGACGTCGAGCTGTACAAGGTGAAGAAGGGCGAGTTCTAGCCAGGCCCACCGGCGGCCGTCCGAGGTCGTGGCAAAAGTTGCTGCGCGGGATCTTTACATCGATGTAAACGGGTGATGGCATACCCCTGCCCGGTCGAATCCCCCGCCTTCCCGGAGATCCCATGGCCCACCCGGACACCCTCTCGCTCGAAGTCTCGAACGCCGTTCCACGACCCGAATATCCGCGTCCCGGATTCGTCCGTGAGGACTGGCTCAATCTCAACGGCACCTGGCAGTTCGCCTTCGACCCCGGCGACAGCGGACTCGAGCGCGGCCTGGTGCGCCGGGAGCTGGACGGGCGGATCCTGGTCCCGTTCTGCCCCGAGTCCGAGTTGTCAGGCATCGGGGACACCGACTTCCACCCCGCGGTCTGGTACCGGCGCACGGTCCGGATACCGGCGGACTGGGCCGGCCGGCGGGTGCTGCTGCACTTCGGGGCCGTCGACCACGACGCCACCGTCTGGGCCGACGGCCGGGAAGTGGCCCGGCACAGCGGTGGCTTCACCTCCTTCACCGCCGACCTCGGCGAGGTGGCGAACGCGGCAGGCGGCGACGCGGAGGTGGTGATCGTGGTGCGCGCCCGGGACGCCCGCCACGGCCCTCAGGCGCGCGGCAAACAGGCCACCGACTACGCCAACAGCGACTGCCACTACACCCGCACCACCGGCATCTGGCAGACGGTGTGGATGGAGCCGGTCCCCGAGGTCCATCTGCGCAGGCCACGGATCACCCCCGACCTCGCGTCCGGTGCCTTTCACCTCGAACTGCCGCTCAGCGCCAACCGCCCGGGTCACCGGATCACGGCCCGGGTGAGCGACGCGGACGGCGAGACGGTGGCCGAGGCGACCGTGCGCGCCGACCTCGATCTGGCCCCCCGCATGGTGCTCGCGCTGCCCGAGGACCGGCTCCGGCCGTGGTCTCCGGAGGACCCGCATCTGTACCGGGTGCGGATCGAGCTGCTGGACGGCGACGGCGGCGCCGTGGACCGCGCCGAGTGCACCGCCGGGCTGCGGTCGGTGGCCATCGACGGCAAGCGGCTGCTGCTCAACGGCCGCCCGGTCTTCCAGCGGCTCGTCCTGGACCAGGGCTGGTACCCCGACGGGCTGATGACCGCACCCGACGACGCCGCCCTCGTCCGGGACATCGAGCTGTCGCTGGCGGCGGGGTTCAACGGGGCGCGGCTGCACCAGAAGGTGTTCGAGGAGCGGTTCCTGCACCACGCGGACCGGCTCGGCTACCTCGTCTGGGGCGAGTTCGGCGACTGGGGAGCCAGTACGGGCCGCACCACCCGGGACAATCAGCAGCCCACCGCCGGATTCATCGCCCAGTGGCTGGAGGCCGTGGAGCGGGACTACTCGCATCCGTCGATCGTGGGCTGGTGTCCGCTCAACGAGACCCACCAGGAACTCCACGACCGGCAGACCGTCCTGGACGATGTCACCCGGGGCATGTTCCTGGCCACCAAGGCCGCCGACACCTCCCGTCCGGTCCTGGACGCCTCCGGCTACTCCCACCGCGTGGCCGAGACCGACGTCTACGACTCGCACAGCTACGAGCAGGACCCGGAGGCGTTCCGCCGCCAGATGGCGGGGCTGGACAAGGACGACCCGTATCTCAACCCCGACAACCGGGGGAACCCCGGGAAGAGGGACACCGACGCGGTGTGGTCGCTGCCCTACCGTGGCCAGCCCTACTTCTGCAGCGAGTTCGGCGGCATCTGGTGGAATCCGGAGGAGGCGGATGGAGCGGCCGGTGACGACCGGGACGTGTCCTGGGGCTACGGGCAGCGGCCGCGCACCGAGGAGGAGTTCCAGACCCGCTTCGCCGGGCTGACCGGGGCGCTGCTCGACGACCCCCTGATGTTCGGCTACTGCTACACCCAGCTCACCGATGTGTTCCAGGAGCAGAACGGCGTCTACCGCTTCGACCGGAGCCGCAAGCTGGACGTGGCGCGGCTGCGCGCGGCACAGCAGCGCCCCGCCGCCTTCGAGCGCCCGGCCGGTGAGGAGGGACGATGAGCGGCCTGTCACGGCGTGCTCTGCTGCGAGGCGCGGCGTACGGGGCGGGTGCCGCCGCGTCGGCGGCCGCGCTCAGCGGCTGCGGTTCGATCGCCGGGAGCGTGCGGAGCGCGGACGAGATCGACTACTGGACCCTGTTCACCGGCCCGGACGGCGAACTGATGAAGAGCATGACGCGGAACGTGGAGAAGCGCGTCCCGGGTCTCAAGGTCAGGACCACGGTGCTGGACTGGGGCCCGCCGTACTACACCAAGCTGGCGATGGCCTCGGCCGGTGGCCGTTCGCCGGATGTGGCGATCATGCATCTGACCCGGCTGGCGGGCTACGCCCCCGGTGGTCTGCTGGACCCGTGGGACATGGATCTGCTGGCCGAGTTCGGCCTGAGGCAGGACGACCTCAACCAGACCCTCGTCAAACGGAGTCTGTACCAGGGCACGCCGTACGCCATTCCGCTGGACACCCACCCCTTCGTCGTCTTCTTCGACCGGGACGTCATGGACAAGGCGGGTCTGCTCACGGGTGACGGGCAGCTGGTGCCCTTCGAATCGCCGAAACACGCCCTGGAGCTGATGGACAAGCTCCGCCGGTCCGGCGGCAAGCTGGGGCCGGTCTTCGGCCACGCCAACGATGCGGCGATGGGCTGGCGGATGTTCTGGACGCTGTTCAGCCAGACCGGCGCCACGTTCGACCTCACGGGCGAGCGGGCCGAGATCGACGAGGACACCGCCGTCGAGGTGGTGCGCTTCATGACCGACCTGGCACGGGACAGCCGCACCATGGACGTCACGACGGCGATCGCCCTCTTCGCCAACGGCCGTTCGCCGATGATCTTCTCGGGCGAGTGGGACATGGCCACCTACAAGTCGACCCTGAAGGACAAGCTGGGCGGCGCCCCCATCCCCACCTTCTACGACCGTCCCGCCGGGGCGTCGGACAGCCACGCCCTGGTGCTGCCGCACCAGGAGGACCCGGATCCGGAGCGCCGGCGGCGCGCCCACCGGTTCGTGGCCGAGCTGGTCCGGTCCGGGCTGACATGGGCGACGGCGGGCCACATCCCCGCGTACACACCGGCCGTCTCGTCCGCGCGGTACGCGAAGCTGCGGCCGCAGTCGGAGTACGCGGGCGCCGCGAAGCAGCTGGTGCTCGACCCGCCGGTGTGGTTCGCGGGCTCCGGCTCGGACTTCCAGACCCGGATGTGCCAGGCGCTCGATCCCGCGCTCGGCGGCTCGTCGTCCGCGGAGAGCGCGGTGCGCACGATGGTCTCCCAGATCAACACCCTGATGGCCCAGCCGAATCCGGCCTGATCGCGACGGAGTCGCAATGGAAAGGAGCGATGTCATGGCTTCCGTCTCCACACCCGCGCGGCAGGCCGCGGCCGGGTCCGGCCGCGCCGGATTCCGGCGGGCCGCCGCCACCGACCGACCTCGGCCGGGCGGCGCCGGGTGGCTCTTCGCCACCCCCTTCCTGGTGTTCTTCACGCTCTTCCTCGTGGTGCCGATCGGCATCGGCCTGTGGATGAGCTTCACCGACGCCAGCCTGACCGGGCACGGTGACAGCGCCTTCGTCGGCCTGGACAACTACACCGAGGCGTTCGGCGACGACCAGGTGTGGCAGACCCTGGGCAACACGGTCTGGTTCACCGTCCTGACCACCGTCCCCCTCGTGCTCGCCGCCCTGGTGATGGCCCTGCTGGTGTACACCGGGATGCCGGGGCAGTGGCTGTGGCGGCTGGCCTTCTTCGCCTCGCACCTGCTGCCGGTCGCGGTGGTCTACCAGATCTGGAGCATGCTGTTCCAGCCGGACCGGGGGATGCTCAACGGCCTGCTGAACATCTTCGGGATCGACGGCGTCGCCTGGCTGACGGACGAGAAGTACGCGATGTGGTCCATCGCGCTGGTGACCCTGTGGTGGACGGTGGGATTCAACTTCCTGCTCTACCTGGCCGCGCTCCAGGCGATCCCCGACCACCTCTACGAGGCGGCCGCGCTCGACGGCGCCGGGGCGTGGCGGCGGCTGTGGTCGGTCACCCTGCCCCAGCTGCGCCGGACCACCGGGCTGATCGCGGTGTTGCAGGTGATGGCGTCGCTGAAGGTGTTCGACCAGATCTATCTGCTGACCAAGGGCGGTCCGAACGGGGCCACCCGGCCGATCCTGGAGTACGTCTACGACACCGGCTTCACCAACTACCGGCTCGGCTATGCCTCGGCCGTGTCGTACGTGTTCTTCGGGCTCATCATCATCCTCTCGATCGCCCAGCTGAAGATCTTCTCGCCCAGGGAGGACTGATCGCGCCATGACCACCGGGACACTCTTCCCCCGTACCCCCGGAAAGCCCCGCTCGACCATGCCCCGAGAGGTGGTCCGGCGGCGCCGCTACGGCGGCCGGGCCTGGCACCCCATGCTCGGAACGGGCCCCCTCCCCCGGGTGCTGACGCTGCTGGCGCTGGCGCTGATGGCGGTGGTCTGGCTGGTGCCGTTCGGCTGGGGCGTGGACACCTCGTTCAAGACGGAGGTCGACGCGAGCGGGTCGGGCGTCGACTGGATCCCCAAGGCGGGCTTCACCCTCGACGCCTACCGGACCATCTTCGGCCAGGGCAATCTCCCGGTGTGGGCGGTGAACAGCGTGGTGATCGCCGTGTGCGTCACGGCCATCACCGTGGCCATCTCGGCGCTGGCGGCGTACGCCTTCTCGCGCACGCTCTTCCGCGGCCGCCGGGCGCTCTTCGCCGTCACCGTCGCCTCGATCATGGTGCCGCCGCAGATCCTCATCGTGCCGCTGTTCCGGCAGATGCTCGCCATGAACCTGGTCGACACCTACGCGGCGGTGATCCTGCCGCAGGTGGTGGCGCCCGCGATGGTGTTCATCCTGAAGAAGTTCTTCGACGGCATCCCGCGCGAGCTGGAGGAGGCGGCCCGGATCGACGGGGCGGGCAGCTTCCGGGTGTTCTGGAGTGTGGTGCTGCCGCTGTCCCGGCCGATCCTGGCGGCCGTGGCGATCTTCGTCTTCATCAACACCTGGAACAACTTCCTCTGGCCGTTCATCAGCACGAGCGATCCGCAGCTGATGACGCTGCCGGTGGGGATGTCGACCGTCAAGGACTCCACCGGGCTCCGGAACGCCCAGGAGTCGGCCGCCTCGATCCTCGGCTCCATCCCGCTGCTGGTCGTCTTCATGCTGTTCCAGCGTCAGATCGTGAAGTCGGTGGCCACCACGGGTCTGGGAGGTCAGTGAGCGGTCCGGGCGATGCCGCCCTCGGTGGACTCGCGGATGTGGAGGGCGTGGCCGACGACGACTTCCCGGGCCGGACGGTCCGGCGCCTCGATCCGCTCCAGCAGCAGATCGACGGCGTGCCGGGCGATGGCGCCCTTGTCCGGCGCCACGCTGCTCAGGCTCGGTGTGCTGTAGCGCGCGGCCTCGATGTCGTCGAAGCCCATCACGGCCATGTCCTCCGGCACCCGCAGTCCGCGCTCGTACAGGGTCCGCAGCGCGCCGAGGGCGAGCGCGTCATTGAAACAGAACACGGCGTCCGGCGGTTCGGGCCGGTCCAGCAGCGCGGCCATCGCCCGGGCGCCCTCGCCCAGGTGGTAGTGGGGGGTCTCGCGCTCCAGCCGGGGGTCCAGCGGCAGCCCGGCCTCCTCCAGCGCCTGGCGGTAGCCGGTCCTGCGCAGCAGCGGTGTGCCGATGTACGGCTCGGGCTGGAGACCGATGGCGGCGATCCGGCGGCGCCCGCCGGCCACCAGATGGGCCACGGCCTCCTTCGCCGCGGCCACGTTGTCGATCACCACATGGTCGGCGAGGCCGCCGCTGGGACGTTCGCCGATGAGCACCAGCGGCACGGTGCCGAGGTGGTTCGCCAGCGCGCTGCCGTGCAGGGCGAGCGGGCTCACCACCATGCCGTCCACGACCTGGTCGCCGAGGCCGTGGATCACGGCCGCCTCCCGCTCGCGGTCGCCGAGGGTCTGCTCGATCAGCAGGGTGCGGCCGTGTTCCTCGGCCGTGGTGAGGAAGTGGCGTCCCAGCTCGGCGAAGTACGGGACATCCAGCTCGGGCAGGACCAGCCCGATCATGCCGGTGCTGCCGCGGCGGAGGTTACGGGCCACCCGGTTGGGCCGGTAGCCGAGCTCCCGGATGGCCCGCTGGACCCGCTCCCGGGTCGCCGGGGACACATGCACAAAGCCGTTGATCACGTTCGACACGGTCTTCGGGGAGACCCCGGCGAGCGTCGCCACGTCCTTGACGGTGGCGCTCCGGCCGGCACCGTCCGAGCGCTTCCGCCCCGGTGCCGATTGGTCCCTGGTGGTCTGCTGTCTCACGGCGGTCACCGACCGATCCTAGAGCGTGCCGGTGGCGGGCCGCACCGCCGGGCACACCGCGGCCGTCCCCTCAGGCGGTGACCGGGTGGGCGGGCGAGGGCAGCGCCTGCTCCGTCCAGATGCACTTGCCCGTCTCCGTGAAGCGCATGCCCCATCGATCGGACAGCGCCGCGCCAGTTGCAGCCCGCGGCCGCCCTCGTCGGTCTCGGCGGCGCGGCGGATCCGCGGGGTGGTGAGGCTGCCGTCGGCGACCTCGCAGATCAGTGTCCGGCCGTACAGCAGGCGCAGCCGCGGGGGGCCCTTGGCATGCCGGACGACGTTGCCGATCAGCTCGCTGACCAGGAGCTCCGTCGTCATCGTCAGCTCGTCCAGATGCCATGCGGAGAGCTGCTCGGTGACATGGTGGCGGGCTTCGGCCGCGGCGATGGGGCCGTCCGGGAGCGCCCAGGACACCACCCGGTCCTGGGCCAACGACCGCGTCCGGGCGATCAGCAGCGCGGCGTCGTCGTGGGTCTCGGCCTGCTCCGGCACCAGCGTGTTGATGACGGCGTCGCACAGCCGGCCGGGATCGTGCAGCGTGGTGGGGGCGCAGGCGGAGGCGTCCCCGGACGGCTCGGGCGAGGCCGCGATGGCCCTGGTGAGGGCCTGGGCGAGACGGTCCATACCCTCGTCGATGTCGACCGCCGACGACTCGACCAGCCCGTCGGTGTAGAGCACCAGATGGCTGCCCTCGGGAACCTGGACCTCATGGGTCTCGAAGGGCGGGCTGGCGGCGCCGAGCGGTGGATCGGCGTCCACATGCGGGAAGTAGGCCGTGCCGTCGGGGTGGACGATGGCGAGCGGAGGGTGCCCGGCGCTCGCGAAGGCATAGCGATGGGTGACGGGGTCGTAGACCGTGTACAGACACGTGGCGTAGAAGTCATCGCCGAGGTCGCCGACCAGATCGTTGAGGTGGGTGAGCAGCTCGTCGGGCGGGAGCTCCAGGTCGGCGAGGGTGTGCACGGCCGTGCGCAGCCGCCCCATCGTCGCGGCCTCGGACAGCCCATGACCCATGACATCGCCGATGACGAGGGCGACCCGCTCCGCGGAAAGCGGGATGAGGTCGTACCAGTCGCCGCCGACCTGCAGGCCCTCGGTGGCGGGCAGATAGCGGGCCTCGGCGGCGACGGCCGGTACGACCGGCAGCGTGCGGGGCAGCAGCCCGCGCTGGAGCTCCTGGGCGCGGGTGTGCTCGGCGTCGTAGAGCCGGGCCCGCTCCAGTGCCTGGGCGACCAGCCCGCTCAGGGCGATGAGCAGGGAACGGTCCTCCTCGGAGAAGTGGCGCGGCCGCGAGAAGCTCACCACGCAGTAGCCGATCTGCTGGTCGGAGGCGATCAGGGGGAGGAACGCCCACGCCTTCATCCCGCTGCGGTGGAGGTAGTCGGCGGCGTCCGGATGCTGTTCGGCGTACTCCTCCGGCGTGGACAGGAAGGTCGGCGTGCGGGAGCTGAGCGCCTGGACGATGGCGGACATGTCGGAGACCATCAGCTTCTGGACGATCTCGAGGAACTCCTCCGGATACCCGGTCGAACCGACCATCCGCAGCCGACCGTTCTCGATCACCTGGCAGATCAGGCCGGTGGCGCCGAACGGCGGAAGCACCCGGTCGGCGACCGCCTTCACCACGTCCTGGACGGTCAGCGCCTCGGCGAGCGACGAGGTCAGCTCGCCCATGCGCATGACCCGCTCGGCCGCGGCGCGCTGGGCCGCGGACTGCTCGGCCTCCTCCGTCCGCCGTTCGGTGATGTCCGCGATGTGGATGACCAGTCCCTCGGGGACGGGATCGAGGCGGGCGTGGTACCAGCCCGGCCTGCCCGGCCACCGGGTGTCGAATCCGGCCGGTGCGTGCGTGGTCACGGCCCGCCCGTGGCAGGCGGCCATCCCGGTGTCACGGATCACCGGGTGTTCCCACAGCACGGTCCCCAGCGCCTCCTGGGCGGAGGATCCGAGCAACTTCAGGGCCGCGGGGTTGGCGAACGTCAGCCGTGCCTGGTTGTCGAGGGCGAGGAGGCCGTCGTTCATCCGCCATACGGCACCGCCGACGGCGTCGCGGCCGAGGGGTTGCCTCTCGTGCTCGATGTGCGTGGCGGCGGGGCGCGCGGGGCGCAGATACTCGGCGACCCAGTCGGCGACCATCCGCAGGAAGCCACACTGCGCGTCGTCCAGCTCATCCGGCGCCTCCACCAGGACGGACAGCGCACCCACCGAGTGGCCATCGGCCGTGATCACGGGAACGGACGCCACCCCGCTGCCGGGCGGAAGCGTGCCGGCGCCGGAAGAGGACTCCTCGGAGGGAGAGCGGCCCGACGGCCAGGGGGCCGCCCGGTGCGGTACACCGGGCGGTGGCGGCGTCCAGACCTGGGTCCCGTAGCGCACACAGGACACCGGGGCCGCGCTGTCCTCCTCCGTGAGGGTCTCCCAGCCCGCGACCAGGTTGTCCGGCAGCCCCATGCTGGCCACCAGGCGCATCACATCCTGGCGCGGATCACGCACATGGATCATGCCGCCCAGGGCGCCGAGTTCGGCGACCGCCTGCCCGAGGGCGAGCCTCACCGGCCCGGTGCCACTCAACTGGCCACCCGCGGAACCCATCAGCCGAAGCCGTGTCCGCGCCGACCGAGTGATCCGGGTGTCCGCGCTGTCCGGGTGCCGCTCATCCACACCCATGGCGTCACCTGTCATCGTCCTCGGAAGCCCGGTGCCGTACGGATCGCAGGCCAGCCGCCCCCTACATAGCCCGAATATAACGCCTCTCCCGAACCGAGTCCCGCCGGGTGAACGTGGCCGTCGGCGCGTATCGCCGGACCTGCGAGCACGCCTTCGGCGGCGTCCATCCGGGGACGGACGAGGCCAGGCCGGTGCGCGACCGCACGTCCGAGGACATGGACGGGCTGAGCCCCGGGGGCACCCCGCCGGGCACGGCTCGTCCACCGGTCCGGTGGACGGGGAGAGGGGCAGGAGGTCAGCCGAGCTTCTTGAGCAGTTCCTCGGCGAGCGGGCCGGAGGAGGCCGGGTTCTGGCCGGTGATGACATTGCGGTCGACTTCCACGTGCGGCGCGAAGGGCTCACCGGCCCGCACCGTCAGACCCGCCTCGGTCAGCCGGTCCTGCAAGAGCCACTTGGCCTTGTCGGCGTTGCCGGCCATCTTCTCCTCCTCATTGGTGAAGGCGGTGATCC
Organism: Streptomyces sabulosicollis; assembly: GCF_016103465.1. GTDB lineage: Bacteria > Actinomycetota > Actinomycetes > Streptomycetales > Streptomycetaceae > Streptomyces > Streptomyces sabulosicollis. The sequence continues at coordinate 30,161 of NZ_JAEEAP010000003.1, forward strand.
GGTAGCCCGCGTACGCGTGGGCGCCGTCCTCCGTGACCGCCGCCAACAGCGCCGCCGGGCCGTGGCAGACCACGCTCACCGGCATGCCGCGCCGCACCGCGAGGGTGAGGATCCGGCCCGAGTCGGCGTCGGCCGCGAGGTCCTCCATGGGACCGTGGCCACCGGGCACGTGGACGGCGTCGTACTCGTCCAGCGTCACGTCGCTCAGCGCGATGGGGGCGTGGAACTCCGCGGCGGTCTCGGTGACGCTCCTGACCCTGGCGGCGTTCTCCGGGCCGCCGTTGACCTCGGGGCTGAGGCTGGCGGAGTCGACGGGCGGGACGACGCCGCCGGGGGTGGCCACGGTGATCTCGTGGCCCGCGGCCTTGAGCGCCTCATAGGGGACGACGGCCTCGTCGGCCCAGTAGCCGGTGGGGTGCTTCGTACCGTCGGCCAGTGTCCACTGGTCGGCACCGGTCATCACGAAAAGAATCTTCGCCATGCTCACTCCTCGACGGGATCACGCGCGGTGGGTGTGATCGCTGGGTTCTCCTGGGGCGTCGTCGCCGCCCCGATGTGGCGCCGCCGTCCTGGCGGCGTGCTCGAAGGTAGATCCACTGGGCATCGGAATGCCAATAGGCCGGTCGATCGATGGCATCGGGTTTCCGATGGCGGGAAGAGCCGTGGCCCTCTCTATGCTGGGCCGCATGGAGGACGGGACACAGCAGGACGGCGACCTCGTCATCGGCGGCGGGCGGCCCCCGCAGCATGCCGATCTCAATCTGCTGCGCACCTTCCTGGCCGTCTACCGCTCCGGCTCGTTCACCGCCGCGGCGCCGCTGCTCGGATTCTCCCAGCCGACCGTCACCGCCCAGATCCGCGCCCTGGAGCAGCAGACCGGGCGCGCGTTGTTCACCCGGGTTCCACGTGGTGTGGAGCCCACTCACCTGGCCCACGATCTGGCCGGGCACATCGCCGGGCCCCTGGACGCCCTCGCCTCCCTCGGCGGCCGGAACACCGTACTCACCGGACGCACCACCCCCGTCCACCTGGCCGGGCCGGCCGAGTTGCTGTGCGCCCGCGCCCTGCCCGCACTCGCCCCGCTGGTCGCCGAGGGGGTGCGGCTGCGGATCACGATGGGGCTGACCGATCCGCTGCTGGAGGCGCTGCGCGCGGGACACCACGACCTGGTGATCGCCACCAGACGACCCGGCGGCCGCACGCTGACCTCGCTCCCGCTGGCGGACGAGGACTACGTGCTGGTCGCCTCGCCCGACTGGGCCCGGCGCATCGGGGAACGGCTGGCGGCCGACGGGCCGTGCGCGGCCGTCCGTGACGTGCCGCTGATCACCTACGCGGAGGACCTCCCCATCGCCCGCCGGTACTGGCGCAACGTCTTCGGCAAGCGGCTCACCGCCCAGGCCGCGGTGACCGTGCCGGATCTGCGCGGGGCCGTGTCGGCCGTGGCCGCGGGCGCCGGGTACAGCGTGCTCCCCCGCTACCTGTGCCAGGACGCCCTCGCCTCCGGCGGGCTCGTCCTGCTCCATGAGCCCGAAGAGCCACCGCTCAACACGCTCTTCCTCGTACAGCGCCCGGGTGCCGACGCCAATCCGGACGTCGCCCGGGTCCGGGAGCGGCTTCGGCAGACCGCACGCGCCTGGTAGCGCCCACGCGCCGGGGACATCGGCCGGGCGGGTCAGCGTCCGCCGCTCGGCGAGGACTCGTCCACCATGCCGTGCTCCCAGGCCCAGGCCGCGATCTCGACGCGGTTGCGGGCGGCCAGCTTGCGCTGGACGTTGCCGAGGTGGGTCTTGACGGTGGACAGGGTGACATGGAGATCCGCGGCCACCTCCTCATTGGTACGGCCACGGGCGACCCGCCGGACCACCTCGGCCTCGCGCCGGGTCAGCGGCTCGATCAGGTCCTCGGGCCCGCCCCTCCCCCGGCGGGCCGGGCGGGTCTCGGAGGGGGATGTCCGGCCGCGGTGGGGTGCCATGTGGGCGAGCAGGCGGACGGTCACCGACGGGGAGATCAGCGAGTTGCCCGACGCCGCGGCCCGTACCGCCTCGGTGAGCAGCCCGGGCGCGCCGTCCTTGAGCAGAAAGCCGCACGCGCCGTTGCGCAGCGCCCGGTAGACGTATTCGTCCAGGTCGAAGGTGGTGGCGATGAGGACGTTGAGGGGCTCTTGCACCTCGGGTCCGGCGAGGAGCCGGGTGGCCTCCAGACCGTCCAGCTCGGGCATGCGGATGTCCAGGAGGCAGACGTCGGGCCGCAGGCGGCGGGCCTGGTCGACCGCCTCGGCGCCGTTCGCCACCTGGGCGACGACCCGCATGTCCGGCTGGGAGTCGAGAATCATGTGGAATGCGGCACGGACCATCTCCTGGTCGTCGGCGATGAGCACCTGGATCGTCATGTCACGCATGATCGCAGGCGCGTGGGCCATCAGCCGGAGGAGGCCGCGTCCGGGGCGGCCACGTCCAGGGGGGCCTGCTCCCAGACCGCCTCCTCGGCGGCCGCCCCGTCCAGCGGGAGGACCGCCACGACGTGCCAACCGCCGCCGTCCCGTGGCCCTGTCGTGATACGCCCGTTGACCTCCTGGACCCGCTCGGCGAGCCCCACCAGTCCGTAGCCGCTCCCCTCGGCCGGCCGCTCGGCGGCGGGCGAGGCGCCACCCTGCCCGTCGTCGGCCACCGACACCTCCAGCCGCTCCGGATCGCCGGGCCGCACACCGATCCGCACCTCCACCCGGCCGGCCCCGGTGGCGTGTTTGCGGACGTTGGTCAGGGACTCCTGCACCACGCGGTGGACGGTGGTGGCGATGCCGGGCGGGAGCGGCCGGGCGGCGGCTTCCGGGGCGAGGATCAGCTCGGCGGACGGCCCCACCTCGGAGAACTCCTCGGTGAGAGCACGCAGTTCACGCAGATCACGGAGTCCGCGCGGACCCGCCGGATCGCTCGCGGGCCGGGTCGTGGCGGAGGCGGCGGCGTGGTCCCGCAGGCTGGCGACCATGGCGCGCATCGACCCCAGCGCCTGGGATCCGGCCCGCTCGATCTGGGCGAGCATCCGGTCCAGGTCCTCCGGGGACTGGGTGTGTCCGGCCGCGGCGGTGAAGCGCGCGGCTTTGGTCTGCGCGACGATCGCCGTGACGTGGTGGGCCACGAAATCGTGCAACTCCCGTGCGTGCTCCAGGCGTTGGGCCTGCCGGATGGCCTCGCGCTCCCGCTCCCGCAGCGTGTCGTACAGACGCAGACACAGCCCCACCACCACCATGAACGGCACCGCGCAGACCACGATCACGGCGATCAGGTCCTTGAGGTAGTCGTCCCACACCTCGATCCGCAGGGGAAGGATCACGGCGGCGAGGGAGGACGCCGCGACCAGCCCGGCCGCTCGCAGTGGCGTGCGGCGCCGCACGGCGCGGGCACTGAGCAGCAGCAGCGCACCCAGCTCCACCATGCCCGGGGTGTTCGGGGGACGTTCGGACAGCTGCGCCTCCGTCACGGTCAGCACGCACGAGACGGCCGCCGCGCCGATGGCGTGGCGCGCGAAGAGGCGTTCCGGCACGGCGAGCGCGGCCAGGCACAGCACCCCGGACACCATCGTCGCCGCGGCCATCGGCGGGTGCGGCGCGTTCAGCCCCTCCAGGACCACCAGGACGACCAGAGCGACGCCGGCCAGGCCCTGCCGTAGGTGCCGGAAGCGGAAGCGGGACCGGAACTCGGAGATCATGGCAGGTCACGCTACGGCCCGGCCGCCACCACCACATCGGACTTTCGGCCGAGGGAGCCGGAGAGGGGGCGCGGCCCGCTTCGGCATTCCGGTGGATCCGCCGCGCCACGTCCACGCGAAGGATGGCATCCGGGCGGCCGGAGAGCGATCGAGCGCGATGTGTTCGCCGGCCACGCCCCTTCCGTCACCCCGCCGCCCCTCCCGAAGGCCGTCGATGTTCCGCACCGCCCTGCGCACCCTCCGATCCCATCGGCTCCGTTTCGCGATGCCCGCCCTCGCCGTCGTGCTCGGCGTGGCCTTCGTGACCGGTTCGCTGCTCTACGGCGACTCCGTCAGAGCGGCCGTGAACCGCGCCCGGTCCAACTCCCAGCCCGACGCGTCGGTCTCGATCACCGCGGACCCCTCCACGACACAACGGCTCGACGACGCGCTGCTGCGGCGGCTGCGGGCACTGCCGTCGGCGAGCGCGGCGCGCGGTGTGGTGGAGGGCCGCTCCTTCCTCGTCGGCTCCGACGGCACTCTGGTGGGCGACCTGGACCAGGCCGCGGGCGTCAACTACGTGCCCGACGGCGGCGGCGAGGACGTCCGCTATCCGCTCATCGAGGGCCGGGGCCCGCGTGGCGCCGCCGAGATCGCCGTCGACCGGCGGACGGCCGAGCGTGCCGGGTACCGGGTGGGCGCCCGGGTGCGCGTCGTCGTGTCCGGCACGGCCCGCGACGCGCGGCTGGTCGGCGTCTTCACCGCCCATGACAGCCGGGTGGACTCCGGTGGCACGCTCACCGCCTTCGACACCGCCACCGCGCAACGTCACTTCGCCCCCGCGCCGAAGAGCTACTCGGCGATCACACTGACCGCCGCCGAGGGCACCTCGGAAGCCCAACTCGCCCAGCAGGCGCGGAAGTCGCTGCCGTCCGGGCTGCGGGCGGTCACCCGCGCGGATCTGGAGTCCGGTGCCGCCTCCGACGGGGACGCGGACAAGCTCACCACACTGCTGCTGAGCTTCGCCGGGGTCGCCCTGTTCGTCTCCACCTTCCTGGTGGCCAACACCTTCACCATGCTCAGCGCGGCCCGCGCCCGGGAACACGCGCTGCTGCGGGCGGTCGGCGCCACCACGCACTACGTGATGCGCATGGTGCTGGCCGAGGCCGCCGTGGTCGGCACGGTCGCCTCGGCCATCGGCTACGGTCTTGGCGTCGGCGCCGCGCACGTGCTGGGCAGCCTGTTCGACGCGTCCGGAGCGGGACACGCCACCGTGCCGGCGCTGTCCGCCGAGCCGCTGCTCGCGGCCTTCGCCGTCGGCATCGGCGTCACCGTTCTCGCGGCCTACGTCCCGGCCCGCCGGGCGGCGGCCGTACCGCCCGTGGCGGCGCTGCGGACCGTCCAGCCGTCCACCGCCGCCTCGCTGCGCCGCCGCAACACCATCGGGCTGATCACCACCGCGGGTGGCGCGCTGCTGGTCGCCGCCGCCGTCGGCGAACCGGACCTGCTTTTCGGCGCCGCGCCCCTGCTGCTGGTGGGCCTGATCGTCCTCACTCCGCTGCTCGCGCTCGGTGTCACCGGGCTGCTGCGCTCCCCGCTGACCCGGCTGGCGGGCGTCCGTGGCACGCTGGCGGTGGAGAACGCCCGCCGCAATCCACGGCGTACGGCGGCCACCGCGACCACCCTGATGGTGGGTCTGGCGATGGTCACCGCCGTCACCGTGGCCGTCACCTCCGTGAACCGCTTCGACGAGCGGGAGGCCGACCGCTCCATGACGTCGGACCTGCGCATCACGGCCGTCGACTTCGGGGAGATCGGCGAGAGCACGGCCGCCCGGGTGAGGCGGCTCGCCGACGCCGAGGCCGTCACCGCGGTCATCCCCACCTACGTCAACCTCCCCGACAAGACGCCCCTCCCGGTCACCGCCGTGGACCCCGCCGCGGTGGAGCGCGCCGCGTCGCTCACCGTCCGCGAGGGGTCGCTGGACCGCCTCGGCCGGGGCATCGCCGTCACCGAGGAGCTGGCCGCCGCCCACGGCTGGCGGCTGGGCTCCCGGGTCACCGGAAGCTTCACCGGTGCGAGCGGACGCACGACGGGCGCCAGGACCAGCCTGCCCGTCGTCGCTGTCTACGACGGCCCGGAGGATCTGGCCCCCGCGCTCGTCTCCGAACGGGCCCTGCCGCGTCCGGTCGGCGCCGAGGACCGGCCGACCATCGACTCGGTCCTGGTCAAGGCCGCCGCCGGCCGCACCGCGGCACTCCGGGAGGAGATCCGGCGCGCCCTGGACAACCCGGCGCTGCTGGTACAGGACCGCGCCGACGCGAGGGCCGCCGCCACCGCGCGGACCGCGCCGTTCCTCAACATCATGTACGCCATGCTCAGCGTCACCGTGCTGATCGGGGCCCTCGGGGTGGTCAACACCATGGGCATGGCCGTCTTCGAGCGGATGCGGGAGATCGGGCTCCTGCGGGCCATCGGGCTGGACCGCGGTGGCATCGGATCCGTGCTGCGCCTGGAGTCGGTGACCATCTCCCTCTTCGGCTCCGCGCTCGGTGTCGTCGCCGGTACGGCCATCGGCGCGGCGGCCGTCCTCGGCCAGGAGTCCGTCCCCCTCGTCATCCCCTGGGACAGGACGGCCCTGTTCTTCCTCGCGAGCGCCGCGATCGGTGTGCTGGCCTCGCTCTGGCCGGGGCGTCAGGCCGCACGCGTCCCGATGCTGGAGGCCATCGGCGCGGACACCGAGTGACGGTCGTCGGGTGGCCGCCCGGCTTGCCCCACCCCCCGGCGTGTCGCGGCCGGGGAACCGCCGCACCACGACAGAGGCGGGTAAAGGTGGCTTTCCCGGAGGGGTCTCAACGACGAGTGAGGAGCGGCCGTGCCCGCTGTCGACCAGCACCCGTGGCAGCAGGCCGCGGCCGTGGTGAGGGATTGGCTGGCGGGCCCGGCCACGTCCGGCGATCTGGCCGCGGCCCGCGCCCAGATGGGCTTCTCGCTCGCCTGGCACATCGTGGTGGCCTGCCTGGGCGTGGGGCTTCCCCTGCTCACCCTGATCGCCGAATGGCGGGGCGTGCGCACCGGCGACCCCTCGTACCGGCTGCTCGCCCGGCGCTGGGCGCGGGCCATGGGGGTGCTGTTCGCCGTGGGCGCGGTCTCCGGCACGATCCTCAGCTTCGAGATGGGGCTGCTCTGGCCGGGGCTGATGGGGCGTTACGGCCAGGTCATCGGGCTGCCGTTCGCCATCGAGGGCATCGCCTTCTTCATCGAGGCCATCTTCCTCGGCATCTATCTCTACGCATGGGACCGGCTGCCGCCGCGCGTCCACATGCTCACCGGGATCCCCATCGTCATCGCCGGTGTGGCCTCGGCGTTCTTCGTGGTGTGCGCCAACGCGTGGATGAACCAGCCGCGCGGCTTCACCGTCCGCCACGGCAGGGTCGTGGACGTCGATCCGCTGGCCGCGATGTTCAACCCCGCCAGTCCGCCGCAGACCGTCCACATGATCCTCGCCGCGCTGATGGTGGCGTCCTTCCTGACCGCGAGCGTGTACGCGGTCTCCCTGCTGCGCGGCCGCACCGACCGCTACCACCGCGCGGGGTTCTTCATCCCGTTCACCCTCGGCGCCGTCGCCGCCCCCGTCCAGCTCGTGGTGGGTGACTGGATCGCCCGCTTCGTGGCCGACTACCAGCCGGTCAAGCTCGCCGCCATGGAGGGTGTCTTCACCACCTCCAGCCATGTGCCGCTCACCGTGGGCGGGATCGCGGGCGACCACGGCATCAAGGGCGGTCTGGAGATCCCCAACGGTCTGTCGCTGCTCGTCGGCTTCAGCCCCGGAACCGTCGTCAAGGGCCTGAACCAGGTGCCGCCCTCGCGGCGGCCCCCGATCACCGCCACCCATCTGGCGTTCGACCTGATGGTGCTCGGCGGGCTGTTCCTGATCGGGCTCGGGGTCTGGCTGCTGCTGGCCTGGTGGCGCACCCGGCGCCGGGGCGAGAGCGATCCGCTGGCCCGCCGGGGGACGCGCCTGTTCCTGCGGCTGGCATCCTTCAGCGGCCTGGCGGCGGTCGTCTCGCTGGAGTGCGGTTGGGTCGTCACCGAGGAGGGCCGTCAGCCGTGGGTGGTGCAGGGGATCCTCGGCGTCCGGGACGCGGTGAATCCGGCCCCCGGCCTCATGACCGGGCTCTGGCTGGTGCTCGTGGTGTACGCCGCGATGACGGTGGCCACCGTCTACGTCCTGCGCCGGCTCGCGAGCGAGCGCCCGGTCCCGGTGGCCCCGCAGGAAGCCGATGTGACCGGCTATCCGGTCGTGTGAACCGCTGGAGGTCGTGATGCTCGCGGACACCGTCCTCGCGGTGATGTGGCTGGGTCTGATGTGCTACGCCCTCTTCGCCGGGGCCGACTTCGGGGCGGGGCTGTGGGATCTGGTGGCCGGTGGCAGCCGTCGTGGACGGCGGCAGCGCGCGCTGATCGAGCACGCCATCGGGCCGGTCTGGGAGGCCAACCACGTGTGGCTGATCTTCGTGGTGGTGATGTTGTGGAGCGGCTTCCCCGAAGTGTTCGCCGCCGTGATGTCCACCCTCTACCTGCCGCTGACCCTGGCGGCGCTCGGCATCATCGCGCGCGGCGCCGCGTTCGCGTTCCGCAAGGCCAGCACCCGGCTGTGGCAGCAGCGGCTGTTCGGGGCCTGCTTCGCCACGTCCTCGGTCGTCACGCCCTTCTTCCTGGGCACGGTCGCCGGTGGTGTGGCCTCCGGACGCGTACCCCCGGGCCTCGCCGCGGGCAGCACGGTCACCAGCTGGCTCAATCCGGCGTCCTTCCTCGGCGGGGTGCTGGCCGTGGTGACCTGCGCCCATCTGGCCGCCGTCTATCTGTGCGCGGACGCGGCGCGCGGCGGCGGGCCCGACCTGGTACGGGCGTTCCAGCGGCGGGCCCTGGTCAGCGGGCTGGCCGCGGGCGCCGTGGCGCTGGCGGGCATCGCCGTGCTGCACGCCGACGCGCCACGGCTGTTCCACGGGCTCACCCATCGCGCCCTGCCCCTGGTGGTGCTGTCGGCCGTGACCGGTGTGGCCGGGCTGGTCCTGCTGTGGCGGTCGCTGTGGGGCTGGGCCCGGGCCGCCGCCGCCCTCGCCGTGGCCCTCATCGTCTGGGCCTGGGGCGTGGCGCAGTACCCGCTGATGCTGGTCCCCGATTTCACGGTGGCACGGGCGGCCGCACCGCCGTCGGTACTGGCCGCCGTGCTGATCGTGTTCGCGGTCGGGGCACTGCTGCTGATCCCGTCCCTGGGCTGGCTCTACGCGCTCTTCCAGCGCCCGGAGACCGGCGCGGCGGCGGGCGCCGAGAACACACCCTGAACGGTCAGGCGGGTGCCGAGCGGTCAGGCGGCGTCGATCAGGGCCAGGTCCGGCGGGACGAGCGTGGTCGACATCATCAGGGCGCGGATCAGATGGTCGTTGAGCGCGTTGCCGACCGGTTCGCCGACCTCCTCGCGGGTCAGCCAGGGCACCCCGTCCCGGGACAGCATCGTGCGGACCCGGTTGACCAGGTGCTCCACGCGCTTCTCGCTCCAGCCCTCACCGGGGCGCAGCTCCGCCAGCTGGGCGGCCGTCTGCCTCCAGGTGAGGGGCTGCGGCCGGGGCTCGTGGAGCAGGTACCGCTGGCCGAGGACGACGAGCGCGAGCTTCTCCTCGCCGGTGAGCGCCCATACCCGGGGCGGTCGGGTGACGTCCCCGGGCAGGGCCACGGGCCGCTCGGTCTCGGGGCCGCTGACGAACACCTCCAGCAGGTGCTCACGGTCGCGCGAACCGCGGACGAACAGCGGGGTGTAGCCGGTCTCGAGGGGCAGTGGCTCCTCACCGGTGAAGAGCAGCCGGGACGGGAACCGGAGGGGCAGCCGACCGTTGTTGGCGACCCACCAGCGGCCGTGGCGGTGGGTCAGTCTGCCCTGGCAGCGGCTGACCTGGGGGTCGTCCTCGCCCACACAGATGTGCACCTCGGGGCGGTTCCGCCCGAAGAGCAGCTCACGGCCGTCCCCGGGGCCGAGGGTCATGCCACCGGTCAGCGCGAGGGCGAAGGCGGTGCCCGGCACCGGCGCGGTCACCCCGCGGGCCAGGCTGCCGTGCGCGGCGGGCAGCGGGCGGCCGCCCACGGCGGGACGACCGGTGGCGGGGCGCTGGGCGGCGGGGCCCCGCCCGGCGGCAGGGCGCTCGCTGCCGGGGTGCGGTGTGGTCATGATGCCGGGAGTTTCTTCGCGGCCATGGCGGCGAGCGCCTTGGCGGTCGTACAGAGCTTTTCGGTGGACTTGGGCCCGTAGACGTTCAGCGATATGAACTCGACGGTGTCGTCACCGAGGGGGTTGCGGTACGCGCGGTGCACCATCCGGACCAGGCAGGAGTCGTCCTCCCAGTCGTTCGGCGACACCGAGCTCCGCTTGCCGGCGATCACCGCCCGCTGCCCGCCGTCCGGGGTGAACTGGTTGTCGCGGTTGAACACCACCTTCACTCCCGCGTCCCCGGAGTCGTCCGTCCACTCGCACTGCCAGTCGCCGAAGCCCGGGTCGCGGTCCGCCACCCGGACACCGGCGACCCGCTCGAGCTCATCGCCGTCCAGCAGCCGGCACGCGTGTCCCCGCAGCAGGGAGCTCGCCACCGGCTGCCCGGAGCGCCGGGGGACCTGGCCGCGGTCCAGCACGCTGACGGCGTAGTCCGTGGCGGCGTCGCCCAGCTGGCAGGGGTCGGGTGCGGGGGTGTCGAGCCGCTCGGCGATGATCCAGATCTGCTTGCGGTCGGCGGACGCGATGTTCCGCAGGCACTCGTCCCCATCGCGCTGGTAGGCGCCGACGGTGACGTTGCCGACCCTTCTGGTGGGCACATCGCCACCCGGCTCCGGCGGGTCGGCGCTGAAGTTGAGCTGGATGTCGGCGATGTCATCGCCGCTCTCGCCGCGCAGCAGGACATCGCAGCGGTCGATCTCGCCGTAGTCCGGGTCGAGCACGGTCTCGCCGAAGCGGCTGAGCGAGGCGGGGTTGAGCAACGTGCAGGGGTCGGCCGTGCGCGCGTCGCCCACGGTGCCGGCCGGGCCGGTCCGGGCCGGCGAGTCGGCGGTACCGGACGCGCCACGCCCGCCGTCCTTCCCGGTCCCCCGGCTCTCGTCGGAGCGCCCGTCAGCCCACGGGCCGAAGAGGGTGGCCCACGCCACCAGGACCGCGGCGGTGCCCAGCGCGGCCCCGGTGATGACCACCCGGCGGCTCGGGCGGCGCCACGCCCCGCGGACCGACGGCGGCACCAGCCGCATCGTGAAGGGGGTGCGGTCCAGCGTGTCGCCGTCGCGGGGGCCCTCGATGTCCTCCGTGTCCTCGATGCGCGGGGACGACGGGGCGACCCGCCGCAGCAGCCGTACGGCCTGCTCGGCGGCGGGGCGCCGCCTCGGCTCCAGAGCCAGCAGCTTGGTGAGCGCGTCCACCAGCGGACCGGCCCGGTGCGGGGCCTCGATATAGCCCTCGATCGCCCGCGCCACATAGGCCATGGGGTGCGATGCCTCACCGTACGGGGACCGCCCCTCGATCGCCGCGTAGAGGGTCGCGCCCAGTGAGAACACATCGGACTTCCGGTCGGCCACCTCTCCCCTGGCCACTTCGGGCGGCAGATACGGCGGTTTGCCGCGCACCCCGCCGGTCCGGGTCACGGTGGCCTCGCTCCACAGCGCCCGGGAGATGCCGAAGTCGGTCAGCTTGGCGACCCCGTCCTCGGTGATCAGGACGTTCTCCGGGGTGACATCGCCGTGCACCACGCCCTCGGCGTGCGACTTCGCCAGGGCGGCGGCGATCTGGCAGCCGATGGACGCCGCCTCCTCCGGGGGGAGCGCGACACGGCCGCGCACCAAGTCCGCGAGGCTGCCCCCGGACACGTACTCCATGACGATCCAGCAGATCTCGCCCTCGTCCACGAAGTCGAACACCGAGACGATGTGCGGATGGTGCAGCCGTGCGGCGTTGCGCGCCTCGTTGGTGAGGCGCGCCACCGCGCGGTCGTCGTCCGGACGGGCACACTTCACCGCGACCTGGCGGTCGAGCAGTTCGTCGTGGGCCCGCCAGACGACGCCCATCCCACCTCTCCCGATGGGCTCCTGGAGGAGATATCGGTCGGCGACCTTGTCACCGGCCTCCGCCATCACCCGCACCCCCGCTACCCCGCTTCATCACCCGTCACGTTCCAGTGTCGCCACGGAGAGTACTTGCCCGAGAGGTCAGTGGGTAGCGCTTCCGGTGGATAGCCCCCGGAAAGAGGGGAGCCTCCGGCGCACGACGGTCGCGTCGCGAGCGGGGTGTCAGGGAACCGGCGAGGAGCGGCGGAACCGGTGGTCCACATCCTTCACCGGATGCTCTCTCACTGCACGATTTCCTCCCTGACGACGATGTGGCCGGAGTCGGGGTCGAGGACTCCGCCGAGCCGGGAGTACGCGCCGTCGGTCAGGTCCAGACACTTGGGCACGGACGGCGTCCATCCGAAGGTGCCGCGGTCGTTGACACGCACGGTCAGTGACCTGCCGTTGGCCACGTTGGTGACCTTGACCCTGGTCCCGAACGGCAGCTGGGGGCTGCGGCTGAGGGAGGTGGCGGCGGTGTCGGCGTTGTTGTCGAAGAGTTCGCCACTGGCGGTGTAGGCGCCGGGCGGTATGTAGCCGTAGTGGGTGGCCCAGCAGTCCTGCCCGGGCGGCGGGGTGTCGCTGGTGGCGGCGGTGCCCGTCGGCGCGACGGTGAGTACGGCGGTCAGTACGGCGGCTCCGGCCGCCAGTCGGCCGGTCAGCGTTGCCTTGCGCATGGCGGAGGACCTCGTTTCGGTTGTCGTGGTGTGGTGTGGAAGGCGGTGTGAGTGGTGTGGTGTGGAAGGTGGTGTGGTGTGAGCGCGGATGGCCGTCTCAGCCGGCCGCGCGATAGGCCGCGCCGATCTCGTTGGGCGTCGCGCCGTTGTAGAGACCGGTGCCGCCGCGGTCCGCGGAGAGGGTGAACCACGCGTACCGTTCGACGAAGGACAGCCCCTGCAGCATGGCGGTGGACTCCTTCACGAACGCGGCCTGCTGGGCCGGGGTCGGATACCTGGGAGTACCGGTCGAGAAGTCGATCAGTGCGTATTCGGTGAGCCAGATCGGCTTCTTGTAGCGGTCGTAGGTGGCCTGGAGATAGCCGCGCAGCTGCTCGGTCGCGCGGCCGGCGTCGAAGTCGGCGCCGTACCAGTGCAGGGGGATGAAATCGACCTTGTAGTCGCGGTCGGCGGCGCCCTTCATGAAGCGGTCGAGCCAGCCACCGGCGACATCGCCGCCGTAAGCCACCGCGGGGGCGCCGAGCCGCATACCGGTCGACTGGAGCCGGGGCCACAGATCGAGTGCCTCGGCGACGGTCATATTGGCCTGGGCCGCCATGTCCGGTTCGTTGAACCCGAGCAGGGTCGTGCCCTGGCTCCTGGCCTGGTCGAGTTCGGCGTCGGTCACCGATCCGGGGCCCCAGATCATGGGCACGAATTCGACCCCGGCCGGGGGCTGGATCCGCTCCTTGCCCGAGGCCCAGGTGGAGAACCAGCCGACCTTGGCATCGGACATCGCCGCCGTGACCCCGTTGAACTCCCAGGCGCTGACCCCCTTCTTCGGCACCGCGGCGGTGGACGCGCCGGCGCCCGTCTGGCTCCCCGTGGTCAGCAGGATCACCGCCGCCAGCAGTACGACGAGACGTCGCATGCTCCGCATGGCTACGCCCCCGCGTTGAAGGTGACGGTGAAGCCACTGCACTTGCCGCAGTTCTGCATCACCTGGTTACCGGGCTCCTGGTCCTGCTTGGAGTAGGCGTACGCCTTGGGGCACCGGGAGGCGATGGCGTCGCTGTACGGCGTCCTGGCGTCCCGGTTGGGGTTGGTGCACAGCATGGGCGTGCCGTCCGGCCAGCGGGTGAGGTTGGCGGCCGGGCAGAACGGCAGCAGGTTCTGTGTGCACCCCTGGGTGCCGCAACCGCCGCCACCGGCGGGGTTGTCGGGGGCGATCGTGATCGGGTGGGAGAACGCGTTGACGTAGCTCACGTTGTACCAGGGGGCGAGCGTGTCCTTGGTGTCGAAATTGAACTCGGCGAGGCTGACGGGCTGCTCGCCCAGCTCACAGTGGTCGGCGAACTTTCCGCAGTCCCCCACCTGGCAGTGGAAGGTGCTGCCCGGGGTGCCGGTGCAGCCCACACGGGCGAAGAACTTTCCACGCCAGTGGCCGGGGTCCGCGTTCTCGGGGATCGTCACCGAGGCCGACTGTCCGGGTTCCAGGATGGGCAGTGTGGCGAATTGCCTGGAGCCATCGGCATTGACGGCGCTGCCGATCCACACCTTCCGTCCGGTGTGATTGACGAAGGTGACCGTGTGATTGGCCGCGCGGGGCGCCGTGGTCGCGGCGGGTGCGTCGCCGGCCGGCGTCGCCACGCTCGTGGCCGCACTGGTCCCCGCGGTCGGCAGCAGGGCGGCCAGCACCACCAGTGCCGCGGCGGCCAGGCCGATCAGGATTCTGCGCATGACTCCTCCGTGGGAAGGGCGCTATGGGCATGTCTCATCTCGCTTCCGTGGCGGAAGACGCGGATGCCACCGCCCTTGGGGCGGGGCCCGCGAGAAGGTGCCGCGTGATGATGTGGCGGGAAAGGTGCCGCGGAGAACTGGTGAATCCACTAGAGGTCATACGCCGTGGCCCGCCACGGCGGACCGGGGCTCAGCCCGCCCGGGCCCCTCACGGCCGCGCCCTGGAGCGGCACACGGGGAATATTGTCACGATCATGACAGACTTGCGGATCGGACACGGGCTCGGTGGCCCGGTCCGTCCATAATCGGCCCAGCGTCGGCGTGGCCGCGACAGCGGCCGACACCCCTGGGACGGGACGTCCATTCACGGGGAACTCTCCGAGGTCCGGCCCCGGATGACGACATCCATCCGGGGCGCGCTCAAGAGCTGACGGGCCCCATGACACCGGCCCCGACCATATCTGTCAATGGTCTGTACCAAAATCCGGCCGTATCAGCAGCGTGCCGTGAGACCCCCGTCCACGGGCAGGCACACGCCGTTGATGTACGCCGCCTCGTCGGAGGCGAGGAAGACCGCGGCCGCCGCGACATCCCACGGGCTGCCCATGCGCCCCGTCGGGCTCGCCGCGTGGCGGGCAGCGAGCACGGCCTCGGTGTCGGCCGCCCCGGCCACGATCTGCCGGGACACCAGCGGGGTGTCGATGAGCCCGGGGAGGACGGCGTTGACACGGATGCCCTCGGCGGCGTGGCGCAGCGCCAGGGCGACCGTGAGCTGGTTGACGGCCGCCTTCGACGCGCTGTAGCTCGGGTATGGATATCCGGTGTCGCGTATCGCGGCGACCGAGGACACGTTGACCACCGCGCCACCACCCGCCGCCACCATGCGCGGCAGGACATGCTTGCAGGTCAGAAAGACACCGCCGAGATTGACCGCGAGGGCGGACTGCCAGTCGGCGAGGTCGAGTCCGGTGATGTCGCCCAGGCGGGCCGCGCCGACGTTGTTGTGCAGGACCGCGGGGGTGCCCAGTGCGCGTTCGGCGGCGGCGACGGCGGCGGCCACCTGCTCCTCGTCGGTGATGTCCGCCTTCAGGGGCAGCGCCTCGCCGCCCTCGGCCCTAATGGCCTCGGCCGTGCGGTGTGCCCGGTCCTCGTCGACGTCGATCGCGGCCACCCGCGCCCCCTCCCGGGCGAACGCGAGCGCGGCGGCCCGGCCGTTGCTCATCCCGTCCCCGCTGGACCCGGCCCCGAAGACGAGGGCGGTGCGGCCGGTCAGTCGTCGTCCCCTGCGCATGTGCCCGATCATCGGCGCCGCCGTGCGACGGGGGCCACCGACGGCCGTCGCAAACGCACCGCACCGCCTCCTCGATCTGTAGAAAACAGCAGGTCATAACCCTTCACACGGACCGGGGAAGTGCGTAATGATCTTTCCTGTCGACGGCAGCGACGGGCCACGCCGCCCGTCCGGTGGGAGGCGATGGGCGATGCTCGAGAACCGGCTTCAGGACGTCGTGGACGAGCTGGCGGAGCGCATCGGCCGTTCCGTCGCCGTCAACGACCCACGGGTGCACATCCTCTGCGCGAGCCGTCACTTCGGCGACGAGGACCGGGTGCGGGTGCGGGCGGTGCTGCAGCGGGACGCGGGCAGCGCGGCGGCCGGGCACATCCTCGCCCAGGGTGTCGACCGCTGGACCGGCCCGGGCGTCATCCCGCCACGCGACGACCTCGGGATGCGGGCGCGGCTGTGCGCGCCGATACGGTGGCGGCATCAGTTGCTGGGCCTGCTCATCGTGATCGACCCGGATGGCTCCCTGTCTCCCGCCAGTATCGACGCCGTCACCGAGGCCACCAGCGCCCTCGCTCCCCTGATGTACGGGGACTTCGCCGCCCGGGACACCGAACGCATGGGCCGCGAGGCGGCGTTGCGCCAGCTGCTGAGCCCGTCGGCCACCGCGCGCGAGGCCGGGCGGGACGCGCTCACGCGGGGCGGCCGGCTGCCGTCCTCCCGCTGCGCCACCGTGACCGTGGCGCGGATCGTGGGGAACGTGTCGGCCGACCGCGCGGGGGCGGTGGAGGTGGCGCTGCGCACGGGGCTGGAGCGGGTGGCGGGCGACAGGGCGCTGTGGACCGAGTTCTGCCTGGACGGACCGGTGGGACTGCTGCTGACCTGCACCGACCGCCCCGTGCCCGAAGAGCGGCTGCGCGCCCGGGCGTCAACTCTCCTCGAGCAGATGCGGTCGGTGCTGGACGGCGCCGCGGAGTGTGTCGCGGGGATCGGCGAGACCGTGGAAGGCGGCGTGGCACGCGCCTGGATGTCGTACGAGCAGGCGGCCGGCGCCGCACGGGTGGCCGGTTCACGGCCCGCCGGTGGCGACATCGTCTGCTGGGGCGAACTCGGCGCGCTGGCACCCTTGTCGCTGATCCCGCCGGACCGGCTGACGCCCGCCCTGCTGCCCGCGCCACTGCGCGCCCTTCTCGCCCAGGACCCCTCGGGCCGTCTCGCCGAAACCCTGGCGGCCTACCTCGACCACGGGGGTTCGGCGCCGCGCACCGCGGACGCCCTCCATCTCCATCGCACCTCGCTGTACTACCGGTTGCGGCGGATCACGGAGCTCACCGGGCTGGATCTGTCCGACGGCGACCACCGGCTGACGCTCCACCTGGGGCTGCGGCTGCACACGCTGATGAGCGCGGCCGAGCAGGGATGAGCCACCCGGGCCCCGTCCGTGGCCGACGGCGTTTCGACAAAGAGAGGAAAGCGCCCGGCCGATTCCCGACAGGAAACGGTGGCATGCCCCGTGGCCGCGTCCGATACTCCGACCGCAGTGCACGTCACCTGGGAGCCGCCGCCATGTCCACCATCGCCCCGCCCGCCGTCCGCGCCGTGTCCACCTCACGGATCGCGGTGGCGAGCTTCATCGGAACGGCGATCGAGTTCTACGACTTCTACATCTACGGGACGGCGGCCGCGCTCGTCCTCGGCAAGCTGTTCTTCCCCACCTTCTCCGCGCTCGCCGGCACCCTGGCCGCGTTCGCCACGTTCGGGGTGGGCTTCGTCGCCCGGCCGATCGGAGCGGTCATCTTCGGGCACTTCGGGGACCGCACCGGGCGCAAGACGATGCTGGTCACCTCGCTGCTGGTGATGGGCACGGGAACGGTCGCCATCGGGCTGCTGCCCACCTACGGGACGGTCGGCATCGCGGCGCCCGTGCTGCTGGTGCTGTGCCGCTTTCTGCAGGGTGTGGGGCTGGGCGGTGAGTGGGGCGGTGCGGTGCTGCTGGCCACCGAGTACGCGCCCCCGGGCAAGCGCGGGCTGTGGTCGAGCTTTCCGCAGATGGGCCCCGCCATCGGCTTCATCATCGCGGGTGGCTCGTTCCTGCTGCTGGGCCGGACGATGGACGACGCGGCCTTCGAGTCCTGGGGGTGGCGGATCCCCTTCCTCGCCAGCGCGGCGCTGGTCATCGTCGGCTACTACATCCGGATGCGGATCGCCGAGACACCGGTCTTCCGGAAGGCGCTGGAGCGGCGGGAGCGGGCCAAGGCGCCCATCGTCGATGTGGTCCGCCGACAGGGCGCCACTCTGGCCCTGTCGACCTGCGCGTTCATCCTCGCGCACACGCTCTTCTACACGATCACGACGTTCGCGCTGTCGTACGGGACCACGGTGCTGGACCTCGACAAGGACATGCTGCTGGTGTGCGCGATGGCGGCGGCCCTCGTCCTCGGGCTGGCCACCCCGGTACTGGCCGTGCTGTCCGACCGCATCGGGCGCCGTACCGTCTGCCTGAGCGCGGGGATCGTGGCCGCGCTGTGGGCGTATCCGATGTTCGCGCTGATCAACACCAGTGAGCCGCTGCTCATCGGGCTCGCGATGGCCATCGGCATGCTGGCCTTCGCCGCGCTGTACGGCCCGATGGGCGCCTTTCTCCCGGAGATGTTCGCCACGCGCTACCGCTACACCGGAGCCTCGGTCGCCTACAACGCGAGCGGTATCGTCGGCGGTGGTGTCACGCCCGTCCTCGCCACCCAACTCGTGGCATCCACCGGCTCGTCGGTGCCGGTGTCCGGCTACATCGTGGTGATCGCCCTGGTCTCCGCGGTGTGCGTCTGGTTCCTGAAGGAGACCCACACCGCCGACCTGGAGGACGATCCGGCCCCGGCTCAGGACCGCGGATGACCGCACCGGGGGTGGTCGGCGGGCGTCACCTCACGCCGCTGGGGCGGAACTGGACGCTGATGCGCGGACCGGTGGCGCGGGAGGATTTGGGGATCGCGTGTTCCCAGGTCCGCTGGCAGGAGCCGCCCATCACCAGCAGGTCGCCGTGGCCGAGCGGCCGCCGCAGGGCCTTGCCGCCACCGCGTGGGCGCAGCAGCAGGTCGCGGGGGGCGCCCACGGACAGGATGGCGACCATGGTGTCCTCCGTCCTGCCGCGGCCGATGCGGTCGCCGTGCCAGGCCACGCTGTCCCGGCCGTCGCGGTAGTAGCACAGCCCGGCCGTGGTGAAGGGCTCCCCCAGCTCGGTGGCGTAGTGGGCGGAGAGCGCCTCCCGGGCCTCGTCCAGGACGGGGTGCGGCAGCGGGTCCTCGGCGCCGTAGAAGGCGAGCAGCCTCGGGACGTCCACCACCTGCTCGTACATGTGCCGCCGCTCGGCCTTCCAGGGAACCTCGTCCACGAGCCGGGCGAACAGGTCGTCCGCTCCCCTCAGCCACCCGGGCAGCAGATCGATCCAGGCCCCGGACCCGAGCTCGGTCCTGTGCGTCCGGCGCAACGGGCCGAGACCGATGTCATCGGTCTGGTCGAAGAGCGAGCCCTGGAGATACGCACCCATATGTGCAGCCTACCCGCGTAATCGAGCAAGCGTTCTACCGGACGCCGCACGCCGGACACCGGCGACATCATGTCGAGCCCCCGCGGGACACTTGGATCCTGACCAGTGCCCCTTCCGTGTCGGTCGGAGGTCGGCCCATGACCATGCGCGCACCACGTGGCACACCACACGGCGGACCACGACGCGGGCCGTGCCCGGCGCCCGCCCGGCCACCGGGGGTGGGGCCCGGGACCTGGGCCGGGGTGCCGCGCCGGTCCCGGCAGGTCCTCGTGGTGACCGGCCGCCACCTGGATTCGCCGATGTCCACGGCGGTCCTGTACGAGCACACCGGGGCCGGGTGGCGGGCCGGGGCGAGCCGGGCCGCGCACAACGCGCTCCACGGCTGGACCCACCACCACCGGGAAGGCGATCTGCGCTCCCCCATCGGCGTCTACACCCTCACGGACGCCGGCGGGCGCCTCCCCGACCCCGGAACCCGGCTGCCCTACGACCGGTCGGCCCGCTTCACCGCGAGCGGCACGGGGTTCGAGGGCGAGCCCCTGTCCGGCTCGTTCGACCACGTGATCGCCATCGACTACAACCGCCGGCCCGGCACCTCTCCCCTGGACCGGACCCGCCCCCTCGGCCCGGACCGAGGCGGCGGCATCTGGCTGCACATCGACCACGGCGGCCCCACACGCGGCTGTGTCAGCCTCACCGAGGACGCCATGAAGGAGCTGCTCCGGGCCCTGGACCCCGACCGCGCGCCCGTCGTCGTCATGGGCGACGCGGCTTCGCTGGAGCGCTGAGGGCGCGGTCCGTCCGCGGCACCGCGCCCCGGGTCACTCCGGGAAGCCGGCGCGGTGGGCTCGGCGGGTCAGCGGTTCGGCGATGGCCTCCACCAGCCAGTCCAGTTCGGACTGCTGGGCGCGTACCGGGTTGCGCAGGACGCCGACCCCCTCGATGGAGATCTCCACCACGTCCCCGGCGCGCAGGGTGAAGTCGAGCGCGGGCACGATGCCGGTGCCGGTGGACAGCACGGCGCCGTCGGGGAAGGGCTGGGAGCGCCACAGATGGTCCACCAGCCCCTGCGGGGTGCGGTGGAACGCGGCGGTGGAGGTGGCCGCCTGGTAGGCCGCCTCGCCGTCCCGCCACACCGCCATGGTGATGTCCAGCGCGTCGGGCGCGTCGATCTCCCAGGCGGGAACGATGCCCGAGGACACGGCGGCGCTTCCGGCGTAGATCTTGGCCTGGGGGAGGTAGAGCGGGTTCTCGCCCTCGATGGACCGCGAGCTGACGTCGTCGGCGACCAGATAGCCGACGGTCTCGCCGTGCCGGTTGAGGACCAGCGCCAGTTCGGGCTCGGGGACGTTCAGCTCGGAGTCGTCGCGTACGGCGATCGGCTCGCCGTCGGTCACCACCCGCCACGGCGGGGATTTGAAGAACAGCTCCGGGCGCTCCGCGTCGTAGATCCGCTCGTACACCGACTGTTCGGTGCTCTCCTCCACCCGCGCCTCGCGCGAGCGTTGGTACGTCACCCCCGCCGCCCACAGCTCCATCAGCCCGTCCAGCGGCGGCAGCGGCAGGACGTCCCGCTCATGGGCGGCCGCCGCGCCGGAGACGGTGTTCTCCACCAGGGCCCGCAGCTCCGCCGTGGGCAGCCGCAGCAGCTCGGCGATGAGCGGCGCACCGGGGAAGGCCCGGATGCCGCCGGTGTCGTCGGCCACTCCGGTCCGGACCGTCCCGGCCTCATCGGCGAAGCGCACGATGCGTGTCATCTGTCATCCTCTCCTCATCTGACCGTGTGGTCGGTGCTCCTACCCAACGGAGGGTGGTGGCCGCGCACACACCGGCCGCCACGATGGCGGCGATGGCGTAGAGGCCCGTGGCGCCCGAGCCGGTGGCCGACTCCGCCACGCCCATCAGATACGGGCCCAGGAAGCCGCCGAGGTTGCCGAAACCGGAGATCAGCGCGATGGTCCCGGCCATATGGGCGCCGGACAGGATGGTCGGCGGCACGGTCCAGAACACCGGCTGCGCGCCCAGGAAACCGAAGGCGGCCACGCACAGGGCGGCGATGGCGGGGGCCGGGGGCAGCAGGACCCCGCCGAGCAGACCGACGACGGTCAGCACCAGGGCGAGCCGCAGCGGCCCGCGCCGGTCGCCGCTGCGGTCCGACATCCACGGCAGGACCAGCACGCCCAGCAACGCGAACACCCACGGCAGCGCCGAGACGAAGCCGATGCCCACATCGCCCAGCCCGCCGATCCGGCCGACCAGCGCCGGGAGCCAGAACGTCACGCCGTAGACGCCGATCTGGATGGCGAAGTACACGAACATCAGCCGCAGCACCCGGCTGTCGCCGAGGGTTTCGCGGACCCGGCTCGGCGGTCTGGCGTCCTCGCCGGGGCGGTCCGCCTCGATGCGCCGGGCAAGCAGGTCCTTCTCCTCGGCGGTCAGCCAGCGGGCCTGTTCGGGGCGGTCGGTGAGCAGCCACGGGACGGCGAGCGCCAGGACCACGGTCGGGGCGCCCTCCAGCAGGAACATCCACTGCCAGCCCTCCAGGCCGGCGATGCCGTGCAGCCCGATGAGGCTGCCGCCGAGGGGGTTGCCGATGATGCTGGCGACCGCCACGGCCGCCTGGAACATCCCGGTGGCCTTCCCGCGGTCGGCGGCCGGGAACCAGTAGGTGATGTAGAGGATGACGCCGGGGAAGAACCCGGCCTCCGCCGCGCCCAGCAGAAAGCGCAGCACGTAGAAGCCGGTGGGGTTGGACACCAGCGCCATCGCACAGGACAGCAGCCCCCAGACGAACATCAGCGCGGCCAGCCACCGGCGGGCGCCGAAGCGGTGCAGCACCAGGTTGGAGGGCACGCCCAACAGGGCGTAGCCGATGAAGAAGACCCCGGCACCGAGCCCGAACGCGGTGGCGTCGATCCCGGCGTCGTCGGCGAGATGGGACTTGACCAGGGCGACGTTCGTACGGTCCAGGAAGCTCAGCACGAACATCACGAAGAGTGGGGGGAGCAGGCGTCGGGACACCTTCCGGCGGGTGTTCTCCATGGTGGTGGCCGGGTTCATCGGGCCTCCCTGCGGACCACGCTGTCTCGCGGAAACATCTGACCTGTGGAACGTAGGTGCCATCTGCAGCCTTTGACAAGATCTCAACAACCACGAGTTTTCTTTCAGATGACCCCTGGCAACCACGGCAGACATCTGACATGTTGGTCGGCGTTGCCCGCTTTCCCTCGCCCTTTTGCCCACAGGAGCGCGTGCCATGACCCTTCGTGTCGTCGACGTCGAGACCATCGATGTCCGCTTCCCGACCTCCCAGCACCTGGACGGCTCCGACGCCATGAACGAGGCACCGGACTACTCGGCGGCGTACGTGGTGCTCAAGACCGCCGATGACGACCCCTCCCACCCGGGCGCGGCGGAGTCCGCGCCCGGCGTCGAACCCCTCGAGGGCCATGGCTTCACCTTCACCATCGGCCGCGGCAACGACCTGGCGGTGCGGGCCGCCCGCGCCATCGGGGAACGGGCCATCGGCATGTCCGTGGAGGAGATCACCGGCGATCTGGGCGCCTTCTCACGCCATCTGCTGGGTGACAGCCAGCTGCGCTGGCTCGGCCCGGACAAGGGCGCCATCCATCTGGGGAGCGCCGCGGTCATCAACGCGGCCTGGGACCTCGCCGCCCGGCGGGCGGGCAAACCCGTGTGGAAGCTCCTCGCCGACCTCTCGCCCCAGCAGGTGGTCGACCTGGTGGACTGGCGCTACCTCAAGGACGCGCTCACCCCCGAGGCCGCCCTGAAGATGCTCGAATCCCGCGCCGGGGGCCGCGCCGAGCGCGAGGCGTATGTGCGCGAGCACGGCTACCCCGCGTACACCACCAGCGCGGGCTGGCTCGGATACGACGACGCCAAGCTGGCGCGGCTCTGCCAGGAGGCCGTGGACCAGGGCTGGAACTCGGTGAAGCTGAAGGTGGGCGCCGATCTGGAGGACGACATCCGGCGCTGCCGCATCGCCCGCGGTGTCATCGGACCGGACCGCCGGCTGATGATCGACGCCAATCAGACCCTGGGCGTGGAGGAAGCGGTCTCCTGGGCGGGGGCGCTCCGGGAGTTCGGCGTCTGGTGGTTCGAGGAGCCCACCAGCCCCGATGACATCCTCGGACACGCGGCCATCGCCCGGCGGATCGGTCCGACCCGGGTGGCCACCGGCGAACACGCCCACAACGCGGTGATGTTCAAGCAGTTCCTCGCGGCCGACGCGATCGGCGTGTGCCAGATCGACGCCTGCCGCCTGGGCGGTGTCAACGAGGCGGTGGCCGTTCTGCTGCTGGCCGCGGCGTACGACGTGCCGGTGTGCCCGCACGCCGGCGGGGTCGGCCTGTGCGAGCTGGTCCAGCATCTGTCGATCTTCGACTATGTGGCCGTCAGCGGCTCCATGGACGACCGTGTCATCGAGTACGTCGACCATCTCCACGAACACTTCCACGACCCGGTCCGCGTCCGTGGCTCGCGCTATCTCGTCCCCGAGGCCCCCGGCTACAGCGCCCGGATCCGGCGGGAGACCCTGGAGACCTACCGTTACCCCGACGGACCGGTCTGGGCCCGTCGCGGCTGAGTGGCATCCTGGTCGCCATGCCCACCAATCCAGACCGCTCCGGCCCCGGCGGCGACGGCGTGCCCGCCGCCGGGAGCAGTGTCGTCGACATAGCCATCGGCCGGCTGCGCAAGCGCATCGAGAGCGGTGAGTTCACGCCCGGCCACCGTCTGCCGCCGGAGGCGGTGCTGGCCAACGAGCTGGAGCTCTCCCGCCCGTCCCTGCGGGAGGCGGTCCGCGCCCTGGCGATGGCCGGGGTCCTGGACGTACGCCGCGGGGACGGCACCTTCGTCACCGATCTGCGCCCGGACCGGCTGCTGCGCGCCCTCGGCAGCTTCCTGGACCTGGCCCAGGACACCGGTCTGAACGAGATGCTGGAGTGCCGGAAGGTCCTGGAGCCGGGCGCCACCGCGCTGGCCGCGACCCGCATCGACGAGGCCGCCCTCGACCGGCTGCGGGAGCGGATCGAGCGGATGCGCGGCCTGCAGGACCCGGAGGAGCTGGTCCACGAGGACATCGCCTTCCACGCCGACATCGTCGCCGCGTCCGGCAACCGCACCCTGGCCTCCCTGGCCGACTCGGTCACCCAGCGCACCGCCCGGGCCCGCATCTGGCGGGCCCTGGTCAAGTCCGACGTACTGTCCTGGACCCACCAGCAGCACATGGACATCTACACCGCGCTCCGCGCCCATGACAGCCTGGCCGCGTTCACCGCGGCCAGCCGGCACGTGGGCGATGTGGAGCTGTGGGTCCGCGACCGGCTGGACGCGGTGCGCGAGCGCCGCTGACCGGGCGGCAGGGACGGTGGCCCCTCGCCCGGCCCCCGGGGCCCTTGGCCCGTCAGATATCGCGGCGTACGAGGAAGCCCAGCAGGGTGCGCAGCTCCGCGCTCGCCCGGGGCGCGAGCGGCAGGGTCTCCAGGCATGTCCGGACCGCCGCGATGTGGCGGTC
The DNA here is from genome assembly GCF_016103465.1 of Streptomyces sabulosicollis. Lineage (GTDB taxonomy): Bacteria > Actinomycetota > Actinomycetes > Streptomycetales > Streptomycetaceae > Streptomyces > Streptomyces sabulosicollis. The sequence goes on from NZ_JAEEAP010000003.1 coordinate 54,742, forward strand.
GGCCTCCTCCAGGGCCGCGGAGCGGCCCCCGGCCTGCTCGATCAGGGCGGCCGCCCGGCACGTGGTGGCGTCGTCCGGGGTGCCCGGCGACTCCGCCAGCAGCGTGGCCAGCCGCCCGGCGGCCGGGGCGCCGGGGCCGCGGGCGCTCAGCGCGGCGAGCACGGGGAAGGTCTTCTTGCGCTGCCGCAGATCGCGGTGGACGGGTTTGCCGGTGACCGTGGGGTCGCCCCAGATGCCCAGCAGGTCGTCCACCACCTGGAACGCCACGCCCATGTGCCGTCCGGCCCGGTCCAAGACGGCCACGGTGGTCTCCGGCGCCCCGGCGAGCGCGGCGCCCAGGGCGGCGGCGCAGCCGAGCAGCGCGCCGGTCTTGTGCTCGGCCATCGTGCGGTACTCCTCCGGCCCCACCGCCTCGGGTCCCGTCCAGGGGCGCGACTCGAAGAGCAGGTCGTCCGCCTGGCCGCGGACGAGGTCGCCCAGTGCCGCGCTCAGCTGCCGTACCGCGGCCGCGGCCCCGGCGCCGTCCACGGTGGCCAGCGCCTCCACGGCCAGCGCGAACAGGGCGTCACCGGCGAGCACGGCCGGGCCGGTCCCGTACGCCTTCCACACGGTGGGGCGGGTGCGGCGGGTCTGGTCGCCGTCCATGATGTCGTCGTGCAGCAGCGAGAAGGTGTGCACCAGCTCCACCGCCACCGCTCCGGCGACCGCCGCTTCCCCGGATGCCCCGGCCGCCTCCGCGCACAGCACGGCCAGGGCCTGCCGCACCCCCTTGCCGCCCGATCCCTCGGCGGGCGTACCGCCCACGTCGCACCAGCCGAAGGAGTACGCGGCCATCTCGGCCACCCACGGGTGCAGCCGCCCGACGGTGTCGGCCAGCGCCGGGCGCACCAACTCCCGGCAGCGGCCGAGGATCTCGCCCGCGGTGGCGGTGGTCCCTTCCGCTAGGAGTTCGGGGAACGCCGTGGTCACAGCGCCACCTCCAGGGCCTCCGTGAGGCCGAACTCCTCGCGGGCCCGGTCCACCATCCGGCGGGCGTGCCGCAGCCCGATGCGCTCCAGCACAGCGGCCAGTTCGGACAGGTCCGCGGCGGTTTCGGCACGGTCGCGGCCCAGCCGGGCCAGGGACTTGATCAGTCCGAGCCGGGCGAGACCCTCGCCCCGCGGCTCGCTCATGTCCCGGAACTCGTCGAGGGCCTGCTGGTACATCGCGCGGGCCGCCTCGTAACGGCCCGCGCGATAGAGCACATTGCCGCGCATCTTGTGGTTGTACGCCAGCGCGCTCACCAGGTTCATCTCGCGGCAGGTCAGCTCGGCCTCGGAGAGCAGCTCCAGCGCGCGCTCCACGTCCCCGTCGCGTACGGAGACGATGTCGGCCATGCCCCGCAGCGCCCATGCGTGTCCGCGCCGGTCCTCGGCCTTCGCGGCTATCTCCGCGGCCTCCTCGAACATGGCGTAGGCCGAGTCGTACGACCCGGTGTTGCGGTGCATCTGGGCGATGCCCTCCAGCGCCCATACGGTGTGGCGTGCCTCGCCGCGTTTCCGCGCCTCGGCGAGGAGTTGCTCGTGCAGCGCGCCCACGGCGTCGTAGTCGCCCTGGATGCGGCCGGTCTCGGCCATCCCGGCGAGCGAGTAGCCACGGACGACGATGTCCCCGCCGCGCTCGCCGAGGTCGGCGGCGAGGCCGAGCAGCCGCCACGCCAGCGCCAGCGCGCCCCGCTGCCGGGCGAGGGTGCCCCCGCTCCACAGGGCCCATGCCATCGCGCCCAGGTCCCCCGCCGCACGGGCCGCCCGGTAACTGGCCTTCCACTCGCGGTCGGCCTCGCCCACCTGCCCCAGCCTCCGGTGCGCCTCGGCGACCGCGAGCCCCGCGCGGGCCGCCTCGCCCGGGGAGCCGCCCCGCTCGGCCGCCCGCAACTGCTCGGTGCCTGCGGCCAGCACGTCGACCAGCGACGAGTTCACGGACAGGGTGGTGAGGGAGCCCTGGTACTCAGGGGCGAATGCCTTGCCGTACATGGATGCCTTTCCGTCTGTTGTTCCCAGGGCGCACGCCTCTATACACCGAGTGCATACACGGGGTGTATGCACCCTATGTATACATGTCGTGTATAGGAGCCCGGAAACCGGCGCCGTCGGGGTCACCGGTGGTGTGCGTCCGTTGTCGATCTAGACGCGATCGGACCCGGAGAGGTTTACCGTCCGGCTCCTTCGATGGCAAAAAACCTCACGGGCCCGGGTTCGTCGGCGCTCCCGCCACTTCGCGCTCGATCCAACGGCAGATCACATCGACCACATAGGCCCGCTCCGCACGGCTCAGCTCCCGCCCCTTGGGGATCCCGTGCCAGCGCCGCAGACAGGTACGGCAGCAGGTGGCGGTCGCGTGCTGGGCGACGAACACGGGGTGGCCGCGATAGGGCGTCTGCTTGCCGTCCTTGGCGGGCTGGGCGGGGGCCAGCCGCTTGGCGATCAGGTCGTACGCGTGCCAGCGCAACGTCGACGGGCCGCTCAGCTCGGCCGTGGCCCGGTCGCGACCCCGCAGATGGAACTTCGCGCGGAACGGATGGCGTGCGATGACAGCCAGCCGCTGGTCGAGCCCTTCGCCGCGCGGACCGGACGGGTCAGGGTCCGGACCGGACGGGTCGGACATCGGGTCGGACGGGTCGGGCATCGGGTCGGACGGGTCGGGCATCGGGTCGGACATCGAAAGGCTCCCGGAGACGGCAAAGGCCCGTTTCGATCGTATGACGGCTGGTCCACGGCGCCGCCGGCCGGTGCCGAGCACCAGCGCCACGCCGCTGACCGACGACGGCCGCTTCCGTGTTCGAGACCCGCAATCCGGCCGCCATCACTGCCCCGGTGGGGCGCTGCCGTCAGCCCCAGGTTCCCGGGCCAGGTCCACCACGAGGCGGCCGAACGACTCCGGCGGAAGCAGGTCCGGCTTGGCGGGTGCGACGAAGGCATCGGTCCAGGTGCCCATCAGGAGGGTTGCCGGCCGGCCCGCCACTCCGGTGCGAGCACCGACCAGATCTCCATGTCATGCCGCTCGCCCCGGTGCAGGCGGCCCTCCCGCAGCACACCGTCCCTGGTCATCCCCAGCCGCCGGGCCACGGCGACGCTGGCCTCGTTCGCGGCCGCCGCCCACCACTCCACACGGTGGATACCCCGCTCCTCGACGGCCCAGTCGATGATCACGCGCGTGGCGCGGGTCACCAGCCCCTTGCCCACCGCCGACGGCTCCAGCCAGCAACCCGCCTCCGCGGTGCCCTGGGTGACGTCCATCGTGCGGAAGAGCACCCCGCCGACCAGCTTGCCGTCCGTCCAGATGCCGTAGATCCGCCCTGCGTCGGCCGCCGCCTTGTCCGCGTACCCCTGGAGGAACGCCCGGGCCGACTCCAGGTCGGCGACGGCGTCCGCCAGCGCGATGTACCGCCCGATGAACTCCCGTCCCCGGTCCATATGGGCGAGGAACTCCTCGGCCCGCCACGGCTCCAGGGGGCGCAGCTCCGCGCCGTCCTCGCCCAGGGGTATCGCGTACATCGTCACCTTCCACCGTCCGAACCAGCGCGCACCGTACGGAGGGATCCTCTCACCGGGGGGTCGCCCGCGCGCTTTCTTTTGTACCTACTAGTATGTATGGTCCCTGACCATGGACACCCGGGAACGACTCATCGCAAGCGCCCGTGAGCTGCTGTGGGAGCGCGGCTACGTGGGCACGAGCCCGAAGGCGATCCAGGAGCGATCCGGAGCGGGCCAGGGCAGTATGTACCACCACTTCCGCGGCAAGCCCGATCTGGCGCTCGCCGCGATCAGCCGCAGCGCCGAGGAGCTGAGGTGCCGGGCGGAGGCCGAGTTCGGCGGGCCCGGCACCGTGGTCGAGCGGATCACCGCCTATCTGCGACGGGAGCGGGACGCGCTGAAGGGGTGCCCGGTCGGCCGCCTCACCCAGGACCCCGATGTGATGGCCGACCCGGAGCTGCGCCGACCGGTCGAGGAGACCTTCGCCTGGCTCACCGACCGGCTGGCCGGGCTGCTCGCGGAGGGCCGCGCGGGCGGCGAGCTCGACACCGGGCTCGACCCGGTGGCCACGGCCACCGCGCTGGTCGCGGTGTTGCAGGGCGGCTATGTGCTGGCCCGCGCCGCCGACTCGGCCGAGGTGTACGCCCGGGCGATGGAGGGGGCGCTCGGCCTGCTCACCGCCCGTGTCCGCTGAGACCGCGGCCTTCCTCCCACCCACTCACCCGAAAGAGAGCTTCTGACATGCCCTTCGTTCGCATCGACGCGCTGCGGGCCGACGCCGAGCGGCTCGACGCGCTCGGCCGTGCCGTACACGACGCCCTGGTGGAAACCATCGGCTTCCCGCCCAACGACCGGTTCCAGGTACTGACCAGCCATGACGGCACCACCGGCATGCTGCGCTACGACGACTACCTCGGTGTGGCGCGCGACGACGGCATCGTCTACATCGCCCTCACGATGCGTTCCGGACGCACCCCGGCACAGAAGCAGGCGCTGTACCGGCGGATCGCCGAGCTCGCCGAGGAGTACGCGGGGACCGAGCCGCGGAACGTGTTCATCACCCTGACCGAGAACGAGTCGGCCGACTGGTCGTTCGGACACGGGGTGGCGCAGTACGTCGAGGGATGACCCGGTGCTGCCGCGCCACGGACCATCGGGCCATCGGGCCATCAGGGCGCCGGGCCATCGGGGCGCCGGGCCACGGGCCGTCGGCCCCGACTTGGCGAGAATCCGTTGGCTTCTGTCATTCGCGCCTCTGGATGATCTTCTCCCGGCTCCCTAGCGTGGGGCGGGCACCACCCGCCCCACACCCGGAAGGAGACGCTGGTGCCTGCCACGTACGAAAGGGAGCCGGACGCCACCCGATGACCAAGATCCTGCTCTCCCTGCACGTCCTGGCCGCCATTGTCGCGATCGGCCCCGTCACCGTCGCGGCCAGCATGTTCCCGCCCGCGGCACGCAAGGCCCACGCGGCCGCCGCCGACGGCGAGGCGGACCTGAACACGCTCCGGCTGCTGCACCGCATCTGCCGGGTCTACGCCACGATGGGCCTGGCCGTCCCCGTCTTCGGCTTCGCCACGGCCGCCGCGATGGGCGTCCTCGGCAGCGGCTGGCTCACCACCTCCATCGCCCTGACGGCCGCGGCCGCCGGTGTCCTGGTCGCCTTCGTCCTGCCCCGCCAGGACGAACTCCTCGACAGCCTGGGCGCGAGCAAGGCCCTCGAGCGGTCCGACACCGCCCGACTGGCCATGTTCACGGGCGTGTTCAACCTGCTGTGGGCGACGGTGACCATCCTCATGATCGTCCGCCCGGGCTCGACCACCGGAGCCTGACCCCGCCATACCTTCCCCACTGTGGCCTGAAGCCGGTCACTCCACGGCATCCGGCCACGGCGCGGGATAATGATCGGGAGCGCCGGGCTGGACCGGGAGGCGGAGCAGGCATGCACGGTGAGTACAAGGTGTCGGGCGGCAAGCTGGTCGTCGTGGATCTGGAGGTCCACGACGGCGCGCTGCGCGACGTGCGGGTCGCGGGCGACTTCTTCCTGGAGCCGGACGAGGCGCTGCACGCCATCGACCGGGCCCTGGAGGGCGCGCCCGCCGACGCCGACGCGCAGGCGCTCGCCGCCCGCGTCAGGGCGGGGCTGCCCGCCGGCACCGTGATGTTCGGCTTCTCCCCCGAGGCCGTAGGCATAGCGGTGCGCCGGGCGCTGACCCGGGCCACCGACTGGACGGACTACGACTGGCAGCTGATCCACGAGGGCCCGCAGGACCCGGCGCTGCACATGGCCCTGGACGAGGTGCTGACCGACGAGGTCGCCGCCGGACGGCGGCCACCCACGCTGCGGGTGTGGGAGTGGGGCCGCCCGGCCGTCATCATCGGCAGCTTCCAGTCCCTGCGCAACGAGGTGGACCCCGAGGGGGCGGTCCGTCACGGAGTCACGGTGGTGCGGCGGATCTCCGGTGGCGGAGCCATGTTCGTCGAGGCCGAGAACACCATCACCTACTCCCTTTCGGTACCGGCCTCGCTCGTCTCCGGGCTGTCGTTCGCCGATTCCTACGCCTACCTCGACGACTGGGTCCTGACCGCGCTCGGCGACATGGGCATCAAAGCGTGGTACCAGCCTCTCAATGACATCGCCTCCGAGGCGGGCAAGATCGCCGGTGCCGCGCAGAAGCGCCTTGCCGGTGGTGACGGCGCGGTACTGCACCACGTGACGATGGCGTACGACATCGACGCCGACAAGATGCTCGACGTGCTGCGCATCGGCAAGGAGAAGTTGTCCGACAAGGGCACCGAGAGCGCCAAGAAGCGCGTCGACCCGCTACGCCGCCAGACCGGCCTGCCACGAGCCGAGATCATCGACCGCATGCTCGACTCCTTCCGCGCCCGCTACGGCCTCACTGACGGACACGTCACCGCCGAGGAGATGGCACGCGCCGAAGAACTCGCCCTCACCAAGTACGGCAGCGAGGAGTGGACGGCGCGGGTGCCATAGGAACCAGCTCAACGCGGCGCTCGGCGGGCCTCCTTCCCCTGGTGCCGGGTGAGGCCGGGGACCGCGACGGCGCACCCGCCCCCGGCCCGCGCGTAGCCTGGTCCCGTCGCGGACCGGCCCGAGTGGGGGGAGTTGCGCATGAAGCTGATCGCCGTGGGGGACGTGGTGGTCGCCCGGAGACCGGCCGTGGCTCTCGACGGGGACCTCTCCGCCGGCACCTCGGCCCTGCCGCTGCTGCGGGACGCCGATCTGACGATCGGCAACCTCGAGGTCCCGCTGACCGACACCGGGTACCCGGCCGAGAAGCCGGTCGCCTTCCGTGTGGGCCGCGACATGGCCCCCGAGCTGGCCCGACTCGGCTTCGACGCCTGTTCGCTGGCCACCAACCACGCGCTCGACTACGGCATCGACGGCCTGCGCGGCACCAGGGCGGCGCTGGAGGCGGCCGGTGTCGCGCACGCCGGGGCCGGGGAGAACCTCGACGAGGCGCTGCGCGCCGTCCGGCTCACCGGCCGGGGCCGTGCCGAGGTGGCCTTCCTGAGCCTGTGCTGTGCCCTGCCGCCGGGCTTCAACGCCACCTCGCACCGGCCCGGGATCGCGCCGGTGCGGGTCGAGCAGTCCTACGAGTTCGACGGCGTGCTGATCGAGGAGCAGCCCGGGACCGTGCCGTATGTCCGCACCACGGCGCGCCAGGCCGATGTGGTGCGTGCCGAGGAAGCGGTCCGGCGGGCCAAGGAGCTGGCCGCCACCGTGGTGGTCGCGGTGCACTGGGGCGTTCCCTGGTGCTATCTGCCGAGCAACCAGGGGCCGTTGGCCGAGTACCAGCAGCCGCTGGGGCGGCGTCTGGTCGACGCCGGGGCGGATCTGGTGATCGGCCACCATCCGCACTGCCTTCACCCGGTCGAGCGGTACGGGGACGGCCTCATCCTCTACTCGACCGGCAACTTCCTGTTCCACCCCTGCGAGGAGGTGGCTCCCGCCGACCGGCGCCCGCCGTCCCGCTACAAGGAGCGGATGTCCGACCGGCCGTGGTTCGAGAGCGCGGTGTTCGAGGTGGCCCTGGCGGAGGGCCCGCCGCGGCTGCGTCTCCATCCGGTCGAGCTCACCGCCGACGGCGAACCGGTGATCCCTCCGGCCTCGACGGCACGGCGGATCCTGCGGCAGGTCGAGGAGGTCTCCCAGGAGCTGGCCCCCTCGACGAGAGTGGACGGGGACGGCCGCGTCCGGTTCTGACGACGCCGCCCTCCCCCCGGATGACGGTGGCTAAGGGGCGGCGGTATTACTGGAGAGGCGAGGCGAGCGGGATGGGCTGGCCGTCTTCACGCGGGCTCGGTCCTCGGCCGAGGTTCTGACCGCCCAGCGCGCGGTGGCGCGGCGGTCGTCCCGCGGCCCCGGCGCCGCCACGGTGGGTCAGTTGCCGTAGACGCGCTCGGGGTGGACGAAGACCGCGGCGCGGCGCTGCTCGGCCATCACCCGGTCGTAGGCGGCCCAGTCGTCGTGGGTGCCGCCCGCGGCGGTGAAGATCTCACGCAGCAGCAGACGCAGCCGCTCCGGGTCGATCCCGGGGAACGGGTCGTCGGGCCCCGCGATCTCGGTACGGCCCTCGACGGCGGCCCAGTTCCACCCGGCGCGGAAGACCACGGTGGCCCGCGGACGCGCCCGCAGATGGGCGAACTTGGCGGGGCCGTAGGTGACGAAGGCGACCACCTGGTCACCGGACGCCGGATGGCCGATGGTCCCGGCGTTGACCACGGATGCCTGGACCGAACCGTCGGCGCGCGTCGTCGAGACGACCGCCAGGTGATGGTCGGCCGCGGCGATGCGGTCCACATCCTGAAGATCCGTCATCGGGTGCCTTTCTGGGCGGACCGGTTCCTCCACCATGGCTCCCCCGGCCCGTACCCGCGCCCTGAGGCGTCCATGCCGGTGAATCCCGGGCCGGGGCCCGGGGGTGTAGCGGGCTCCACCACCGAAGGGGCGGCTCGCTCTCCCGCGCGGGTCCGGCCGGTCTTCTAGCCTCGTCGGTATGGGTAGGCGCATACGGCACGCGGCGCGGGCCAGGGCCCGGCTGGCCCAGCGGGTGGCGGATCTGACGGAAACCCGGGCGGGTGCCATCGCCGCACACGGTGCCGAACTGCGGCGCATCGAGCGTGAGTTGCACGACGGCACCCAGGCGCGGCTGGTCTCCCTGTCCCTGCGGATCGGCCTGGCCAAGCGGGCGTACGACCGGGATCCGAGGGCGGCGCGCGGCATGCTGGACGACGCGCAGGACCTGGCCGACGAGGCGCTGGCCGAGCTGCGCCGTGTGGTGCGCGGCATGCACCCGCCGGTCCTCACCGACCGTGGCCCGGCCGGGGCGGTACGGGCGCTCGCGGCGAGCAGCGGGCTCGATGTCACCGTGCGGGTGGACGGGCTGGAGGACGGGGCGCGGGCGCCGGCGGCGGTCGAGGCGGCCGCGTACCACGTCGTGGCGGAGGCGCTGGCGCACGTGGCCGGGCACTGCGGCGCCGACCGGGCCAGGGTCCGGCTGGCCCGCACCCCGGGCGGGCTGTCCGTCTCGGTGCGTGACGAGGGACGAGGCGGCGCCGGGGCCGCCGCCACCGGCGGGACGGGCGCGGACGGGTCCGGGACCGGGGAGGCGGGTGGCCCCGGACGGGGCGCTGGACATGACTCGGCACAGGGCACCGGAGGTGGCCCCGGGCTGCTCGGGATACGCCGCCGTGTCGCCGCGCTCGACGGAGCGGTGACGGTGACCGGCCCACGGGGCGGGCCGACGGTCATCGCGGTGGAGCTGCCGTGCCGGTGGCGATCGCCGGGAGCCGACGAGGCCACCGCCACTAGGACTGGCCGGACGCCTCGATCAGGTCGCGCAGCTGAGAGCGGGCGGTGACGCCGAGCTTGGGGAAGCTGCGGTAGAGGTGCGAGCCGACGGTGCGCGGGGAGAGGAAGAGCCGTTCGCCGATCTCACGGTTGCTCAGGCCCTGCGCGGCCAGCCGGATGATGTGCTGCTGCTGCGGGGACAGCGAGGTGAGGGCATCGGGGCTGGTGGGGGCGGATTCGACACCGGCGGCGCGCAGTTCGGCCCGGGTGCGGTCGATCCAGGAGGGGGCGCCGAGGCGGCGGAACGTCTCCAGCGCGGTGTTCAGCTGGTGGCGCGCCTCGGTGACGCGGTGGCGGCGGCGCAGCCATTCGGCGTGGTCCAGCAGGACCTGCGCGCGTTCGAACGGCCATTGGCCACCCGCGGGTTCGGCGAGGGCCGCGGTGAAGTGCGGCTCGGCCCGGGACGGTTCGAGCAGCGCGCGGGCACGGTGGATCAGGATGCGCATCCGGGGCGAGGGGTCCTCGGCGAGCCGGTCGGCGGTGCGCTCCACGATGGCGGCGGCCTCGGCGCCGTGGCCGGTGCGGACGGCCGCGGCGGCCAGTTCGGCGACCCCCGGGTAGGAACACGCGTAGTGGACGGGGTCGCCGTCGGCGGTGAACAGCAGGCGGAACTGTTCGTACGCGCCGACGTGGTCGCCGTCGGCCACCGCGGCCATGCCCAGCGCCCAGCGGGCCCGCACGGCGACCGCGCGGCTGCGGTGCGGGTCGACCAGGGACAGCGCGGCCGAGCCCGCGGTGCGGGCCTCGTCGGTGCGTCCGGTCAGCGCGAGGGCGGCGGCTTCGAGCGACCGTGCGGCGGCGTCGAGGTGCGGCAGCCCGGCGCCCGCGGAGTTGGTGTTCACGGCGGCCGTATAAGCCTGCGCCCACCGCCCGTGGTCCAGGTACGACCACCCGGCCGAGCAGCCGAGACCGATGGGCAGGGAGCCGCCCAGCCGCCAGCGGTGGAGGGCGTCGTCGAAGATCCGTACCGCGAGTGCGGTCTCGTCGAGCAGCCAGGCCATGGCGCCGAGCGAGATGAGCCGGGCGGGGTCGCCGTCCGCCCGCTCGACCAGCGCCGGGATCGCCGCCACCCGCTCGGACCGGTGCGCGGTGGGATCGGTCACCGCGAGCGTCCAGGGGTCGTCCTGTGCCCGGGCCCGTACGGTGCGGCGGTATTCCTCGTCGCCCGAGTAGAAGCCCGCCACCGACGCCGAGGAGAGCGCGACCCGGCGCAGCTTCGGGTCCTCCGCCGCCCGCAGCAGCAAGGACATCGCGGTGTCGTGTTCGGTGCTCAGCGTGAGCACCTGCCCCACCCGCAGGGACGCCTCGGCCGACAGCGCCGGGTCGTCGGTGAGCGCGGCGGCCTGGGCGGCGAGCCGCCGTACCCAGTGCGGCTGTCCGGTGGACACCGCGGCACCCGCCGCGGCCACCAGCCGGCGGGCCCGGTCGCGCCGGCCGGGGCTCAGCTCGGCGGCCCGCTCCAGCGCGGTGGTGGCGGCGGTGTATCCGCCACGCTCCCGGGCCCTGGCCGCCGACTCCTCCAGCGCGGCGGCGATCTCCTCGTCCGGCCCCTCCGCCGCGGCGGCCAGGTGCCAGGCGCGGCGGTCGGGTTCGGCGCCGAGCAGCGTGGCGAGGTGGCGGTGGGCCTGACGGCGGGCGGCCAGCGGTGCGGAGTGGTAGATCGCGGACCTGATCAGCGGATGCCGGAAGCGGGCCCGCCGACCGTCGCGGACGCCGCCGGTGATCCGCAGCAGTCCGGCGGCCTCGGCCGGGGCCAGCGCCTCGACCCGGCCCGCCACCGCCCGGTCGTCCGCCGCGACCAGGAGCAGCGCCTGCCGGGTGGCCTCGGGCAGGGCCTCGAGGTCGGTGGCGAAGACCCGCATCAGGCGGTCGGTGGGTGGCAGGAGCTCCCCGTCGGCGGAGTCGGCCGGGTCCGCGCCGCAGGCGTCGTGCGCCCGGGCGAGTTCGATCAGCGCCAGGGGGTTTCCGGCGGCCTGGTCGAGGATGCGCAACCGGCGGCTGCCGGTCGGCGGATGCGGCTGCCGGTCCAGCAGCAGGCCCGCGGTGGCCGCGTCCAGCGGGTCGAGCGTGAGCACGGGAAGGCCGGAGAACGGCGCCGTGGCCCCGCCCCGGGCGGCCTCGCCCGCCATGTCCCTGGCTCCGGCCAGCACGGCGAGGGGTTCGTCGCCGATGCGCCGGGCGGCGAAGGCGAGCAGTTCCAGCGAACCGGCGTCGATCCACTGCAGATCGTCGGCGACCACGAGGACGGGCGACTGCCGGGCGAGCTCCGACAGCAGCGTGAGCAAGGCGACCCCGAGCAACAGCCGGTCGGGCGGGCCACCGTGGCGGCTGTCGCCGCCGTCGGACGTGGCCGCCCCGAGGTGGGCGTTGTCGGGCTCGGCCTCGCCGGGGCCGGTGTCTCCGCCCCCGGCGACCGAGAGGCCGCCGTGCTCGGAGGCGGGACTCCCGAAGCCGCTGTCCCCGACGCCGGTGTGCCCGGAGCCGATCCCCCCGACGTCGTCCCCCAAGCCCATGGCGCCCAGCAGCGCCGACCGCTGCCGCCCCGGCAGCCGCGCGGTCTCCGCCAGCACCGGCCGCAGCAGCTGGTGCAGCCCCGCGAACGTCAGGTTCGCCTCGCTCTCGCTGCCCGTCATCCGCAGCACCCGGCCCTGGTGACGATCCGCCACGAGGCCGAGCAGGGTGCTCTTGCCCGCGCCCGGTTCACCCGTAAGGATCAGCACACCGCTGGTCAGACCGAGTACGGCCGCGCTCTCGCTCTCCCTCCCGACCATGGTCATTCCCCGACTCTAGCCCGTGGTGCGGTCACCCGTGGTGCAGTCATATGACGGATACCGCCGACGCCCGCCGACGCGCACGCTGGAGTCATGGACACCATCACGCTTGGAAACGTCGAGATCACGCGCGTGGTAGAGGTGGCTCCGAGGGGCCTGCCACGCGGCTTCGTCTTTCCCGACGTGCCCCCGGAGCACTGGCGCACGCACGAGAGCTGGCTGGCCCCCGAGTTCCTGGATCCGGCCGCCGATGAGATCCGCACGATGATCCAGACCTGGCTGCTCCGCAGCGAGGGCCGGACGATCCTGATCGACACCGGCATCGGCAACGACCGGGAGCGGCCGGGCATGCCGCCCTTCCACCATCTGCACACGAACTACCTGGGCGAGCTGGCCGCGGCCGGGGTCCGCCCGGCCGACGTGGACCTGGTGATCTGCACCCATGTGCACGGGGACCACGTCGGCTGGAACACCTCGTGGGCGGACGGTGAGTGGCGGCCGACCTTCCCTCACGCGCGGTATGTGCTCCCCCGCGCCGACTTCGACTACTGGAACCCGGAGAACGGGCACCGGACCCGCTCCGGCCCCCGGATGACGAACGTGTTCGAGGACAGCGTCGCCCCCGTCCACCGGGCCGGGCAGACCGTGCTGTGGGAGGGCGACCACTACGACGTCGACGCCCAGCTGCGCATCGAGGCCGCCCCCGGCCACACCCCCGGCTCCTCGGTGGTGCGGCTGCGCTCCGGTACGGATCGGGCGATCTTCGCGGGCGATCTGCTGCACAGCCCGCTCCAGATCGTGGAGCCGGACGACTGCCCCTGCTTCGACGAGGACGAGTCCCGGGCCCGGGTCTCCCGGCGCCGGGTGCTGGGCGAGGCCGCGGACGAGGGTGCGCTGTTGTTCCCCGCGCACTTCCCCGGTGCGAGCGCGGCCGAAGTGCGGCGGGACGGCGAGCGGTTCGCGGTGAAGGAGTGGGCGGCATGGCGGTGAGCGTGTTCCGTAACATCCCGTACGCGGCCGGGCCGACCGGCGCCGCGCGGTTCGCCGCGCCGGCCCCCGTACCGGGTGCGCCCGGGCCCGTACCCGGGGCACCCGGCGCCGACGGGCCGGGGTCGGACGGGCCGGGGCCGACGGCTCCGGCACCCGAGCGGCGCTTCACGGCGGATCTGAGCCCGCTGATGGGCCCGGGCTGGGTGCGTGGCGAGGACTATCTGACGCTCAACGTCTGGACGCCGCACACCGGCGGAACCGCCCCGGTGATGGTCTTCGTGCACGGCGGCGCGTTCCTCTCCGGCACCGGCCAGGCGCCGGTGTACGACGGGACCTCCTTCGCCCGCGACGGCGTGGTCCTGGTCACCCTCAACTACCGCCTCGGCGCGCCGGGTTGGCTCGACCTGCCGGACGCCCCGCGCAACCGGGGCCTGCTGGACGTGCTCGCCGCGCTGCGGTGGGTGCGTGAGCACATCGCGGACTACGGCGGGGACCCGGACCGGGTCACGGTGTTCGGTCAGTCGGCCGGAGGGATGATCGTCAGCGCGCTGCTGGTCACGCCCGAGGCCGCCGGGCTGTTCCGGGGCGCGATCAGCCAGAGCGGTGGGCTCCACGCCCTGACCGGAGCCGAGGCGGCGGAGACGACCCGGGCCCTGGCCGACCGGCTGGGCGTTCCGGCGACGGCCGAGGCGTTCGCCGACATCCCCGATGAGCGCCTGGTGTCCGCGCTCGCCGAACTGCCTGGGGTGGGGCCCAGGATGTCGCCGCTCGGTGTGGTGCTCGACGGGCTCGACGGCGCGCCACCGCCGCATCCGGTGGACCTGCTGGTGGGTACGAACACCCAGGAGTCGCTGCTCTACCAGCGGCCGGAACGGAGCGCGGCCATCGACGCGATGTTCCGCGACGCCCGGGAGCGGCTGGTGTCCCGCTACGACAAGGCGTTCACCTACGACTTCGACTGGCGGGGCGGGCCGTTCGGGGCGTGTCACGCCGTGGAGCTCCCGTTCGTCTTCGACAACACCGAGCTGCCCGCGCTCCGTACGGCGAACGGACTGCTCGGGCCGGACATCCCGCCGTCGCTGGCCGCCCAGACGCACGGCGCGTGGGTGCGGTTCGCCATGAGCGGGGATCCCGGCTGGTCGGGAACGCACCGGTTCCACTAGGGCGCACGGGGTGCGGCGGGGTGGCCGTGGCGGCGGACCGGTGTCCGCACAGCGCGGGGTAACGGCCACCCGTCGTGCCCGGACGGGTCGTGGGTTCAGCCATCGCGGTACTCCTGGCGGCCATGGCGCGGGGCCGGGCGGCTCGCCCGGACCTGAGCGGGCTCCTCCTCCGGCGGCCATACCGGCCAGACCGGCCGCGGCGGCGGTGGCGGGGTCCTGTGCGCGCGGTCCGCCTTCTTCTCGTTCCACTCCCCCTCGCCGAGGACCAGCAGCGGATCGAACATGATGATGGTCCCGGCGATCACGAGGAAGATCACCGGGCCGATCAGCATGGGGAGGATGAGCGAAGCGGGCGCCTCACCGTCCACGGTGGCGCTGAGCACGTCGTCCAGCCGCACTCTGACCGCGGCCATGCCCGTGTAGTGCATTCCGGTCACGGCGACCCCCATCACCATGCTCGACGCCAGGCTGGCGCGGAAGCCCTGGATGGTCACGGCGGCCCAGAGGGCGGCGGTCGCGGCCACGACCGCGATCAGGACGGAGAGCAGGACGGTCGGCACGGAGTACTCCAGATGCCCCTGCATGCGCATCGCGGACATCCCGATGTAGTGCATGCCCGCGACGCCGAGTCCGGTGAACACACCGGCCGAGAGCAGCACCCCCCGGGAAGTGCCACGGTAGCCGACCATGAAGACGCCGATGCCGACGACGACGATCGCCACGACGAGGCTGAGCACGGTGATCGGTATGTCGAAGCCGATCGGGGTTTCCTTCACGTGGAACCCCATCATGGCGATGAAGTGCATGGTCCAGATGCCCGTGCCGATCGACGCGGATCCGAGCGCGAGCCAGCCCGCCTTCCAGGAGCGCTGGGTGCGCACCGACCGGGCGGTGCAGCGTAAGCCGAGGGCTCCTCCGAGACAGGCCATGAGGTAGGCCGCCAGCGGGGTGGCGGCCCCGTAGGTGAACCCGTCGATCGTGCCGTACATGTACGTTCCACCCTTTTCGCCGCGGGGACCCTGTGCGGAAACGTTGAGTCATCGGCGAGGGTAGGGCGCGGCCGCGCACGTCACCCACACATTTGGTCACGCATCGATAAAGGTGACTCACCGGGCGTGATGGGATGTCACACGATTCACCACATGTCCGTTTTCTCTTCGCTCCGGGTGGGCGGGTGTTGTGCCGGGGGCACGTGCCCGGCGTGAGGGCGGCGCGGGGGCGGCACGCGAGCCGCCCGGGGCGGCGTGACCGGGGCGGAGTGACCGGGGCGGAGTGACCGGGGCGGCGTGAGGGCGGCGCGAGAGCCCGTCCGCGCAGCCCTCGCCCCGGCAGCGCCTATGCCGCGGATGAGTCCTGCGGATGTCTTACGGCCTTCTTCACCGCCCGCTCCACCTCGAATCTGCTCAGCCCGGCCGACGCGGCGTGCTCCGTGATCGCCGCCTGCACCCGCTCCGCCGCCGCACGCCACCGCTCCCACTGGTCCCGGCGCTCCTCGCCGTCCAGCCCGGACACCCGCTGACGCTCGGCATCGGAGGATTTTTGCAGGTCAATCAGCTCATCAGTCACCAGATCAGACATGCGAGCGATTCTAAGGAAACGGTACGAAGGAGAGCGCGGAGGCGTCGCCGGAGTCTTCGCGCGGCGCCGGACACGCGTACCCGACCGGGCGATTCGCGGACGTCTTCTGGTCGGTTTCCGGAAAGAGCGATCAAAGGACTCCTGTGCTCGCGCGGACGGGCGGATGATGAGAGGGGCATGCCGAAGGGGGACGTTTCATGCACGTCAGGGATCTCGCGGCGTTACGCGACCGGGCCGAACGAGCCGCGGCCGACGCGCTGGCGTTGATCGTCCCGCCCCCGCCGGACAGCCCGGCGGCCAAGAGCTCGTCCGGCGGCATCCGCCCGGACGGAGCGTCCGGCACCGCCCGGCCACCCGCCGCCGACCCCGCGCCGCTCGACCACCACATCGCCGAACTGGACGGCCTGGAAGTCGAGTTGGCGACGGCCGTGCCGGACGGGGACGCTCTGCTGTGCACCGTGCGCGCCCGGCTCGGCGGGCTGTACGCCGAGCGCTACCGGCGCGATCCCACCGACGACGACCGCAAGCGGGGCCTGCGGGTGCTGCGGGCGGCGCGCGCCCCCGGGGTGCTCGACCCCCGGGACGAGCGGCTCTCCGCCCTCCACCTGGTGCAGCTGCTGCTCACGCCCGGCATGGTCGCCGGGTGGGACGGCACGCTGTCCCGCCTCCTGGAGTCCTTCGACATGGGGCGCCAGGTGGTGGTGGGCGGCTCCGAGCTCACCGCCGACCTGACCGAGCTGTGCGGTCTGCTGACCGAGCTGGCGCCGACGCTGCCCGAGGGCCTCGCCGAACCCCTGACGTGGGCGGCCAAGGCACTGGAACGGGTGCCCGCCGCCGCGCGCTCCGGGGACTACGAGCAGATGGCCGACCTGGCGGCGCAGATGGCACGGCGGATGCCGGGCCGCCACTCCCAGCTGATGCAGACCCTCGCCGGGCTGGCCGCCGAGTTCGCCACGGCCGGGACCGGCGGTGGCGGCGAGGCGGACCACCTGGAGGAGCTCACCGAGGAAGAGGCCGCCCTCACCTTCGCGCAGGCCGCCCTCATGCTGGAGATCGAGGTGCCCGGCACCATCCGGGCCGAGGATATGACCACCCTGGTCGACGAGGTGAGCAAGGGACCGGCCGGCGAAGAGGCGGAGACCGCGATGCGGGCCGCGATGAGCCGCATGGCACAGGGTGTGCGCACGGGTGACGCCGACCGGCTGGCCGAGGCCGCCGAGTTGATCGGCGCGGCGGCCGGAGAGGGGTCCGGACGGGTGGGCTGGATGGCCGGGCTCATCTCGCCCGGGCTGCTGGCCGCGGCCAACACCCTCGGCGGCAACCTCACCGACCGCGACCAGGCGCGGGCCCGTCTCGACGCGCTCTTCGGCCCCGCTTCCGCGGTGTTCGACTCGGCACACGCCACCGGGCCCGGCGCCGAGGGGCTGCGGATCTGCAACCAGTGCATGCACCTTCAGCTGCGCATCACCGAGGCCCTCGGCGAGGAGGACACCGAAAGGCTCGAGGAGCTGCTGGACGAGCTGCTGGACCTGCTGGAGGAGACCGAGGGCGGCGAGTGGCAGTTCCTCGTCCTCTTCCTGCTCGGCCAGGCGCAATTGAGCCTGGCCACGCTGGACGGTGGGGTCACCGCTCTGCGCACGGCCGTCGCGTATCTCGAGGAAGCGGCGGGGCACCCGAGGGTGCCCGTGTTCGCGCGGCCCCTGATGGACGCGTGCTGGGCGCCCGCGCTGGCCCTCTCCTCCCTGATCGAACCGGACCTGACACGGGTCTCCGAGGCCGTGACCCGGGCCCGCGGGGCGCTGGAGGGCCCCGCCTCGACCGTCGACCAGCACGTGCGCATCCGGCAGGCCGTCGTGTACGCGCTGCTGGCCATCCACCGCTCGACCGACGACCCGGCCGTCCTGGAGGAGGCGGTCGGCGAGCTGGAGCACGCCCGCCGGGGCCTCACCGAGCGCACCAGCCCCGACATCCGGCAGAAGGTGCTCTGGGAGCTGGCCGAGGTGTACCGGCTGCGCGCCGACCGGGGGCGTGACGACCTCGGTGCCGCGGTGTCGACGGCCCAGGAGTCGCTGCGGGTGCTCGCCGAGGACGTCCTGCTGCAACTCGGCGCCGAGCACGGCCTCGAGGTGGCCAGGGCGGGGGCCAGCCGCGGGCTGCTCGCCGCCCACTGGGCCGCCGTGGACGGCCGGATCGAGGAGGCCGTGGAGTCGCTGGAGCACGGGCGGGGCCTGGTGCTGCGGGCCGCGGCCGCGGCCGCCGGGGTCCCCGAGCAGCTGGCCGCCCGGGGCGAGGCGGAGCTGGCCGAGCAGTGGCGGGCCGCCGTACGGCACCTCCCGCCCCAGGCCGGGCCGACCGGGGCCGGACCGGCGTCTGGCACCGGTGCCGGGCGCGCGACCGGCGTCGGCGGGGTCGGCGGGGTCGTCGGGAGCCACGCGCCCAGCGCCGGCGGCGGCCTCGCCACCGGTGTCGGCGGCGGCACCCCGGAGGAGGTGCGGAGCGCGCTCGCGCGAGTGATGCCGACCGAGCCCGCCCCGGGCCTCGCCATCCCCAGTACCCTGCGCCGCCGCGCGCTGGAGGCGCTGCGGCGGCCCGAGGGCGGCTCCGAGGCGTTGCGCGGACTGCTCGGCGCCCCCGGCATCGCGGAGTTGCGGGACGGGCTGCGCGCCACCGGCGCCGATGCCCTGGTGTATCTGGTGCCCGGGCAGGGCACCGCCGACGGCGTGGCCGTTCTGGTGCGGAGCACCGGCGAGCCGACGGCGCTGGCGCTGCCGGGGCTCGGCGCGCTCGGCCGGGAGCCACTGGAGCGCTATCTGGACGCGGGTGCCCGGCGGTCCGCCGTGTCCGGGCACGGTATGGACGCCCACGCCGAGGCCCATCGGCACTGGGAGGCAGCGCTGGAGGGGCTGTGCGACTGGGCGGGCCCGGCCGTCCTCGCCCCCGTCCTGGAGGCGCTGGACGCCCGGGCGCCGGACGGGCGCGGAAAAGCGCCGGACGGGCACGGGACCGCGCGGGACGGGCGCCGTGGGCAAGAACCGGACGGACGCCGTGGGCAAGACCCGGACGGACGCCGTGGGCAAGAGCCGGACGGACGCCGTGGGCAAGAGCCGGACGGACGGGGGGAAGCGCGCGACGGACGCGGGGAGCGCGACGCGCCGGTCCGGCTGGTCCTCGTGCCGTGCGGCAACCTCGGTGCCGTTCCCTGGCACGCCGCCCGCCTCCCCGGGCCACGGGCCGACGCGCGGCGCCCGTACGCGTACGCCTGCGAGGTCGCGGTCATCTCGTACGCCGCGTCCGGCGGTGAGTTCCTGCGGGCCGCCCGGCGCGGCCGGGTGCCCGCGAGCGAGCGCGCGGTGCTGGTGGCCGACCCCACTGGGGACCTGACGTGGGCGCAGGACGAGGTGACGGCCCTGCACACCGCGTACTACACCGGGGCCCTGCTCTACGGCTGGCACGAGGACGCTCCCGAGCATGCCCTGGGCACCCCGGACGACGTGCTCGCCCACCTCCCCGGGGGCCCGGCCGCACCCGCCGCCTCGCTGCTGCATCTGGTGGTGCACGGCCTGGCCGGGCTGCGGCCCACCGACTCGGCCCTCCACCTGGCCACCCCGGACGCCCCCGGCCTCGCGGACACCCCCGACCCCGCGGACACCGCGGACCTGGGCAGGCTGACGGTGACGCGGATCCTCGACGTACCCGCCGGGGAACGGCCCGCCACCGGGCCGCTGGTCGTGCTCAGCGCGTGCGAGACGGACCTCAGCAGCCGTGACCACGACGAGGCGCTGACCCCGACCACCGCACTGCTGGCGCGGGGCGCCACGGATGTGGTCGGCTCGCGGTGGAAGGTCTCGGACAGCGCCTCCGCCGCGCTGATGGTGGTCTTCCACCACCATCTGACCGTCGGCGGGCTGGCCCCGCCGGACGCCCTGCGCGCCGCCCAGCTGTGGATGCTCGACCACGACCGCCACCCCGTCCCCGGGTTGACCGGGCTCCTGCTGGCCGAGACGCAGAGCGACGCGGGCGGTCTGGCCCGGGCCGTCTCCTGGGCCGGATTCATCCACCAGGGCAACCCCGCTGCCCACGCACCCGCGGAAGGACGACAGTCATGACCACCGACGATCTCCTGGAGCTGCTGCGTCGGCATCTGCCGGAGATCCGCGCCTCGCTCACCGCCGCGCAGTTCAGCGGATTCCAGGACAGTGTGCTGCGGCTGCGGGCCGCCGGAGACGACGCCAAGGCCGTGCGCGGTGCGGTGCGGCAGGTGCGGCTGGCGCTGCTGCCCCTCCCCCGCGGCATGGAACTGCGCAGGAAGCTGGACCAGTTCCGGTCCGGGGGCGCGGCACCCTCCGCGGTCCTGCCGGACACCGACCGGCTGGCCGGGCTGATCCGGCTGCTGGAGTCCGTGGACTGGCCGACGCTGGACCCCGGGAGCGCCGAGATCGCCCGGGCCGTGCGGCAGCGGCTGCTGACCACCCCCGCGCGGGGCCCGGAGCGGCTCACCGGTGCCGTCGCCGACGATCCCACCGGGGCCGGGCTCATCCGACTGTCCGATCCCGAACGCGGCGACCGCTACCCGGACTTCCAGTTCGACCCGGACACCGGTGAGCCACGGCCGGTGGTGCAGCGGATCAACAGAATGCTGCTCTCGGACCAGGACCCGTGGGGCGCCGCCGACTGGTGGCTCGGCGGCAACACCTGGCTGCGCGACGCGCCCGCCGCCCTGGTGGGGCGGGTGCCGGACGCACGGCTGACCGAGGCCGCCGCCGCGCTGACCGGAGACGGCGGATGGTGAGGCAGGCGCCCCCCGAGGGCGCGCGCATGAGCCCGAACCTGTTCGTCCTGAGCGCGGGCACCGAGCTGTGGCGGTGCCATGAAACCGCCTACGCCTGCACCGAGTTCAACCCGAAGCCCGCGCACTCCTTCTTCGGCGGCAACCGCTTCGACGCCACCACCGAGGACCGGTATCCGTATCTCTACGCGGCCGTGGAGGCTGCCACCACCCTTGCCGAGGTGATGCTCCGGGACATGGAGTTCACCGGGCCGGAGGGGCGGCGTCAGGTGCCGTGGGCGCTGGCGGCCACCCGCTCGCTGTCCAAGGTGCGGGTGACCGAGGACCTGGTCCTGGTGCGGCTGGTCGAGGAGGAGGACCTGGCCGCGGTGTTCCAGACCTCCTGGCTGCTGGAGACCGACGAGTACGCGCAGACCCGCGCCTGGGCGCGGGAGATCCGGCGCCAGGTGCCGGACGCCCAGGGGCTGGTGTGGCAGTCGCGGCGGCACCGCCCGCACCCCGCCCTGGTGCTGTTCGGCGACCGCTGCGGGGAGGAGCCGCTGAAGGCGGTGCCCGGCCAGGCCCACAACCTGGGCACGTTCGAGGGGGCAGGCGAGGCCAACCGGCTGCTGGCACCGCTGCGGGCGGTCGTCATTCCGCCCGGGATGCGGACCTGAGCGCGCGGGGCGGCACGGGGGCAGCCGCCCCGCGACCCGCCCGGCACCGGCTCAGCCGGTGCCGGGCCCCGGTCCGTACAGCCGTACGGCGAAGCTGACCCGCAGTCCGAGCCGCAGCTGGTCGCCGTCGCGGACGGGGGTGCGCACACCCGCCGCGATCCGGGCGCCGTTCAGATACGTGCCGTTGCGGGTGCCCGCCTCGGGCTCCTCGACCCAGGCGGTGCCGTCCGGCTCCACCGTGACCGAGGCATGACGCCGGGAGACCTTGTTCCAGCCCGTGAAGGCGGCGGCGGTCCGCGGCGCCCAGTCCGGGTGGCGGCCCAGGCGCAGCGGAGGGCCGGGGCCGTGCCGGAGCTCCAGACAGGGCTCGGAGCACACCAGCAGCACATGGGTGCGCGCACGGCCGCAGGACGCGCAGCGGGTGTCCCGGGGGGCCACCGGCGCACGGCAGTTCCAGCAGGGCGCGGACACCTCGGCCCCGGACGGGGGT
>NZ_JAEEAP010000400.1 GCF_016103465.1 Streptomyces sabulosicollis
GTGCGGGCCTGGCCGTACGCCTCGGGGTGGGAGGAGGGGTTGATTTTCGGCAGCATCGCCCGCGGAATGCCGAAGATCTCCAGCAGCTCGTCGTCCCAGTCCAGCGTCTCCAGGTCCATCAGCATGGTGCGGCTGGCGTTGGTGACGTCGGTGGCGTGGATGCCGGCGCCCGGGCCGCCGGTGAGGTTCCACAGCACCCAGGCGTCGGTGTTGCCGAAGAGGGCGTGGCCGGCTTCCGCGGCCTCGCGGACGCCCTCGACGTTGTCCAGAATCCATTTGATCTTGCCGCCGGAGAAGTAGGTGGCGGGCGGCAGCCCCGCCTTGCGGCGGATGACCTCGCCCTGGCCGCTCCGTTCCAGGGCGGCCGCGATGGCGTCGGTGCGGGTGTCCTGCCAGACGATGGCGTTGTAGTACGGGCGGCCGTTGCGCGGATCCCAGATCACCGTGGTCTCGCGCTGATTGGTGATGCCGATCGCGGCCAGGTCGGCGGGGGAGAGTCCGCCCGCGCGCAGGGCGTTCTGCATCACCGAGTTGGTGCGCTCGTAGATTTCCACCGGGTCGTGCTCGACCCAGCCCGCGCGCGGCAGGATCTGGCGGTGCTCCAGCTGGTACCGCGCCACCTCGTCACCGTCGTGGTTGAAGATCATGAAACGGGTGCTGGTGGTTCCCTGGTCCACCGCACCGATGAATTCCGGCATGCTGCCGCCTCTCGTGGGTGGGGTACGGCCCGGATCGGCTACTCGGGGGTCGGGGTGCGGCCCACCTCCGTTCCGGGCACCGGGAGAAAGCGGCTGATCAGCACCTTGTAGAGGGCTGCGCCGATGAGCCCGCCGATCAGCGGGCCCACGATCGGCACCCAGAAGTACAGATCCCCGTACTGGTCCCGCCACGCGCTGCGGTAGCCGGTGAGGTAACTGGCCAGCCGGGGGCCGAAGTCACGGGCCGGGTTGATGGCGTACCCCGCGTCGGCGCCCCACGCCATGCCGATCGCGACCACGATCAGCCCGATGACGAAGGGCCCCAGATTGGCCTTCGGGGCCGAGTTCAGCACATCGGTGACGGCGAAGATGAGCAGCACCAGGATCGCGGTGCCGATGATCTGGTCGCGCAGCGCGCCCCACTCGCTGACCGGCAGGGTGCCGTTGCCGGGCAGGGTGGAGAAGACGAACTGGGTCTTGAAGGTGTGCCCCGGGTCGGCGTGGCCCAGCGCCTCGGTGTAGTTCCAGCGCACCAGCAGGGCCCCGACGAACGCACCGACCGTCTGGGCCACGACATACGGCAGGACCTTGGCCCAGGGGAAGCCCTTGAAGGCCGCCAGGGAGAGGGTGACCGCCGGATTGATGTGGGCCCCGCTGAGCCGCGCCGCCACATACACACCGAGGGTGACGCCCAGGCCCCAGGCCCAGGCGATGGAGTCGTGGTTGCCGAGCGAGCCCGGCATCTTCGTCAGGGTGTCGCCCGCCACCACCTGGGCCACCACACCGCAGCCGAAGAGGATCAGCACCATGGTGCCCGCGAACTCCGCGCAGAGCTCACCGACCAGTACCGACCTCGGACGCTCTGGCTTCGGGGCAGTCATGCGCCCATCGTGGGGCGCGCGGCGGCAGGGCGGCCCGTCCTGCTGGGCCGTCCGGGTCACGGACGGCGAAACCGGGTCTGTACGGATCAGGGTGCGGACCTGTACCAAGGTCCTGACAACATCACCCATCGCCCTCCAGCGGAAACAGGACGACACGGATGCCGACCAGCCAAGCCCCGACGAACTGGGCCGGGAACATCACCTTCTCCGCCGCCCGGCTGCACCACCCGGACACCGTCGACGAGCTGCGGCGGATCGTCGGCTCCGCCGAGCGGGTACGGGTGCTGGGCACGGGCCACTCCTTCAACCGCATCGCCGACACCGAGGGCGATCTGGTGAACCTGGACCGGCTGCCGCACCGGGTGGAGATTGACCCCGGGAAGCGCACCGCGACCATCGCGGCGGGCATGCGCTACGCCCATGTGGCCCAGGCCCTGCACGCGGAGGGCTTCGCGCTGGCCAACCTGGCCTCGCTGCCGCACATCACGGTCGCGGGGGCCTGCGCCACCGCCACCCATGGCTCGGGGAGCGACCAGCGCTGTCTGGCCGCGGCGGTCGCGGGGCTGGAGATCGTCGGCCCCGGCGGCGAGGTGACCCGGATCGACCGGGACGAGGAACCGGACACGCTGAACGGGGCCGTGGTCGGGCTCGGCGGGCTGGGCGTGGTGACCGCCATGACGCTGGACATCGAGCCCACCTTCGACGTGGCCCAGTGGGTGTGGACCGGGCTGCCGCTGGACCGGCTGGACGACAGCTTCGAGGAGATCTTCGGCGCCGCGTACAGCGTCAGCGTCTTCACCGACTGGCGCTCGGGCGAGGGCGTGGTGTGGCTGAAGTGCCGCACCGATCTGCCCGATCCCCCGGAGCCCGGGCAGCCGTGGCTGGGGGCCCGCCCGGCCAACCGCCACCACCACCCGGTGCCCGCGATGCCGCCGCTGCACTGCACCGAGCAGCTGGGCGCGCCGGGACCGTGGCATGAGCGGCTGCCGCACTTCCGCCCGGACTTCACCCCGAGCAACGGCGACGAGCTGCAGTCGGAGCTGTTGCTGCCGCGCGAGGCCGCCTCGGCGGCGTTCGCCGCGCTGCGCGGGCTCGGCGACCGGATCGCCCCCGTGGTGCAGGTGTCCGAGGTCCGTACGGTCGCGGCGGACGAGCTGTGGCTGAGCCCCGCGTACGGCCGGGACAGCGTGGCCTTCCACTTCACCTGGGTCCCCGACCACGAGGCGGTGATCGAGGTGGTGGCCACGATGGAGGAGGCGCTGCTGCCGCTGGGGGCGCGGCCGCACTGGGGCAAGCTGACGACGGCCGCGCCGGAGCGGATCCTCTCCTCGTACGACCGGGCCGCCGACTTCGCGCGGCTGCTGGCCGGGCACGACCCGGCGGGGAAGTTCCGCAACGCCTATCTGGAGGCGTACTTCCCCACCGGATGAGCCCCGACGGGTCCCCGGCCGGCCCCCCGGTCAGGTGTTCAGCCGGTCCAGGACCATTCGGCGACCTCGGGCATGTCGGTGCCGTGCTCGCGGATCCAGGCGTGGTGGCGGGTCCGGGCGTCCTGCATCCGCTGCCGTACGGCCGTGGCCCGCACCGCGAGCCCGGGGGTCCGGTCGATGACGTCCATCACCAGCCGGTAGCGGTCCAGGTCGTTGCGGACCACCATGTCGAACGGCGTGGTCGTGGTGCCCATCTCCTTGTAGCCGCGCACATGGAGGTTCGGGTGGACGGCACGGCGGTAGGACAGCCGGTGCACCAGCCACGGATAGCCGTGGTAGGCGAAGATGACCGGCCGGTCGCGGGTGAACAGGGCGTCGAACTCGTGGTCCGGCATCCCGTGCGGATGCTCCTCCTTCGGCAGCAGCCGGGTCATGTCGACGACGTTGATCACCCGCACGGCCACATCGGGCAGATGGCGGCGGAGGATCCCGGCGGCCGCGATGACCTCCTGGGTGGGCACATCGCCCGCGGCGGCCAGCACCACGTCCGGCTCCCCCGCGCCGTTCTCGGTGCCGGCCCAGTCCCAGGTCCCGGCGCCGCGGGCGCAGTGGGCGCGCGCCTGATCCAGGTCGAGCCAGTCGAAGCAGGGCTGTTTGCCCGCCACGACGACGTTGACGTAGTCGCGGCTGCGCAGGACGTGGTCGGCCACGCTGAGCAGGGTGTTGGCGTCCGGCGGCAGATAGACGCGCACCACCTCCGGGCTCTTGTTGAGCACGTGGTCGACGAAGCCGGGGTCCTGGTGCGAGAAGCCGTTGTGGTCCTGGCGCCACACATGGGAGGTCAGCAGGTAGTTGAGGGAGGCCACGGGGCGCCGCCAGGGCAGGGAACGGGATGTCTTCAGCCATTTGATGTGCTGGTTGACCATGGAGTCGACGATGTGCACGAACGCCTCGTAGCAGGAGAAGAGGCCGTGCCGCCCGGTCAGCAGATAGCCCTCCAGCCAGCCCTGGCAGAGGTGCTCGGAGAGGATCTCCATGACCCGGCCGTTGCGGCTGAGGTGCTCATCGGTGAGGAGGGTGGCCTCCTGCCACGCCTTGCCGGTGGCGCGGAAGAGGCCCTCCAGCCGGTTGGAGGCGGTCTCGTCGGGACCGACCACCCTGAAGTCGCGGCGGGCGGCGGTGTCCTCCATGACCTTCTCCAGCAGCCCGCCGAGGACCCGGGTCGGCTCGTGCAGGGTCGCACCGGGCTTGTCCACGGGGACCGCGTACCGCTCCAGGGCGGGCACCGGCAGCGAGCGCAGCAGCAGTCCGCCGTTGGCGTGCGGATTGGCGCCCAGGCGGCGGTCGCCCGCCGGGACCTCGGCCAGGACGTGCGGCCGGGGCCGCCCGTCGGCGTCGAAGAGCTCCTCGGGGCGGTACGAACGCAGCCAGCGCTCCAGCTGCCGCAGATGCTCCGGGTTCTCCCGGACGCCCGGCAGGGGGACCTGGTGGGCGCGCCAGGTGCCGGCCACGGGAACCCCGTCGACCTCCTCGGGCCCGGTCCAGCCCTTGGGCGTGCGGAGCACGATGACCGGCCAGCGCGGCCGCTCGGTGATGCCCTCCTCGCGGGCGGTGCGCTGGAGCAGGGCGATCCGGTCCAGGGCCTCGTCCAGGGCGCGGGCCATGGCCCGGTGCACCTCGAACGGCTCGTCCCCGGCGACGTGGATCGGCTCGTGGCCGTATCCCCGCAGCAGGTCGTCCAGTTCGGGCTCGGGCAGCCGGGCCAGCACCGTGGGGTTGGCGATCTTGTACCCGTTGAGGTGGAGGACCGGCAGCACGGCACCGTCGTGGACGGGGTCCAGGAACTTGTTCGCGTGCCAGGAGCCGGCCAGCGGACCGGTCTCGGCCTCGCCGTCGCCGATGACGCAGGCGACCAGCAGTCCGGGGTTGTCCAGCGCGGCCCCGTAGGCGTGGGCGAGGGAGTAGCCGAGCTCACCGCCCTCGTGGATCGAGCCGGGCGTCTCCGGGGCCACATGGCTGGGCACTCCGCCGGGGAAGGAGAACTGCCGGAAGAGCCGGGCCATCCCCGGCCCGTCCCGGCTCACGTCCGGATACGTCTCGGAGTAGCTGCCGTCCAGCCAGGAGCCGGCGAGCACCGCGGGGCCGCCGTGGCCGGGGCCCCAGACGCAGATGGCGTCGAGGTCACGGTCCTTGATGACGCGGTTGAGATGGGTGTGGACGAGGTTGAGTCCGGGTGAGGTGCCCCAGTGGCCCAGCAGCCGGGGCTTGATGTGGTCCGGGCGCAGCGGCTCGGTCAGCAGGGGGTTGGCCAGCAGATAGATCTGGCCCGCCGCGAGGTAGTTGGCGGCGCGCCAGTGGGCGTCCAGGGCGCGGATCCGGTCGTCGGCGAGCCCGCCGCTCGGCGAACCCGTCATGGTCGGTGCGTCTGGCATGGACCTCTCTCCCTCATGGTCTGCGGTGACGTGCCCGTCTCGTGGTGTCCGGTTGTCCACCCGCCGGTCGTTCAGCCCCGCTCCGGCACGATCACCACCGGACAGGGCGCGTGGTGCAGGGCCGCGTGGGCGATGCGGCCGAGTTGCAGCCCGGCGGCGGTGTGCAGGTGACCGCGGCGGGCGCCGAGGACCAGCAGATCGGCGGTGGCCGCCGCGTGGAGGAGCGCCTTGCGGGCGGTTCCCTCGACCGTCGCGCGGTGCACGGTGACCTCGGGGTGGTCCCGTCGGGGGATCCGCAGGGCGTCGTCCAGCGTCCGCTCCGCCCGTGCCCAGTGGGCACGGACCGGGTCCCCCTCCAGCAGCAGATCATCCGTCACTTCACCGGCGGGCGCGCGCCAGGCCCGTACGGCCTCCAGCGTGCGGCCGCCCGCCTCCGCCTCGTGGAAGGCGAACCGGGCCGTGGCCGAGGGACCGCCCGCCCCGCCGGGCTCGCCCACGCCGAGCACGATCCGCCCGTAGGCGCCGCCCCGGTTGGGCTCGCCGCCGCGTACGACGGTCACCGGGCAGGTGGCGCGGGCGGCGACCGCGAGGCTCACCGAACCCAGCAGCAGCCCGGCGAGTTCGCCGCGGCCGCGGGAGCCGATGACCACGCCCGAGGCGTCCCGCCCGGCGCGCAGCAGCGCGGCCACCGGGTCCTCCGGCAGGACCTCGGCGGCGACCTTCACATCCGGGCCGCGGCGGCGGGCCCGTTCCGCGGCGGACGCGGCGATCTCCTCGTCCCTGATCTGCTCCCAGGGGCGCTCGGGGTCGGCGGCGGGCGCGATGCCCTCGTACCGCTCCCACAGCGAGGCGTGGACCAGCCGCAGCGGCACCGCGTGCCGCGCGGCCGCGTCCACCGCCCAGTCCACCGCCTGGAGGCTGTGGTGCGAGCCGTCGACGCCCACCACCAAGGGGAGCTCCACCGTCCCACCACCTTCCGCGCGGCGGCCCCGCGTCCGTCCCGAGCCGCTTGGCCCCGCTGTCCCGACGCCTCCACCCTCGCGGCCCGCGGGATCCCGCGCGAGGGGCGTTCCGGCCCCGCCCGGGGTCGTTCGGCCCAGGGCGCCCGTGCGGGCCGAACGGTCCCGAGCGGACCCCGGGCAGCCCAAGAGGGGGGCCGGAGCACCGGCCCAAGCTGGGAGCGGACCGGGGAGGCACCGATGAAGCACCGCAAGATCGGCAATGTGATGACCGACGACGTCGTACGGGTGAGCTCCAAGGCGTCGTTCGACGAGGTCGGTGCGCTCCTCTCCCGGCACCCCTTCAACGGGCTGCCCGTGGTGGACGAGGACGACAAGGTGGTCGGCATGATCACCGGGACCGATCTCAGCGCACCCGCCCCGACGGCCGGACACCTGATGTCGCGCCCCGTGGTCACCGTGCGCCCCCAGGACAGCATCGTGGACGCGGCCCGCGCGATGGACCGCCATCGCGTCGAGCGGCTGCCCGTCGTCGACGAGGAGGACCGGTTGATCGGCATCGTCACCCGCCGTGACCTGTTGCGGGTCTTCCTCCGCCCGGACGACGAGATCCGCGCCGAGGTGATCGACGAGGTGCTGGTCCGCTCGCTGTGGCTCGGCCCGCAGTCCGTCGCGGTCACCGTGACCGACGGGGTCGTACGGCTGGAGGGGCAGCTGGACCGGCACAGCGAGATCCCCATCGCGATCCGGATGACCGGACAGGTGGACGGTGTGGTGGCCGTGGTCGACCGGCTCAGCTATCGGGTCGACGACTCCACCGGCCGGGGAGGTGCGCGGCGATGACCCGCCCGGTCGGCAAGCCGGTGCGGGACGGCCGCGTGGTGGTGGGCCTGGACGGCTCCGACAGCGCCTGGGCCGCGCTGGACCGGGCGGTCACCGAGGCACGGCGCCGCGCCGCCACACTGGAGATCGTGCACGCCTGGCCGTGGGCCCGTACCGACCCGCTCGCCTTCGACCCGGACAGCGAACCGCGGCGGCCCGCGGTGGAGATCGCCAGGACCGTGCTGCGGCTGGCCGTGTCGCGGGCCCAGGAGCAGGATCCGCAGCTGCGGATCGTGCCCACCCTGACGGCCCAGGACGCGGTGCCCGAGCTGCTGCGGATCGGCGAGGACGCCGCGCTGATCGTCATCGGCACCCGGGGCCTCGGCGGTTTCACCGGGCTGCTGCTCGGCTCGGTCGGGCTGCGGCTGGCCGCCCACACCCGGCGCCCGCTGCTGGTGGTGCGCGGCGGGCCGCCGATGGCGTACGGGGCCGAGGGCCACGGCAAGGTACTGGTCGGGGTGGAGAGCGGGGCGGACGCCGCGGCGGCCCGCTTCGCCTTCGAGGAGGCCGCCCGGCGCCGGGCCCGGCTGCGGGTGCTCTACGCCTGGCCGCGGCCACGCGTCTTCGCGGGCGACCACGCGTTGCCCGCGCGGGAGGTGGTGGCGCTGCGCGCCGAGCGGGAGCAGACGGTGACCCACGGGATGGTGGCCGGGCTGCGCGAGGAGTTCGGGCAGATCCGGGTGCGGGAGCACACCACCCACAGCGCCCCCGCGCAGGCGCTGGTGGAAGCGTCCCGAGCGGCCGACGTCCTGGTCCTGGCCGTCCACCGGCGGACGCCCCGGCTCGGCATGCAACTCGGCCCCGTCACCCACGCGGCACTGCACCACGCGCACTGCCCGGTGGTGCTGGTGCCGGTCGAGTAGGTGCTGGCCGGCGCGCCACGGGTCTCCGGGGGACCACGCGGCGCAGCCGGTGCTTTCCCCTCCCCGCCCCTTCCCGATACCAGGGGCTCCGCCC
>NZ_JAEEAP010000401.1 GCF_016103465.1 Streptomyces sabulosicollis
AGAGGTTTATAAGAGACAGGAACCGGCCCGAGTCGCCGGCCGAGTCCACCACCCAGCTGCGCGCCGTCCGCCCCGGCCGCCGGGGCGCCCACCGCCAGCAGCCGCCCGCGGCCGCGGCCGCGGAGGAGACCGCGGTGCTGCCGCCCACGCCCGCCGGGCCCGCGCCCGCCGGGCCCGCGCCCGCCGGGCCCGCGCCGATTCCGGAGCGGCCCGGCAGCGCCCCTTACGCGATCCGTCCCGGCCGTCCCGGGGACCGGCCGCCGCCCTCGGAGTTCGACGGTCTGTTCCGCGACGGCGGCGGTGGCGCCGATGAGACGCAGCAGCTTCCGCAGTTCGGCCCGGACGTTCCACAACCGCCCTCCGGTGGCCGCAGTGACGGCGGCCATGGCGGCGGCGGACGGCGCCGGATGTCGCGGGGCATGCTCATCGGCGTTGTGGTGGTGGCGAGCTGCGCCGTCGCCGGGCTCGCCGCGGGAGCCGTGCTCAGCAGGGGCGGCGACGACGACAGTAAGGACAACTCCACGCTGAGCAGCTCCTCGCCGAGCGCCGCGGAGTCCTCCAAGGCCGCCGTCGACCCCGTCGAGACGCAGGCGAAGGCGCTGGACGCGCTGCTCGCCGACAGCAACAACAGCCGGGCGTCGGTGATCAAGGCCGTGGACAACATCAAGTCCTGCAAGGACCTGACCACCGCGGCGTCGGATCTGCGGACGGCCGCGGGCCAGCGCAACGGCCTGGTGACCCGGCTGGGCAAGCTGTCGGTGGACAAGCTCCCCGACCACGCGCGGCTGACCGCGTCGCTCACCAAGGCGTGGAAGTCCTCGGCCAGGGCCGACAACGAGTACGCGGCCTGGGCCGACCAGGTCGGCGGCAAGAGGGGCTGCCCCAAGGGCAAGGCCCGTCGTACGCCCCGGGTCGGGGCGGCCGAGCGGGCCAGCGGCGAGGCGACCCAGGCCAAGAAGACGGCCTCGGGGCTGTGGAACCCGATCGCCTCCCAGTACGGCCTCACCTCGCGCCAGGCCACCGATCTGTGACCGGGCGGCCGGGGGCGGCGCCGCCGTCCCCGGCGCGGTCTGCAGGGGCCGTATCCGCCGGGGCCGTACCCGCCGGAGTCGTGACGGCTCAGTCCGCCGGGTGGTAGCGCTCCAGGATCTTGGACACGTTGACGAAGCCCTTGCGCACCGCCACCAGCCGGCCGTCGCGCACCATCTGGTAGGTGACGTCCGCGTTGACGATGCGCGAGTAGTTGGGCACGTGCAGCGTGTCGTCGTAGCCCCAGCGCAGCGTCGGCGTCAGCCCGCCGGTGTTGACCGCGTGGCCGTTGTCCAGCGTGTTGCGCAGGGTACGGGCGCTGATGTCGTCGGCGTGCAGGGACATCAGCGCCGAGCGCAGCACCGTGTAGCCGATCCAGGTGGTCTGCGTACCGGGGTCGTCCGGGTCGATGCGGTTGTCGTCGAAGGCGTACTTGTTGATGACCCTCTTCATGGGGTTCCAGCGCGGATCGTCCCCGGCCGGGTACCAGCCGGTGGCATAGGTCCCCTCCAGGGGGCTGGAGGTGCCGCCGGTGGAGTCGATCAGGGACTGCCGGACGCCGCCGAGGATGGAGGCTATCCGCACCTTCGGGTGGTTCTCCTGGACCCGGCGGAAGGAGTCGAAGAAGGTGCCGGTGCGGTTGCCGAGCGCCGCGGTGACGCAGGAGCTGTCCAGGGCCGCGCCCTGGTCGGCGGTGCCGAGGGAGCTGTCGGCGCCGACGCGCTCCAGGGCGGTGGTGGCCTGCTTGCTGTAGTCGCCCGCGTCCTCGGGGGCACGGACGTCCTGGGCGGCGGCGCGATTGCCCGCCTCGAGGCCGGTGTTGAGGAGCTGGGGGAGCTCGTCACCCGCGATGGTGTCGGGGCGCACCAGGGCGGTGTGCTCGCAGCGGGAGGCCAGCTGGCGGCCGTTGCCCACCAGCAGGGCGGCCTGGCCGCCGTTGACCGGATACGAGTACGGGCTGTCGAACTCCTCCTGCGTCAGCCCGTAGCCGCCTATGTAGGGGATGCCGGCGACCTCCAGCGGGGAGATGAAGGCCCGGCCGTACTGGCTGTACGAGCCGACGACCGCGACGGCCTTGTCCTCCTTGGCCCGCTGGGCGCAGCGGGCGGCCTGGACGGCGTCGTTGCGCTCGTTGCAGGTGACGACCTGGAGCTTGCGGCCGTGGATGCCGCCGGAGTCGTTGACCCAGCGGGCAAATGCCTTCGCCATCGCGGGCATTCCCGGCATATTGGTCGCTTTCGTGCCCTCGGGAGCCCAGGTCATGACGGTGATGGGGTCACTGCCGCTCTCGTTCGGCAGCACCGCGCCGCAGCCGGTCAGCAGCGCCGCGCCGACCGCCGTGCACAGTGCCGCGACGGCGGCTCGGATGGGGCGGGAGGAGGGGCGTCGCCGTCCGGTCATGGCAAGCGAGCCTGTCGCTTCGCGAGGAACACAGCCGCTATGACAAGACAAGGGATGGTGACGTAGAGGTGAACAGCGGGGGTTGATCCGTCTCTCTGTGTGAAGAACGTACGATCGGTGACTGTGCAAGGTTCGGAGAAGTCTTCCCGTCGCGCCCGTCGCTCGACCACCATGGGAGTCATGCCTGTCAACGACATGCCCTGGTGGCGCTGGCGCACCAATGTGCGCTCGGCGCTGCATATGCTCTCGGATCCCGTCTTCCAGCAGGAGTGCTGGCTGGCCGGCCAGCCCGGGTACGGGGATGTGACGGACGCCGTCTACCGGCTGGTCGAGGACACCTGGCTGGACAACTGGTCCGCCGAGAAGTACGTCGGGACGATCTTCCGGGACTCGCAGGAGGCGGCGCTGGTCGATGTCGCCGTGCTGCGGGTGCTGAGGATCATGCACCAGGTGGGCGCGGACGCCCCCGTCTCGGCGTACCTCGAGCACCATGGCTGGCCGGAGGCCGTACGGGCGGCCCGCGAGGCCCATGTGCGGCTGGCCACCAACGACGGCGAGGATCCGGACACCCCACCGCGCACCCTCGAAGTACTGGCGATCATGACGCAGGCGGTCTGACCGCGGTCGCGGGTGTGGGGCGCGGTCGCGGGTGTGGGACGCTATGGAGTCATGAGCGAGTCGCATCCCGTCCCCGACCAGTACATCCTGACGCTGTCCTGCCCGGACAAGCAGGGCATCGTGCACGCCGTGTCGAGCTATCTCTTCATGACCGGCTGCAACATCGAGGACAGCCAGCAGTTCGGGGACCGTGACACCGGGCTCTTCTTCATGCGGGTGGCCTTCCGCGCCGTCTCGCCGGTGAAGGTGGAGGATCTGCGGGCCAGCTTCGCGGCGGTCGGCGAGTCCTTCCGGATGGACTGGGAGATCCACCGCGCCGATCAGAAGATGCGCATCCTGCTCATGGTCAGCAAGTTCGGGCACTGTCTGAACGACCTTCTCTTCCGGTCGCGGATCGGCGCGCTGCCGGTCGAGATCGCCGCGGTGGTCTCCAACCACACGGACTTCCAGGAGCTGGTCGGCTCCTACGGGATTCCGTTCCACCACATCCCCGTGACGAAGGACACCAAGCGGGAGGCCGAGGCCCGGCTGCTGGAGCTGGTGCGCGCGGAGCACGTCGAACTGGTGGTGCTGGCCCGCTACATGCAGGTGCTCTCCGACGACCTGTGCAAGGAGCTGTCGGGCCGGATCATCAACATCCACCACAGCTTCCTGCCGAGCTTCAAGGGCGCCAAGCCGTACCACCAGGCGCATGCGCGCGGGGTCAAGCTGATCGGTGCCACGGCCCACTATGTGACCGCCGATCTGGACGAGGGCCCGATCATCGAGCAGGAGGTCGAGCGCGTCGGCCATGGGCTCACCCCGGACCAGCTGGTGGCGGTCGGCCGCGATGTGGAGTGCCAGGCGCTGGCCCGCGCCGTGAAGTGGCACAGCGAGCGCCGGGTGCTGCTCAACGGGCACCGGACGGTCGTCTTCGACTGACCCCCGAGACGGACTCCCGACCGACTCGGGGACGTGTCCGCCTGACGCGGAGGTGAGTCCGCCCGACTCAGAGGCGGGATAGGGACGCTGTGGCGAAGAGCACGTCCCGGATCGCCTCGGTGTCCCCGGACAGGCCCGCCGCCGCTTCCTGCGGCGGCACATGCCCGGACGCCAGCAGGTAGAACGCCTCCTGGTCCAGCGCGATCGTCGCCACCGCCTCCTCCGGAGCGGCCGTCGCCGCCGGGGAGTCCAGCGGGATGTACCAGTCGCCGCCGCCCGTGCCCTCCACCTGCAGATGGAGCGTGCGGCCCGGGGTGCCCGCCTCGACCAGCCGCCGGGGCGGGGACGCCAGCCCGGCCCGGCGCCGCTCGGCCAGCGTCCCCGGAAGCAGCCGGGCACACAGGTCGATCATGGCCTTGAGGTGGGCGGAGGCCGGTGGTTCATAGGGGTAGTCGATGGCCTCGGCGATGTCCCCGGCGTGCACCCAGCACTCCAGGGCGCGGTCGAGGAACGCGTCGCGGATCGGCAGCGCGAAGTCCCCGTACGGCACGTCGAGCTCCGCGACCCCGCGCCCGGCGAAGGACACCGTACGGACCAGGGCATGGCCCTGCTCGCGCCACAACTCCCGCACCGCCCCGGGCGGACCGGCCCCGTACGCGGCGCCGGGCTCGTGGTGCCAGTACGCCTCCGTACGGGCCAGGGGCGAGCCGGGGGCGCCGGCGCCCATCGGGTCGGGGAGGCCGAGGGAGGCGGCGACGATGCCGTCCACGACCATCAGATGGCCGATCACCCCGGCGACCGTGGTGTCCCGGCTGGTGAGCCGCCGCCCGTCGAACCACTTGAGCCGCACCGGCGCACGCCACTCGGCCTCGCCCATGTCGCGCAGCAGCGCGTCCAGCCGGGCGGCCTCGGCGTCGTAGGCACCGGCCCAGCCGGGCATGGGGATCCGGGCCGGGCGGCGGCCCAGACAGCCCGCGAGCACCCGGGAGCGCAGCATCGGGTCGAGGTCCAGGCTGTGCTCGGTGTGCAGCAGCCCGACGGCGTCGCGCAGCCGCAGCGCCTCCTCGGCGCAGGAGGGGCAGTGGTTGAGATGCGCCTCGACGGCGGCGGTCTCCTCCTGCGAGCACGCGGTGAGCGCCCACGCGCCGAGCAGCGAGCGGAGCAGATCGTGCGGGAACGGATGGGCCGCGGAGGGTGTGGGCGCCGCCAGGGGCGTGGCCGGTGGCACGGGCGTGCCCCCGGACGCGGGCAGCGAGGCGGCGGCGGGCGGCTCGGGACCCGATGCCGGATCCGGTCCCGGGCCGGGGCAGGGGTGCTGCTCCGGTGTCGGTGTCGCATCCGGTGCGGAGCCCGCAGTGGGTTCCGGATCTGGTTCCGGACCGGGTTCCGGTGCCCGCTCCGCCGCTGCCTCGTCCGCCGTGGGCGGGCGCGGGGCGGGGATGCCGCCCTCCAGGGCGCCCGGCCAGTGGCCGCTGTCCTCGGCGGCCGGCCGCGGCGGCGGTATGCGTGGTGGCCCGGCGGGGTGGGACGGCAGATCCGCGTCGCTGCCCCGTCCGGGCCCGTCTCTCCCGTCCCCGGGGCCACCGGAGCCCTCGCCGTAGGCGTCGTCGTACGGGTCCGGCCCGCCGCGCCCGGTCACAGCGCCCGTCCGTAGCCCGGGGGCGAGACCGCGCGGGGCGGCTGGACATGGGCCGTGGACAGCAGCTGGAGGCCCAGCCGGAGCCGGCGCCTGGCCTCGTCCTCGGTCACCCCGAGGGCGGCCGCTGCCTGGCGGTAGTCGCGGCGGTCGAAGTAGGCGAGTTCCAGGGCGGCGCGCAGCGGGGCGGGCATGGAGGTGACGATGTAGTCGGCGCGGGCGGCCACGGACGCCTCGCGGATCCGCTCCTCCAGGGCCTCGGAGGTGAGGGTGTCCCCGCGGGCCGAGGCGGTCTGCGACGCGCGTAGCCGGTGCACCGCCTGGCGCTGGGCGAGCATGGCGATCCAGGCGCGCAGCGAGCCCTGCTGGGGGTCGTACGCGTCCGGGTTCTCCCAGACGTAGCCGAAGACTTCCCGGGTGACGCGGTCGGCGCCGGTCTCGTCCTCGAGGACCCGATGCGCCAAAGTATGGACAAGTGAGGCAAAACGGTCATAGAGCTCGGCAAGTGCGGCCGCTTCGCCGCGTGCCAGACGCTGCTGCATCCTGCGGTCCCAGCGGGGCGGTGCGTCATTCGCCATGCGGCCCCCCATCCCGAGTTGTCCGGCCGGCCCTCCAGGCACTATGCCCACGTTCATATCGAATGTAATGCCGGTGGCTCTCACAACACGCGTCCATCAGGCAAAGTGCGTGAGAACGGGGTCGCGCGTGGTATTGGGTCGGTCGCTTTGCGCGGGATCGGGGAGACGAAACGCTTCGGCGCGGCATAGGGTCGTCCCTCAAGGCGTATGCCTGGGGGAGTTTCATGCGCCGACGGGCGGGCAGCCGCCCGGGAACAGCAAATTCCGGTTAGCGGCGAGCGAAGGGCTTCGGGCGCGTGACGTTGAAGGTGATGGAGGACCGGCGGGGGGAGTGGGTCGTTCTCCAGGTCTCGGGAGAGATGGACCTGGTGACCTCGCCCGCAGTCCGGCAGCACGTCCACGACGCGGTCGCCGAGGGCCGCCACTGGCTGGTTCTGGATCTCTCGGAGGTCCGGTTCTGCGACTCCAGCGGGGTCGGCGTACTGATCGCGGCGCGCCGGCTGATGCGGTCGTGCTCGGGTCGGCTGCGGCTGATCCTGCCGCCGCAGGACGCCGCGCACGGTTCGCATGTGCACCGGGTGCTGGCGGCCCTGGGCGTGCGGCGGCTGTTCGACGTCTACCCCGACCTGGGGGCGGCCACGGAGCCGGACCAGGACGAGGAGGACGCCGCCGACCCGCTGTCGGCCTAGGACGCCCAGGGGCGTCCGTACGCACAGGGGCGCGCCCGGGGCCGTACGTGGCCCGCTCATGCCGGTCCCGTGACGCGTGGGGTCTTGGGGAAGTCGGCCCGTACGACGAAGCCCCCCTCCTCCGTGGGCCCGGCCTCCAGCGTGCCGCCCAGCAGCTGTGCGCGCTCCCGCAGCCCGACCAGACCGTGGCCGCCGCCCGGCAGCCCCGGGGCCACCGCGGAGGCGTCGGGCGGTCCGTTGCGCACCTCGACCCGCAGGCCCCGGGCCTCCTCCGCCGCCCCCGCCGCGTCGTCCGCCGCCCCGTGCGCCGCCTCCGGTTCCTCCTCCCGCGCGTCGCTGACCCGTACCGTCACCCGCGCCCCCGGCGCGTGCTTGCGGACGTTGGTCAGCGCCTCCTGGACGATGCGGAAGGCGGCCCGTTCCACCGCCTCCGAGTGGCCAGGCCGCTGGGTCGCGCCGTCCGTCTCGAAGGTGACGTTCAGCGCGCTGAGTTCGATCAGCCGGGGCAGATCCGCCAGCCGGGGCTGCGGGGTCAGCTCCTCGTGGTCGCCGCCCGCCGCGCGCAGGATGCCGACCATATGGCGGAGTTCGTCCAGGGTCCGCACGGACAGCTCGCGGATCGTCCGCGCGCCCTCCCGCGCCTTCGCGTCCTCCGCGCTGATCTGCACCGCGCCGGCCTGGAGGCTGATGAGGCTGACCTGGTGGGCGACCACGTCGTGCATCTCGCGGGCGAGCCGGGCGCGTTCGGTGGACAGCACCTGCTCGGCGATCAGCTCGTCCGCGTGGCGGCGGCTGCGGGTCAGGTCCTCGATCCGGGCGGCGAGCTCCCCGCGGGTACGCACCAGGAGGCCCAGCGCGATGGGCCCCACCGAGGTCACACACGCGTCGATCAGCGTGAGGGTGTTCTCCCGGTACGCGGTCGGCTCGAAGTCGGAGACGGGCCAGGGAATGAAGTGCGCGGCCGCCAGCAGCAGCGCGGAGATCCCCAGCAGCCGCCGGTCGGGGCGGAGCCGGGCCACCGTGTAGAGGGCGATCATCGGCGCGAACCAGACGTAGCCGATGAGGATCCCCGGCAGCGTCACCAGGAAGACCAGCGCGGGCAGCTTCCGGCGCACCAGCAGCGCGGCCGCCGCCACCAGCGAGACGTTGAGCTCGAGGCCGAAGGTGACGCCGTTGACGAGCAGCGCGTCGGCGACCGCGAGGAGGACGGGGACGATCAGCGCCCCCCAGCGCATGACCCGCCGCGGCGGCCGCCAGCGGGGGGCCGGGCCGGTGGGCGGCGCGGAGCGGGCGGGCGC
>NZ_JAEEAP010000402.1 GCF_016103465.1 Streptomyces sabulosicollis
CCCCCGAACCGGCCGCCGCCCCCGCCGCGCGCTCATGCGGGCGGGCGGCCTCGCGGACCGCGTTGGCCAGCGCCTCCAGATCGTCACCGCTGGGCCGGGTCGGACCGGTGTCGACGGCGAGCCGGACGACCTCCCAGCCGCGCGGGGCGGTCAGCCGCTCGGAGTGCTCCGAGCACAGGTCGTAGCAGTGGGGCTCGGCGTAGGTGGCGAGCGGCCCGAGAACGGCGGTCGAATCCGCGTAGACGTACGTCAGCGTCGCGACGGCGGGGCGGCCGCAGGCGGTGCGCGAACAGCGACGTACAGGGCTCACGACGTTGGACGGTACCGCACTCTTGAGCGGGCCGCGACGACTCTCCACCAGCTCACTCCGCCGTGTCGTCCCGGTTCGCACCGTGCACCCGAAACGTGAACTTACTGGTTGACCAGCGTGGACTTCCGACGCGGCCAGAACCGCCGATGACGAATCCGGTCAGCACTCGAACCGAGAGGGATCATCCTGGGCAAGGGAAGCGACTCAAGAGACGTCCGTTTTTGGACCCAAGCATGGCTGGAATGCTCATTTGGCGACATCCGGCGCGGCTGTCCGGTAAGCGCATGAGGGCGGGTCGGCGACGGCTACCCTCGGAGTGATGACCAGGCCCGTACACCCCCATCAGTCCGAGCCGCGTCCCCGTCGTCGCGATCGCCACGGACGAGGTATGCGCGGCCCCATCGCGCCGCCCCAGGTGCCGCTCTCGGTCAGCCGCGCGGAGTCCTTCGTCGATCTGGTGCAGGACTCGGCGGAGCGGCTGGAGAGACGCTGGCCACAGCTGTCCGGGGTCGACTTCACGGTGCTCGAGGTGCCCACGCCGGGACTCGGCGGCCCGGGATCGGGCGGTGGCCCGGACGGGACCGGCGGAGCGGACGGCTGGGACGGCGAGTCCGTGCCGCTCGGCCGCTTCATCGCGGCCCGCGGGGACGCGCCGGACCGGATCGTGATCTACCGCCGCCCGGTCGAGATCCGGGCCAAGAACCGGGACGAGCGGGCGCTGCTGGTGCACGAGGTCGTGGTCGAGCAGGTGGCGGAGCTGCTGGGGCTGGCCCCGGAGTCCGTGGACCCGCGCTACGGGCAGGAGTAGCCAGCGGTACGGGACTGGGGCCGCCCCTCGGCCCCGGGGAGCCCAGGGGCGCCTGCCGGTCGGCCCGGTGTCTCCGGTCGGCCCGGCGTCCCCGTCGCGGCCGTGCGCCCGCCGCCGTCCGGCCCGTCCGGCCCCCTGGTGACGGGCGCGGGACGCCCCGTGGCGGGCGGCCGGGGCACTGGCCCCAGTCGTCGTCGAGCCAGGCCCTAGTCGTCGTCGAGCCCGGCCCCGGTCGTCGTCGAGCCAGGCCCTAGTCGTCGTTGAGCAGGGACAGGTCCTGGCCCGCCTCGGGCACCACGACCGTCCCCCGGTCGTCCGGCAGCGACTGGATCGTGAACATCGGCACCCCGCCCTGCGACAGCGCCAGCATCCGCGAGGCGTGGACCGGGCCGCCGGAGAGCCGCTCCACCGTCACCGCGTACGGGCCCTTGGCCGAGGCCGGGCGCGGTGGCTCCAGGGCCTTGGTGGTGCCGCCCTTGACCTCGTAGGTCTTGCTGACCGGGCTGCCGCCCCCCGCGCCCGCCGAGGCGGTGATCCGCACCTTGGCGGACGCGCGCGGCGCCACCAGGGAGAGCGTGGAGCCCTTGGTGCGGTTGTCGGCCGCGGTGGCGCTGCGCTCGATCGCGGCGGTCGCGGGGATGAACGCCGTCTCCTGGTCGCTCCCCTTGCCCCGGGTCACCTGGAGCGCGGCCACGACGGGCGTGGCCGGGCCCTCGCCGCCCTCGGGGGTGAGCAGCAGCGAGCCGGGCTCGCCCTTGGTCACGTCGCCGAGGTCGATCGAGGCCGTCATCCCGCTCTTGACGTGCAGCGACTCATGTCCGGCCGGGGTGATCGCGTTGTTCGGCCCGGCCAGCCGCACCTTGAGGTCCGCGTCGTCGGACCCGGGCGCGAAGACGACCAGGCGGGCCGAGGTGGCGTCCTTGGGGATGCCGGGGATCGCGACGCTCGTCGAGGGCACGGCGGAGGCCGGGAGCCAGTCACTGCCCGCCTTCTGGTCCACTGCCTGCACGGCCGCCCCGACGCGGCCGGTGCGGGCCGTCACGTGGAGCGAGGCACTGGCCGCCCGCTGGTCGGTGAGGGTCGAGAGCAGGACCGGGACCGTGGAGCGGGGCGGGACCGTGATCGCCTCATCGGTGGAGGGCTTCAGCCGGCCGCTCGGGCCGTAGAGCTTCAGGTCCACCTCGGCCGCGGCGTCGTCCGGGTTCGTCAGATGGACGAAGTCCTGGCGGTCCCGGTCGGTGCTGGCGCCGGGGAACCAGAAGTCCGTGTCGGGCGCGGTGCACGCGGTGCCCAGGAGGCCGCGCCCGCTGCCCGCGTCGATCGTGGTGGTCTGCTGGACGGTCCAGCCGGGCGCGAAGCGGCCGTCGGCGGTGCCGATGAGCGCGGGCGCGCCCGCGCTGCCCTCCTCGGTGGTGACGGGCCTGCCGGGCTCCTTCAGGGGCAGTACGGGCTTGTCGCCGCCCGGGGACGCCTGATCGCCCTTCCCACCGTCCTTGCCGTCCTTACCGTCCTTGCCGTCGTCCTTACCGCCGTCGTCGCCGGGATCCGTCGTGTCGTCAGCGGGGTTCTGGGCGGGGAGCAGTTCGGCGGCGCCGTCCTTGGCGTCCACGCCGTCCCGCTCGGGCGTGTACGCGGTGTAGGTGGTGCTGCTCACCTCCGAGGAGGAGGGCGTCGGGCAGAGCAGCGTCGAGCGCTGTACGGGCAGCCGGGTGGCCGCCTTCGCGGCGGAGTCCGCGTCGTCGGAGGAGCCCCCGGTGAGGGCCGCGACGCCGGTGACCGCGGCCAGCGCCGTGGCGGCGCCGATCAGGGAGAGGGTGGTGCGGTTCATCGCTGCTGATCGCTCCCGTCGCGGCGGTCCTCGGGGTCGGCGCCGCCGTACGTCGTGTCGCCCTGCGGGGAATAGCCGCCGTCGGCGTAGGGCTGCTGCTGGTCGTAGCCGTAAGGGTCGGCGTACTGGCCGCCCGCGTACGGGTCCGCCGGGTACTGGCCCTCCTGGTAGCCGGCCGGATAGCCGGTGTCCTGATAGCCGCCCTGGTAGTCACCGGCCGGGTACTGGCCGCCGGGGTACTGGCCCGCGTAGCCCTCGCCCTGGTACTGCTCCCCCGCGTACTGCTCGCCCTGGTACTGGCCGGGCGGGTACTGGCCGTATCCGGCGTCCGCGTACGTCTGCGCGTCCCATTGCTGCCCGTACTGCTGCTGGTGCGGCACCGCCGCGTACGGGTCACCGGCGGCCGTCGGGTCGCCGTAAGGGCCGTTCGCCATCGCGTGGTCGCCGTAAGGGTCGCCCATGGCGGCCGGTTCGGCGGGCTGCCCCACCGGGGGCTCACCCGGCATGGGCGGCGCGCCCGGCATGGGCGGCTCACCCGGCCGCGGGGGGATCTGACCCGGCTGCGGGGGGATCTCGCCCGGCTGCGGGGGGATCTGACCCGGCTGCGGGGGGATCTCGCCCGGCTGCGGGGGGATCTCGCCCGGCTGCCCGGGCAGGGCGTCGGCGGCGGCCTGGTCAGCCTCCGGCCGCCCCTTGGCGTCGCCCCCGTCCTGGGCGGCCTGGGCCGCCTGCGCCTCCGCGGCGGCCCGCAGCCGCCGCGCCCGGCGCCCGTCGCCCACCAGGTCCTCGGCGGTGACGGCGGCGGCCGCGCCCTCCGCGTCCGGCAGGTCGTCGTCGACGTTCCGGCGGCGGCCCGGCAGCGCGAGCACCAGCAGCACGACCGCGAGCAGCCCCTGCGCCCACACCCATACGGTGTGCGTGATGGGCGTGTCGTACGTGAGGTCCAACCGGCCGCCGCTCGCCGGGAGTTCGAAGCCCTGCGCCCAGCCGTCGACCGTCGTCGGCTCCAGCGGCTTGCCGTCGAGCGTGGCCTGCCAGTCGGGCGCGGACCGGTCGGCGATCCGCAGCACCCGCCCGGCCGTACCGTCCGGCACGGTGGTGTGCGCCTCGACGGGTCCGGACGCCACGTGCACCGGCTTGGCCGCCGCCCCGCCCGCCGGGCGGCCCGAGGACTCGGCCGGGACGATGGAGACCCGGGAGACCCGCTGGTCGACCCGCCACAGCACCCCGCCGTGCTCCCGGCTGAGCTGGGTGAGGCCCGGGGTCGCGTTCAGCACCCGCTCCATCTCGCGCGGCGCGCCCTTCTGGACGTACACATAGCGCACCGCGTAGCCGCCGAGCTGACGGGTCTGGTCGGCGCCGGAGCCCGCGATCAGATTGGCCACGACGCCGTCGAGCCGGGTGTCGGAGCCGCCCGCCGCCGCGAGTTCGCCGTCGCCCAGCCGGGCGCCGGAGCCGCGCACCAGGGCGTAGTCGGCGTGGGCGGCGCTGCTGTCGCCGCCGAGCACCAGGGTGCGGGCCTGGTCCTCGGTGGCGCTCTCGGCCGCCACGAACGCCGGGACCTGCGAGGGGTCGCGCCGCCCCACCGGGCCGTCCGCGCCACCCGCCATCCACGTGACGGCGGCGTACAGCGGCGCGGCGACCGTGGCGACCGCGATCAGCAGCGCCACCGGCTGGCGCCAGCCGAAGCTCTGCGCCGCCACCCGCTCCCGTGCGTCCTCGGCGCCCACCACGGCGGCGGTCAGCAGCCCCAGGCCGTAGACGAGGGTCGCGGGCCCGGCCCAGCCGGAGCCGCTCGTGAGCGCCGCGAAGAGGAAGCCGGTGAGCGCCACGGCCCACGCGGTGCGCACCACGGTCTGCCGCTCCCCGCGCATCAGGGCGGCGAGCGCGGCCAGGACGAAGCCGAGCAGCAGCAGCGTGCCGCCGCCGTTGGGGCCGCCGGGGCTGAGCGCGAGCAGGTCCAGGGCGGACGCGGAGCCGGCGCCGCGGTCCAGCCCGGCCTCCTTCAGGAAGCGGGCCGGGTCGGTGAGGAGGTCCAGCGACCAGGGGGCGAGCACGACGAGCGGGGTGACGACCACGCTCAGGAACCGCAGCCCGTATCCCATGAGCTGTTCGGTGCCGCTCTGCCGGTGGCGCAGCACGAGCACTCCGACGCCCAGGAGGAGCGCCATCGGCCAGACGACCGGGGTGAAGGCCATGGTGAACGTCAGCAGCAGCGCGTACGCCCACGTCGCCCGCCAGCTTGGCAGCCGCGTCCCGTTGCCGGTGAAGCCGGTCGCGGCGGCCGCCGCCCGGGCCATCAGCGGCAGCAGTACGGCGAGCACGGCGGTGCCCAGCCGCCCGCCCGCGAGCGCCCCGGTCGCGGCCGGGAGGAAGGCGTACGCGACGCTTCCCCAGGCGCGCAGCAGCCGGGACTCGACCAGCGGGCGGGAGGCGAAGTACGCGATGAACCCCGCCAGCGGCACCGAACAGACCAGCAACAGGGTCAGCGTGAAGCCCGTGGAGCCCAGGAAGACGGTGGCCAGCGAGGCGAGGGCGGCCAGGTACGGCGGCGCGGACTGCGTTCCGCCGGTGCCGACCGGATGCCAGCCGTCCACATAGCTCGACCACAGCTCGGAGACGTGAGCGGGCGCGGGCAGCAGGGCACCGCCCGCGAGGGCGCCCGCGCCGAGCAGATCCCGGCAGGCGACCAGCGAGACCACCAGGAGGACGAGGAAGAGCATCGGGCCGGGCTTACGCGCGATCCGCTTGAGCCGGGCGAACTGCTCGACCTCCAGGAAGTCGGCGTCGTCGTCACCGGGCCCGGACTCGACCGCGCCGTGCCGCCCCCCGGAGGACAGTTCGGGCTCGGAACGGCCGCCAATATTGCTGGCGACCTGCTCGACCGTCGCCCTTACGGTCGCGCCGGGAGGCGGGAAGAGCGGCCGCAGCTCGCTCGGCTCCGTCGTGGGGCGCCCTCTGCGCTTACGGGCGGCGAGAATCCTCCCCGGCCGCAGCAGGACGCCGAAGAGACCGGCGACCTCGTCCAGTGCCTGCCCCGGCACCTTGCCCACGAGATAGGCCAGGGTGCGCAGCAGCGTGCCGAACAGAAGCCGCAGCATCACATAGGGCAGCAGCGCGCCCCGGGTGTTGACCAGCAGCGTGTAGACGGCGCCCGCCTTGTCCACGCGATGGGGCGACGAACGGCGCGACGCGAAGCGTCTCCGTGGGGGGTGGTGGTCGGGTGACGGGTGGGCCACCGAGCGCCCCACGCAGTCGATGGGCCGCCGCTCGCGCGCGGACGCCTCCGCGTGCCGCAGCACGGCGTCCGGGGCC
This sequence comes from Streptomyces sabulosicollis, assembly GCF_016103465.1. Taxonomy (GTDB): domain Bacteria; phylum Actinomycetota; class Actinomycetes; order Streptomycetales; family Streptomycetaceae; genus Streptomyces; species Streptomyces sabulosicollis. The sequence goes on from NZ_JAEEAP010000402.1 coordinate 6,262, forward strand.
ACCAGCACCTGGTGCCCGGCCGCCTGGGCCCGCCAGCACAGGTCGACGTCGTCGCGCATCAGGGGGAGCCGGGGGTCGAAACCGCCCAACTGCTCCCACACGTCGCGGCGCACCAGCATGCCGGCACTGGACACCGACAGCACGGGGCGCACCTGGTCGTGCTGGCCCTGGTCCTGCTCGCGCCGCTCCAGGCCGGTCCAGCGGCGGCCGCTGCGGGCGATGCTGACGCCGACTTCGAGCAGCTGCCGACGGTCGTACCAGCCGCGCAGCTTGGGGCCGACGATCGCGGGCTCGCGGTTGGCGGTGAACTCGGCGTCGACGACGCGCAGCAGTTCGGCCAGGGCGTCGGGCTCGGGCGCGCAGTCGTCGTGCAACAGCCACAGCCACTGGACGGGCTCGCCGTGCGGCAGCTCCGGCATGTCGTACGCGTCGTCGCGCCAGGTGCGGTTGACGGGGTCCCAGCCGCTGGGGCGCTTGAGGTACGTGAGCTCCTCGGGGCCCAGCACCGGGGCCGTACGGACCGCTTCGGCGACGGCCGTGCCGAAGCCGCTGCGGCGCGCCATGTGCAGCACCCGCTCCTCGCCGAGGCTCTCGGTGAGCAGCCGGGCGGAGTCGTCGGCGCTGCCGGTGTCGGCCGCGATGACGCTCTGGACCGGCCGCTCCTGGCCGAGCAGACCGGACAGCGCGTCGGGCAGCCAGCGGGCGCCGTCGTGGGCGACCAGTACGGCGGTGACGACATGACGCGGATAGGCCGGTGTCTGAACCGGTTCGTGAGCAGGTGCAAACGCGGCGGTGGCGGCCGGGTATTGGGCCGCCGGGTGGCTGTGCACGGACATCGAGGTACGGGCCCCGGTTCGCTGGACTGCGGTGGACGCGCGCGCCCCATGGGGGCGTTGGAGCGTCTCGGACGGGGCCCCACACTAACGGCTGTGTAAGCGACCGGTCCGCCTCCCGTCGCCATGGGCTCGGGGGCGGACCGGTCGCGGTGGCTCACTCCGCTGTGAACTGTGCGGATATGTCAGCGCGGGTCATGCGGTTCTGCCAGGTCCGACGGGTCCGACGGGTCTGGCGGGGCTGCCAGGTCCGACGGGTCCGACGGGTCTGGCGGGGCTGCCAGGTCCGACGGGTCTGGCGGGTCTTGCGGCCGGTTCCGTACTGCCGCGGCCGGACGGCCCGGACGGCAGGCGCCGGACGGCCCGGACGGCAGGCGCCGGACGGCCCGGACGGCAGGCGCCGGACGGCAGACGGTGGGCCTCGCACGTCAGACGGCGGGCCTCGCACGTCGGGCCCCGGGCCTCGGGATGGCGGGCCTCGGGATGACCGGCCTCGGGATGACGGGGCCTTGCACGTCGGGCCTCGCACGGCGGGCCCCGGACGGCGAGCGTCAGACGGCGGCCTTCTTCAGGCGGCGGCGTTCGCGCTCGGACAGACCGCCCCAGATGCCGAAGCGCTCATCGTTGGCGAGGGCGTACTCGAGGCACTCGGAACGGACCTCGCAGGCGAGGCAGACCTTCTTCGCCTCACGGGTGGATCCGCCCTTTTCCGGGAAGAACGACTCGGGATCGGTCTGGGCGCACAGTGCGCGCTCCTGCCAACCGAGCTCCTCGTCCGCCTCTTCGACCAGCAGTTGCTGGAACAACTCGGTCATGTGCGCCCCTCGTCTGTCTTTGCGTCCCCGTGCCTGATGCCGTCGGTGAAGCGGCAGAACGACACGAGTGAAATTACAAGTGTGCCGATCCGGGCCAGTCAAGCCGAGATCTGCTATTGGGCCTCTTATTCACTCTGCGGAACCAAGGCTGCGCGGAAAGTGTTCAAATCAGCCTAAACGCGACACCCTCCCCATCCGTTGCCTGGGTCCCTCCTCTCACTCACTGAGGAGGACGCCATCGGCGCCGGTCCCGTTGCATCGCGCGGGAGATGGTGCGGAGCGGGCGGTTGGTGGTCGCGAGTGGGC
>NZ_JAEEAP010000403.1 GCF_016103465.1 Streptomyces sabulosicollis
GCGCCGGGGGAGCGGGTCTTCGGGGTACCGGCGGCGCTGCCGCCGGTCGCCACGAGCAGGCGGGGGCCGTCAGGGTGCGGATGAGGCTTCCCGGTCCTGCGCTTCGCGAGTCTCCGTCCCCGGCGTGGCGCCGGTGGCCAGTTCACCGGTGGCCACCTTGCTGTGCCGGCGGCCCCAGCAGAGGTAGATCAGCAGCCCGGCGGCCATCCAGCCCAGGAACCGGGCCCAGGTGATCAGCGGCAGATTGCCCACCAGCAGCAGACACAGCAGCACCGCGACGGCGGGGACGACCGGCACCCACGGGGTGCGGAAGCCGCGCCGCAGATCCGGGCGGGAGCGGCGCAGATAGACGACTCCGACGCAGACGACGATGAAGGAGGTCAGCATGCCGATGTTGCCCAGCTCGGCGAGGTCCCCGATGGGCAGCACCGCCGTCATGAACGCGACCAGCAGTCCCAGGGTCCAGGTGATCCGGCGCGGGCTGCGGGTCACCGGGTGGACGTGGGAGAACCACGCGGGCAGCAGCCGGTCGCGGCTCATCGCGAGGAACACCCGGCTCTGCCCCAGCAGCATGATCATCACGACCGTGGTCAGCCCGCAGATCGCGCCGATGCCCACGATCCGCACCGCCCAGTCCGCGCCCGCCGCCTTCAGCGCGCCGGTGATGGGGGCGGCGTTGTCCAGCTTGGAGTAGTGCTGCATCCCGGTCACGGTCAGCGCGACGGCCACGTAGAGCACGGCGCAGACGGCCACGGTGGACAGCAGCGCGATGGGCAGGGTGCGCTGCGGCCGCTTGGCCTCCTCTGCGTTGCTGGCCATGATGTCGAAGCCGGAGTACGCGCCGAAGACGATCGCGCCACCGGTGAGGATCCCGGCCATGCCGAACGTGGCGTCCGCGCCGAGACCGGCCCAGCCCAGCAGCGGCTGCTCCCACATGTCGCCGTCGCCGCCGACGGGTTGGGAGGCCGGGATGAACGGCGACCAGTTGGCCGTGTCCACGTGCGTCACCCCGATCGCGAGGAAGATGACGATGGCCGCGAGCTTCACCACCGTCATCACCGTGTTGATCCGGGAGGTGGTGCGCACCCCGGAGGCCAGGATGGCGGTGAGCACCAGGATGACCAGTACGGCCGGGATGTTGACGGCAGCGTCCGGGCCGGAGACGGAGGCCGGGATGTGGATCCCGAACGTGGCCAGGAAGTCGGTGACGTACTGCGACCAGCCACTGGCCACCGCGCCCGCACCCATCGTCATGTCGAGGATGAGGTCCCAGCCGATCAGCCAGGCCACCAGCTCCCCGAGCGAGACATACGCGAAGGTGTAGGCGCTGCCCGCCACCGGGACGGTGCTGGCGAACTCCATGTAACAGAGGGCCACCAGGGCGGTGGCGACCGCGCCGATGGTGTAGGAGAGCGCGATGCTGGGTCCGGCGTAGTTCGCGGCCGCCGTGCCGGTCAGCACGAAGATGCCCGCGCCGATGGTGACGCCGATGCCCATGAGGGTCAGCTGGAGCGGGCCCAGGGCCCGGGCCAGCCGGGTCTCCGGGCTCGCCGCGTCCTCGATGGTGGCTTCGATCGATTTGTTGCGCATGGCGGTGGTCACTACCTCCTAGGCGTTGAGCACCCCGGGGAGGTGCTCAGCCAGTCGTTCGTAGTCGGAGACGGTGTTGTAGAGATGGGCCGAGAGCCGCAGGAAGCCCCGGCCGTCCCAGGTGGTGATCGCGGTTTCGCAGCCGGTATCGGCCGCGATCCGGTGCTGTAGCGAATGGGCGGCCTCCTGGTCGGCCGCGAGCCCGGCGGGTAGCGGGACCAGCCGCATCGACGGGGCCTCACAGCCGCCGACGGGGGTCAGGTCCGCGCCGAGGGCGTCGGCCAGCAGCCCCTGGGCCACCTCGGCCAGCTTGGTCATCCGGGCGCGGGCGGCGTCCCAGCCGTACGTCTCCTCGATGAACTCCAGTGAGCGCGGCGCGGCGAGCCAGGCGGTGAAGTCCGATGTGCCCTGGACGTCGAAGCGCCGTGGGAAGGGGTCCGGAGTGCCCCAGGAGTCGGTGAGCGGCCACAGGCCCTGGGCGTCCGCCCCCCGCGCGACCAGCGCCGCCGTACCGCGCGGCGCACAGCACCACTTGTGCAGATTGCCGACCCAGAAGTCGGCCGCCCCGGCCAGCCCGACCGGATCGGCCAGCATGCCGGGTGCGTGCGCGCCGTCGACCAGGACCCTCGCCCCGGTGGCGTGGGCGAGCCGGGCGATCTCCGCCACCGGGAAGAGCCGGGCGGTGGCCGAGGTGATCTGGTCGACGACCACCAGCGCGGTGGCCTCGCCGAGCGCCCCCTCGAAGACGGCCACGATCTCCTCGGCGGTCGCCTCCAGCGGGATGTGCAGCGTCCGTACCCGGGCACCGGCCCGCTCGGCGGCCCGCGCCGTGCCCATCGCCACCGCGCCGTAGGCGTGGTCGGTCAGCAGCACCTCGCCGCCGGGCGGCAGCGCCAGGGAGCCCAGGACGGTGCTCACCCCGGCGCTGGCGTTGGGCACGAGGGCGGTGTGTTCCGCCGGGACCCGCAGGAACCGCGCCACGGCGGCGCGCGCCCGGCCCACCCGCTCGGGCAGCTCCCGGAACCACGCGTCCGGGTTGGTCTCCATCTCCTCGCGCAGCGCCCGCTGGACCTCCTGGACGGTGCGCGGCACGGCGCCGAACGAGCCGTGGTTGAGATGGACGACCGAGGGATCGAGCGTCCAGTGCGACGACGGGGTGGTCATGGGTCCCTTCCTCGTTCTGGTCGACTTAGTTGTCCGATGACTTCTTTGAGCTCCCGGGAACCGTAGAGGGATGAGACCGTCCTGAACGTGGTCTCGACGTAAATTGGGGGTAACGAAGCCGACCGGTAGCATGGAGTCATCTAATGACTTGACCGGAGCTGGTCGGGAAGGGGTGGCGGGATGACCGCGACCGACGAGGCGGCGGACGGCCTCCGCGCCATGATCGCCAAGGGTGAGCTGGCGCCCGGGCAGCAGCTCCCCGCCGAGCCCGAACTCTGCGCGCGGCTCGGCGTCTCGCGCGGATCGCTGCGCGAGGCCGTGCGCTCCCTCGCCGCCCTCGGGCTGCTGGAGTCCCGCCACGGCTCCGGCACGTTCGTATCGGCGCTGCGCCCCGGGCAGATGCTGGCCGGGTTCGCCGCCACCGTGGACGTCCTGCCGCTCGACGGGCTGCTGGAGCTGTTCGACGTCCGCCGCCCCCTGGAGGCCCAGGCCGCCGCGCTGGCCGCCGCCCGCGCCGATGAGCAGGTGGTCGCCCGGCTGCGCGAGGTGCAGAAGCGGCTGGCCGTCTCCGAGGACGAGGCCGAACGGCACGCGCTGGACCGGGAGTTCCACTCCACCCTGTGCGCGGCGGGCGGCAACGAGGCGCTGGCCGCCCTCATCGATGTGCTGCGCGCCCGGGGCAGCCACTACAGCATCTACGGCGCCGCCGAGGCCGACACCATCCGGCTGGCCAGTGACCTCGGCCATGACGCGCTGATCAACGCCGTCGCCGCGCGCGATCCGGCGGCCGCCGCCGCGGCCGCCACCGCGCACCTGTCCCAGACCGAGGTCTGGCTGCGGCGGTACGCCCCGCTGCCGGACGACGGCCCGGCAGCCGGATGAGCCACCGTCCTCAGCCGTCCTCAGCCGTCCTCAGCCGTCCTCAGCCGTCCTCAGTCGTCGATGCCCGTGCGTTCGACGCCCGCGACGATATAGCGCTGCAGCACGAGGAAGACCACCAGCAGCGGCACGATCGACACCGCGGCCGCCACGAACAGCTCATGGAGGTTGACGGTCTGGGCCGTGGTGAACGTCGACAGCGCCACCTGCACCGTCCACGCGTCCCGGTCCTGGCCGATGACCAGCGGCCACAGGAAGGAGTTCCAGGCGCCGATGAAGACGATCGTGCCGACCGCCGCGAAAACCGGCCGGGAGTTCGGCACCACGACCCGCCAGTACGTACGCCAGTAGCCCAGCCCGTCCACCCGCGCCGCGTCCTCCAGCTCCCGGGGGAAGCCCAGGAAGTACTGGCGGAAGATGAACGCCGCGACCGCGCTGAACAGCGTGGGCACCACCAGACCGCGTAGCGTGGACACCCAGCCGAGCGAGCTGACCAGCACGAAGCTCGGCACGAAGGTGACCGCCGCCGGGACCATCAACGTGCCCAGGATCCAGTAGAAGACCACATTGGCGTAGGCGTACGGGATGCGGGCCAGACCGTACCCGGCGAGCGAGGCCAGCAGCAGGGTGCCCACGGTGGTGAGGACCGCGATCAGCGAGGAGTTGAGCAGCGCGTGCGCCATCGGCACATCGGGGTCGTCGAACAGCTCACGGACGTTGGACCAGTGCAGCTCGCTCGGGAAGAACGTCCACCCCGGCGAGGTGATGTCCGCCTCGCTCGCCAGACCGTTGCGCACCAGCAGGTAGAACGGGATCAGGAAGAGCAGCGCGAGCGCGAGCAGCAGCACCAGCCGTACGGCGCGCCCCACGCCGACGAGGGCGTCCCGTATGTCACGCGTGTTCTGGCGGGGGCTCATCCGTCCTCCTTACGGCCCAGGCCGAACCAGCGGGCCTGGACCACCGTCACCACGGCGATGATCAGCGCCAGGATCACCGCGCCCGCACTCCCCAGGCCCAGGTTCTGCCCCTGGCCCAGCGCCGTGTAGTAGAGGTAGACCAGCGGCGGACGGGCGTAGGGCGGATAGCCGCGCGAGTCCGACAGCAGGTTGTAGAACTCGTCGAACGCCTGGAAGGCGTTGATCACCAGCAGCAGCACCACCGCGACCGAGGTGGCCCGCAGCTGCGGAAAGGTGATGTGCCGGAACACCTGCCAGCCGGGCCGCGCCCCGTCCACGGCCGCCGCCTCGTACAGCCGCGGGGAGATGCGCTGCAGCCCGGCCAGGAACAGCACCATGTAGAACCCCGCCTGCAGCCACAGCCGCACGGTCACGATGACCAGCCAGTACCAGGGCGGCTCGGTGGTCGACAGCCAGGCGATCCCATCGGCGCCGAACCAGTCCAGCACGGTGTTGGCCAGCCCGAAGCGCACCCCGTTGAAGATCGACATCTTCCAGATCAGCGCCGCCACCACATACGAGCACGCCACCGGCAGGAAGAACACCGACCGGAAGAACGCCTGCGCCCAGCGCAGCCGGTTGACCATCAGCGCCAGCGCGAGCGAGAGCGCGTAGGTGGCCGGGACGATGAACGCCGTGAAGACCAGGAAGGTCACCAGGCTGCCGGTGAACGCGTCATCGCCCAGCATCGCCGTGTAGTTGTCGAGGCCGACGAAGTCCGTGGGCGAGACGGTGTTGTGCGCGTCGAAGAAGCTGAGGTAGACGCTCCAGGCCAGCGGGACGTAGGTGAAGAGGGTCAGCCCCAGGACGAACGGCCCGACGAATATCCAGAACCACAGATGGCGGTTCTGCGGGCCCAGGAGCCTGCGGACGAACGTCCCCCGCATCAGCTCTTCTTCTTCACGCGGCGCAGCTCGGCCTGGGTCTTGCGGACCACCGACCGCAGCTCGCTCTCCGGGCTGGCCCCGCTCTTGATGATCCGGCTCAGCGCGTCCTGGTAGGCCGTCTTGCTCGCGGAGGTCCACAGCAGCGGCTCGGCATGGCCGTGGTCGGTGACGTAGCGCACCGCCTCACCGGCCGCGCCCTGGCGCAGCTTGGCCGCCTTCGTGGCCAGCGAGATCCGGGCGGGGATGTGGAAGCCGTAGCGGAGCGCGAAGTCCTCCTGGTAGTCGGTCCGTTCCACCCACAGCCACTTCACGTACGCCTTCGCCAGCGCCTTGTGCCGGGACCGGGCGCTGACCGCCGCCCCGTACGCGCCGACCGGCACCGCGGGCGCGCCGTGTGCCCCGTCCCGGGGGAACGGCAGCACCCCGAAGTCGTCCCCCAGCGCCTTCTTCACCTGCGGCAGCGCCCACAGCCCGGACCACTGCATGGCGGTGAGCCCCTGGGTGAACGCGGCCGGGTCCGACCAGTCCGAGGGCGCCCCCAGCAGCAGCGACTTATCGGCGTAGAGCCGGCGCAGCTTGCCGAGCGTCCGGGCGGCGGCCGGGTCGTCGAAGCCGACCTCGCCGTCCTCGGTGACCAGCGTGAGCCCGGCGGCGTTGAGCGGGGTGCCGCCGAGGACGCCGGGGCCGCCGTCATTGCCCAGGAAGAGCCCCTTGACGTCCTTGGTGGTGAGCTCCTTCGCCGCATCGACCAGCGCGTCGAGACTGTCCGGCGGCTCCACCCCGGCGTCCTTGAGCATGCTCTTGCGGTAGTAGAGCAACTGGGTGTCGATGACCTGCGGTACGGCCCAGATCTTGCCCTGATACGTCTTCGGGGCGAGCACGGCCGGGTTGAAGTCGTCCTTGGCCTCGCTGAGGAGGTCGGTGAGATCGACCACCTGACCGCCCTGGATCTGGTCCAGTGTCGGGCCGTTGACCTCGAAGACATCCGGGCCGGACGGCGTGAGCAGCGCGGCGGCGGTCTGCTGGTCGTAGTTGCCCGGCCGCCACTGCACCTGGACGTTCGCCTTCTCATACGCGTCGGCGTACCGCCTGACGGCCTGTTCGGTGCCGGCCTCGCCGTACTGGTGGTACCACTGCTCGATCACCGGCTGCCCGGCGTGGTCATCGCCGTCCCGTCCGGTGTTCGACCCGCAGGCGGAGGCCAGCGCGCCCGCCAGGGCCAGCCCTCCGCCCGCACCCAGCAGCCTTCGGCGGCTCATGGACATGGGTGTGCGCCCCCTCGTCTCCCGGTCTCCGTCTCCCGGTCTCCGTCTCCCGGTCCCGTACGACCCAACGATCAACGATGGAGGCGGATTACGACAGAGGTGTTGCGGGAGGATGTCACTTTTCGGTATCGGAATGTGACGCTGAGTCGGCGTCGGTGCCGGTGTCGGTGTCGGCGTCGGCGTTGGCCTCGAGGTCCATGTCGTCGAAGACGCGCTGGGCGGTGGCGAAGGCCGAATTGGCCGCCGGAACACCGCAGTAGACCGCGGACTGCAACAGCACCTCGCCGATCTCCGCACGGGTCAGGCCGTTGGTGAGCGCGGCCCGGACGTGCATGGCCAGCTCGGCGTCATGGCCGTGGGCGATCAGCGCGGTGAGGGTGATGCAGCTGCGGGTCCGCCGGTCCAGCCCGTCGCCGGTCCAGATCTCACCCCAGGCGTAGCGGGTGATGAAGTCCTGGAAGCGGGCGGTGAACGGAGTCGTCCGGGCCACCGCGCGGTCCACGTGCGCGTCCCCGAGGACGGCGCGGCGCACCGCCATCCCGGCGGCGTGGCGGGAGGCGTCGTCCCCGGGTGGTGTCGTGCCGTTGCGGGGTGTCGCGCTGTTGCGGGGTGTCGCGCCGTTGAGGTGGGTGAGCAGCGCCCCGGCCACCGCCTCCGGCCGCTCCACGCCCGCGAGGTGGGCCGCCCCCGCGACCTCCAGCAGGCTCGCGCCGGGCACCGCGTCGGCGATCCGGCGGGCGTGGGAGGGCGGGGTCGCGGGGTCGTCGCGACCGGCGACGACGAGGGTGGGCGCCGTGATCTTCCCCAGGTCGGCCGTCATGTCGTACGCGGCGAGAGCGTCGCAGCAGGCGGCGTAGCCCGCACGGTCGGTGGCCCGCAGATCCTCGATCAGCGCGGCGCCGACGGGCGTGCGGGCGAAGCGGTGCGAGAACCAGGTGCCGGGACGGCTCGCCACCATCGCCTCCGTCCCCTCGGCCCGTACGAGCGCGGCCCGCTCACGCCAGACGGCGGGGTCGCCGAACCGGGCCGAGGAGCAGACCACGGAGAGGCAGCTGATCCGGTCGGGGTGGTGTGCGGCGAGGTGCAGCCCGATGGCGCCGCCGATCGAAATCCCCGCGTAGGCGAACCGCTCCCACCCCTGATCGTCAGCGAGACGCAGCACGAGGCCGGCGAGCCGGCCGACGGTGGCCGAGCCGTCCGAGGGCAACAGCGCGGCGGGGGAGCCCCCGTGGCCGGGCAGATCCCAGCGCAGCACCCGGTGCCCCCGGGCCAGCGCGGGGAGCTGGGGCTCCCAGACGGCGAGGGAGGTGCCGATGGAGGGGCCGAGGATGAGGGGCGGGGCGGTGGCTGGCCCGCTGAGCTCGTGGTGCGGTCGGCGGCTGTCGGTCATGGGGTGGGAGCTCCGGTGGGTGGACGGGTCTTCAGCCCCTCCGGCGATTGAGGAGCGGGGTGCGGGGCGGAGCCCCGGTG
>NZ_JAEEAP010000404.1 GCF_016103465.1 Streptomyces sabulosicollis
GGCGGGTTTCTCCCCCACTCCACCCCTTCCCGAAACCGGGGGCGAAGCCCCCGGTTCCCCGCCAGGGCTCCGCCCCGGACCCGGGTCGGGCACTCGGGCCTGGGCCCGGTGGAGGCTGTACCTCGGGGCTCGTGTCGGGGCCTCCCTCAGATCCCGGCCCGGGCGCTCCGGGCGGATCTTTCCCCTCCCCGCCCCTTCCCGATCAGGCGGATGCTGACGTCCGGAGGATGTCGGGTTCCAGGTAGATGACCCGGGCGATGGGGACCGCCTCGCGGATGCGGGCTTCCGCGGCGTCGATGGCGCGGGCGACCTCCGCCGCCGTGTCGTCGTGCTGCACCGCGATCTTGGCGGCGACCAGCAGCTCCTCGGGGCCGAGGTGGAGGGTGCGCATGTGGATCACGCTGGTGACGGTGTCGCCGTCCACGACGGCTTCGCGGATCTTGGCGACCTCCGTGGCGTCGGCCGCCTCGCCCAGCAGCAGCGACTTGGTCTCGGCCGCGAGTACCAGGGCGATCAGCACCAGCAGGATGCCGATGCAGAGGGTGCCGATGCCGTCCCAGACGCCGTCGCCGGTCAGCAGGGTGAGGCCGACGCCGCCGAGCGCGAGGATCAGGCCGACGAGGGCGCCGAAGTCCTCCAGGAGGACGACGGGGAGCTCGGGGGCCTTGGCGCGGCGGACGAACTGGGACCAGCTCAGCTTGCCGCGGATCTCGTTGGACTCCTTTATGGCCGTACGGAAGGAGAAGCCCTCGGCGATGATCGCGAAGACGAGCACCCCGACCGGCCAGTACCAGTGCTCCAGCTCATGGGGGTGCTGGATCTTCTCGTAGCCCTCGTACAGCGCGAAGACACCGCCGATGGTGAACAGCACGATGGAGACGAGGAAGCCGTAGATGTAGCGTTCGCGGCCGTAGCCGAAGGGGTGCTCGGGGGTGGCCTCGCGCTTGGCCTTCTTCCCGCCGAGGAGCAGCAGCCCCTGGTTGCCCGAGTCGGCGATCGAGTGCACGCCTTCGGCGAGCATCGACGACGAGCCGCTGAAGGCGAACGCCACGAACTTGGCTGCGGCGATGGCCAGGTTCGCGCCCAGCGCGGCAACAATCGCCTTGGTTCCGCCTGATGCACTCATATGTGCCGATTTTCCCTTCCGCTTACATGGCAGCTCATGGCGGCTTTGCCAGTGCTTTACCGCCTCACGGCGGGCCATTGTTCCAGCCCCTCGAGCGGGCCGTACCTCAGGCGGTCACTGTGGCCCTGAACACAGTGCCGCCGCCGCTCAGGGCGACCTCCTCGCCGGCCGGTACGAAGGCCGACTCCCCGCGCCTCAGCGGGAGTTCGCCGTCCGCTCCGCGCAGGGAGACCTCGCCGGAGGCGCACAGCAGGATCTGCGGGCCGGTCGCGGGCAGCGGGCGCGGGGCGGCGCCGTCGGCCAGGACGTGGCGGGAGAGCCGGAACTCGTCGATCGGGGTGGTGTACAGCTCCTCGCCGGAGGGGTCCGCCTCGGGCCGCAGCACGGCGGGGGCGGCGCTCTCGAAGCGGACGACGCGCAGCAGCTCGGGGACGTCCACGTGCTTGGGCGTCAGCCCGCAGCGCAGCACGTTGTCGGAGTTGGCCATGATCTCGACGCCCAGGCCGTCGAGATAGGCGTGGGGCACGCCGGCGCCGAGGTAGAGCGCCTCGCCGGGCTGGAGCGTCACGAAGTTGAGCAGCATCGCGGCGATCACGCCGGGGTCGCCCGGGTAGTGCCGTGCGATGGAGGCGTACGCCGCGTACGCCGGGGCGTGCGGCCCGTCCTGCGCGCCGAGCCGCTCGGCGGCGGCAGCGGCCTGCCTTACGGTCTCCGCCATCGCCTCCGGATCGGCCGTAAGGACGGCGGTCAGCACCTCGCGCAGGGCGTGCGACTCCGGGTGGGCGTGCAGGATGTCGACGTAGGGCTTGAGCGAGTCGACTTCGAGGGCGGCCAGCAGCTCGGCCGCCTCGTTCGGGTCGCGGAAGCCGCACAGCCCGTCGAACGGCGTGAGCGCGCATATCAGCTCGGGCTTGTGGTTGGCGTCCTTGTAATTGCGGTGCGGGGCGTCGGCCGGGACGCCGCGCTCCTCCTCGTCCGCGAAGCCCTCCTTGGCCTGGGCGAGGTCCGGGTGGACCTGGAGCGACAGTGGCGAGGCGGCGGCCAGCACCTTCAGCAGGAACGGCAGCCGGGGCCCGAAGAGCCTTACGGCGTCCGCGCCGAGCTCGCCCTCCGGGTCCGCGGCGATCACCTCGGAGAGCGCGACGGGGCCCGCGCCCCGGTCGACCCGGGACGGCGCCCCGGGGTGCGCCCCCATCCACATCTCGGCCTGCGGCTCTCCGGTCGGCCGCACGCCCAGCAGCTCCGGGATGGCGGTGGTGGAGCCCCAGGCGTAGGGGCGCACGGTGTTGTCGAGGCGGTCCATGCGGTGCGGTTCCTGACTGTGCAGTGAGGGACGTGGGGCGGGTGGTGCGTGGTCGACGACCTCGAGGTCGCTCTTGAGGCGGCCTCGAGGCCCATCACGGCCTCAAGTTCTATCCGGCGAAGCGAGCGCGAGGTAAACGGCGGCGAAATCCGTGATGGCGAGAAGTTCCGCGGCGCTCTCCAGCAGGGTGCCCTCGGCCGGCTCCAGCTCGCTGAACGCGGTCTCGTGCGCCAGGGCGAGCTCCCTGGCGGTCGGCACGGCCGAGATGGGGCCCACCGGTTCGTCGTGGAGCAGCACGATCCGGGCGCGGAGCGCCTCGGGCTCTTCCACCCGGTCGCGGAAGAAGTCGTCCGGGTCGGCCCCGCCCGCGAACGCCCCGGTCAGCAGCGCGCCGTGGGCGGCGAGCGCCCCGGGGAGCTCGGCGACGAGCGCGGGGCGCCCGGCGAGGGCCGCGAGCAGCCCCGAGAAGCGCCGTCCGGTCGCGGCGGCGACCGGGCCCTCGGTCCACAGCAGCGGCAGCGCCCCGGCGAGCTCGGCCGCGAGCGTCTTGGCGGGGTTGGTGTAGGTGGCGATGGCCGGGCCGCAGCGCTCGGCGACCTGGTCGAGCCGGTCGGCCACCTGTTGCAGCGCGGCGGGCGGCGCGGACACCAGCCCGATCCGGTCGACCAGCAGGAGCAGCGGGGTGAGCAGGGCCCACAGCGTGCCGGGCAGCGCGGGGCCGGTCATCTCGTCGGGGGCGGTGCCGGGCGGCTCGACGGGCTGCGGGACGGAAGGCGTCCCGTACGGGGCGGGGGCGTCGCCCAGGGCGCCCTCGGCGAGTGCGGTGCCGTCGGCCTCGGACGCGCCGGGCGCGTGCGGGTCCCCGCGGTACGGATCGGTGCCGTGTCCGCCCGTGTCGTACCCGCCGGTGGCGTACGGGCCTGTGCCGTTCGGCGCCGTGGCCAGCGGCACCATCAGGCCGCGGGCCTGGGCGACCGCGTCGGCCAGCGGGGACCGGCCCGGGGCCACCGAGACGATCGCGCAGCCGCGTCGGTACGCCTGCTCGACCAGGCGCGGAAGGCCCGGTTCCGTACCGTCCGGGGTCGCGATGACCAGCAGGTCCAGCGGGCCCGCCCAGCCGGGCAGCGTCCAGCGCAGGGCGCCCGGCGCGGGGGCCACGCCGGTGGGCGCGATCAGGCTGACCGGGCAGTTGCCCCCGCTGAGCGCGCCGAGGAGGTCGGCGGTGCAGCTTCCGGCCGCCCCCGGGCCCGCGACCAGGACGGCGCGCGGACGTCCGTCCGGCTTGAGGTCGCCCATTCCGGCCTCGGCGGCGTGCCGGGCGGCGGTGCGGACGCGGGCGCCGGCCTCGGCGGCTCCGCGCAGCAGCCCGCGGGTATCGGCGCGGGCGAGGGCCTCGGGGGCGTCGAGGAGGGATTCGTCGAGCATCGTGCTTCGGCCTCCGATCGCCGTGGCGGGCGGTACGCGTGGGACCGCGCGGGGCTTACGCGTGGGACCGCGCGGGGCTGGGGCCCCGGCGGGCCGCCGGGTCAGGCCGGGCGGCGCGCCTCGTCGACGAGCAGCACGGGGATGCCGTCCCGCACGGGGTACGCGAGACCGCACCCCTCGCCCGTGCACACCAGCTCGGGGGTCTCCGGGGACTGCTCCTCGCGCAGCGGGGCGTGGCACGCCGGGCAGGCGAGGATCTCCAGAAGACCGGCTTCGAGCGGCATGGGGTCGTCCCTTCGGGTATGGGTCCAGCCGGACATCGGTCCGGCGAGGTCAGCGTACCGCCGGGCGGGGCCGGGGCGCGGCCGGTGTGCGCCGGAGCCCGGGGCTCCCCCGGGCTCCGGAAACGCTGTGGGTCCTGCGCGCGGGCCTTCGTAGAGGCGCCGAGGACATCCGTAAGGCACCGCGGGCCTCCGCAAGGCACCGCGGGCCTCCGCAAGGCACCGCGGACATCCGTAAGGCTTGCGGGCCTCCGCAAGGCACCGCGGACATCCGCAAGGCACCGCGGACATCCGTAAGGCTTGCGGGCCTCCGTAAGGCACCGCGGACATCCGTAAGGCCGCGGGTGCCCGCGCGCGGGGACCCGTATGGACGCCACAGACCTCCCTCAGGGTGCGGGGACGACCCGCGCGCGAGGCCGCGCGCCGGCGGCCGCGGAGGCCGCGCGCGGACAGCCGTGGGACGCGGGGACCGTGGGACGCGGGGGCCTCCCTATGGGCCCGTAGCCGCCGGGCGGCCGCGCGCGACCGTCGTGAGGGCTAGGCGCGGACGATGGAGAGGACCTCGTCGCGGACCTCGGCCACCGTCTCCGCGTCCCGTGCCTCCACGTTCAGGCGGAGCAGCGGCTCGGTGTTGGAGGGGCGGAGGTTGAACCACCAGTCGGTGGTGGTGACCGTAAGGCCGTCGAGTTCATCGAGTTCGGCGCCCTCGCGGCGCTCGTACGCCGCCTTGACCGCCTCCATGCGCCCGGCCTGGTCGTCGACGGTGCTGTTGATCTCGCCGGAGGCCGCGTACCGGTCGTACTGCGCGACCAGCTCCGACAGGGGGCCCTTCTGGCCGCCGAGCGCGGCCAGGACGTGCAGGGCGGCCAGCATGCCGGTGTCGGCGTTCCAGAAGTCGCGGAAGTAGTAGTGCGCGGAGTGCTCACCGCCGAAGATCGCGCCGGTGCGGGCCATCTCGGCCTTGATGAAGGAGTGCCCCACGCGGGTGCGGACGGGGGTGCCGCCGTTCTCCTTGACGACCTCGGGGACCGACCAGGAGGTGATGCAGTTGTGGATGACCGTCCCGCCCGGGTGCTTGGCCAGCTCGCGGGCGGCGACCAGGGCGGTGATGGCGGAGGGGGACACCGGCTCGCCGCGCCCGTCCACGACGAAGCAGCGGTCGGCGTCGCCGTCGAAGGCGAGCCCGATGTCGGCGCCGGTCTCCCGGACCCGGGCCTGGAGATCGACGATGTTCTTGGGGTCGAGCGGGTTGGCCTCGTGGTTGGGGAAGGTGCCGTCCAGCTCGAAGTAGAGGGCGTCGAGCTCGAGCGGGAGCCCCTCGAAGACGGTCGGGACGGTGTGGCCGCCCATGCCGTTGCCCGCGTCCACGACGACCTTCAGCGGCCGGATGGCGGTCAGGTCCACCAGCGAGCGCAGATGGACGGCGTAGTCGGCGAGGACGTCCCGCTGGGTGATGGTGCCGGCCTCGGCTGCGGGCTCGGGGGCGCCGCTGTCCGCCCAGCCCTCGACCAGGGCACGGATCTCGGCGAGCCCGCTGTCCTGGCCGATGGGGGCGGCGCCCGCGCGGCACATCTTGATGCCGTTGTAGCGCGCGGGGTTGTGGCTGGCGGTGAACATCGCGCCGGGCAGATCGAGATACCCGCTCGCGAAGTAGAGCTGATCGGTCGAGCACAGTCCGATCTCGGTCACATCCACCCCGAGCGAGGCGGCGCCGCGCGCGAAGGCCCGCGCCAGACCGGGCGAGGAGGGGCGCATGTCATGGCCGACGACGATCGCGTCCGCGTCGGTCACCCGGGCGAAGGCGGCGCCGAAGAGTTCGGCGAGCGACTCGTCCCACTGGTCCGGGACCACACCGCGCACGTCGTACGCCTTCACGATCTGCGACAAGTCGGGCACAGCCAACCCCTTCTGGAGGTCCTGGTGGAGATGTCTCTACGGACGTCTCCGCGTACGTCCCTTGCGGACCTCAAAACCTACCCGCAGGACCTGGGCCGGAACTGTGAGCCCCGTCGCGCGGCGTGCTCCCGGCCATCTCGGGTCCCGGTCATGGACGTCCCCGGCCGGGTCACGGCAGCATCCAGCTCAGCAGGAACGACGACTGCGCGACGACGATCAGGCACATCACCAGCAGCAGAGCGAGGCTCCACGGCAGCACCTTACGGAGCAGATCGCCCTCACGCCCCTTCAGCCCGACCGCCGCGCACGCGATGGTGAGGTTCTGCGGGGAGATCATCTTGCCGAGCACCCCGCCCGAGCTGTTGGCCGCGGCGAGCAGATCCGGGGAGAGCCCGGATTCACGCGCGGCGGTCACCTGGAGGGCGCCGAAGAGGGCGTTCGCGGAGGTGTCCGAGCCGGAGACGGCGACGCCGAACCAGCCGAGCACCGGGGAGAGGAAGGCCAGCCCGGCCCCGGCGGCCGCGACGAAGTGACCGATGGTGGCGGCCTGTCCGGAGAGATTCATGACATAGGCGAGCGCGAGCACCGAGGTGACCGTAAGGATCGCATGACGCAGTTCGCGCACCGTGGCCGCCCACTCCCGCAGGGCGTCGCCCGCGGTCACCTTCAGCACGGCGGCGGTGGCCACCCCGGCCACCAGCACCAGGGTGCCGCCGGTGGCGATCAGCGGCATTGAGAAGACGTTGGCGCCCACCGCCTTTCCGTCCGGGTCGGCGACGTCCAGGAAGGGCCAGTCGAAGGTGCGGGTGGCCTTGGCCAGGAGGTCCTTGACCGGGCCGATCTGGGCGATGGAGAAGATCGCGACGATGAGCGCGTACGGGGCGTAGGCGCGCAGCACCTCCGGGCGCGGGTCCTCGCGGTCCAGGTCGTCACTCCGTACGCCCGTGAGCACGGCGGCGCGCACCGGCTCCTCGGCGGGGCGGCGGGCGGCGGGCACGGCCACCAGCACCGCCGCGCCGACCAGCGCCGCCGCGATGTCGGCGAGCTGGACGGAGAGGTAGTTGGAGACGGTGAACTGGGCGATGGCGAAGGCGACCCCACAGGCGAGCGCGGGCACCCAGGTCTCCCGCAGCCCGCGCCGGCCGTCGACGAGCGCGACCAGCAGCAGCGGGACGACGAGGGCGAGCAGCGGGGTCTGCCGGCCCACGACGGAGGCCACGGAGTCCAGGGGCAGCCCGGTGACCTGAGCGAGCGTCACCACCGGGGTGGCCATGGCGCCGAAGGCGACCGGCGCGGTGTTGGCGACGAGCGCGACGACGGCGGCGCGCACCGGGTCGAAGCCGAGCGCCACGAGCATGACCGAGCAGATCGCCACCGGTGCGCCGAACCCGGCGAGCGCCTCCAGGAGCGCACCGAAGCAGAAGGCGATGACGAGGGCCTGGACGCGGGGGTCGTCCGAGAGCCGGCCGAAGGAGCGGCGCAGCACGTCGAAGTGGTCGGTGCGGACGGTCATCCGGTACACCCACAGGGCGTTGACGACGATCCACAGGATGGGGAAGAGGCCGAAGAGCGCCCCCTGGGCGGCGCTGGAGAGGGTCTGTCCGACGGGCATCCCGTACGGGAGCCAGGCGACGAGGGCGGCGACGGCGAGCCCTATGGGGCCCGCGTAGTGGGCGCGCATCCGCACCCCGCCGAGCAGGACGAGGACGGTGATGAGGGGAAGGGCGGCGACAAGGGCGGACAGGGAGAGCGAATCGGCGACGGGGTCCAACTGCTGCACGAACACACGGGCCTCCCGGCATGGGCCATCCCTGGAAGGTCACATCCGTGATGCGGAAACGGAGGACCCTGGGGTGCACGCATGGTCGTGTCCGCGCCAAGTCACAGTCAATGCTCCGTCGGCAAGTGATCCCGGGAAGCGCAACGGATCGCGGGAAGATCACGGAGAAAGCGGGTCAGGGCAGGCGCGGAGGTCGTGACGCTGCGGCGGGCCGTTCTCCCCTCCTCGCCCCTTCCCTGCACCTGACGATGCGCGGCCGCCGCGCGCGGGCTCCAGGCCAGGCCCCGGCCGGACATCGCCGGAGCGAACGATCAGGGCTCGGGCGACCGCAGGACCCGCAGATGGCCACGGCGCGCGACCTCACGCGGATCGCCCTCCCGGCCGCCGTGCCCGCCCCC
>NZ_JAEEAP010000405.1 GCF_016103465.1 Streptomyces sabulosicollis
CCCCCCGGAACGCCGCCGCTTCCGAGGCCGCCGCTAACCCCCCACCGACCGTTCCGCCCCAGCGGGGCTCCGCCCCGAGCCCCGAACCGGGGGCTCCGCCCCGTGCCCCAGCGGGGCTGCGCCCCTGGGCGCTCCGTGGGGAATGCTGGTGGGGTGACAGGTGTGGATTCACTCTCTAGGGTTCCTGAATATGGATATGCACACTGTGGTGGTGGGGACGTCCGGAACGACCGCCGACGATGTCATCGCCGTAGCCCGCGGCGCCGCGCGGATCGAGATCTCCGAGGCGGCGCTCGGCGCCGTCTCCGCGGCGCGGCAGGTGATCGACGACCTCGCGGCCAAGCCCGAGCCCGTCTACGGCGTCTCCACCGGATTCGGCGCGCTGGCCGTGCGCCACATCAGCCCCGAGCTGCGCGCCCAGCTCCAGCGCAACATCGTGCGCTCGCACGCCGCCGGTATGGGTGCGCCGGTCGAGCGTGAGGTGGTGCGGGCGCTGATGTTCCTGCGGCTGAAGACGCTCGCGTCCGGCCGTACCGGTGTCCGGCCCGTCGTGGTCGAGACGATGGCCGCGCTCCTCAACGCGGGGATCACCCCCGTCGTGCACGAATACGGCTCGCTGGGCTGCTCCGGCGACCTCGCGCCGCTGTCCCACTGCGCGCTGGCGCTCATGGGCGAGGGTGAGGCCGAGGGCCCGGACGGAACGGTGCGGCCCGCCGCCGAGCTGCTGGCCGAGCACGGCATCGCGCCGGTCGAGCTCCGCGAGAAGGAGGGGCTCGCGCTGCTCAACGGCACGGACGGAATGCTCGGCATGCTGATCATGGCCTGCGCCGACCTCGCCCGGCTGTTCACCGTCGCCGATGTGACCGCCGCCCTGTCGCTGGAGGCGCTGCTCGGCACGGACCGCGTCCTCGCGCCCGAGCTGCACGCCATCCGCCCCCACCCGGGGCAGGCCGCCAGTGCCGCCAACATGCTGCGGGTGCTGGCGGGTTCGGGGCTCACCGGGCACCACCAGGACGAGGCGCCGCGCGTCCAGGACGCGTACTCGATCCGCTGTGCCCCGCAGGTCGCGGGCGCCGGCCGGGACACCCTCGCGCACGCACGGCTGGTCGCCGACCGCGAGCTGGCCTCCGCCGTGGACAACCCCGTGGTGCTGCCGGACGGGCGGGTGGAGTCCAACGGCAACTTCCACGGCGCGCCCGTCGCGTACGTCCTGGACTTCCTGGCCGTCGCGGCCGCCGACCTCGCCTCGATCGCCGAGCGCCGCACCGACCGGCTGCTGGACAAGAACCGTTCCCATGGCCTGCCGCCCTTCCTGGCCGGCGACCCGGGCGTGGACTCGGGGCTGATGATCGCTCAGTACACCCAGGCCGCCCTGGTGAGCGAGATGAAGCGGCTCGCGGTGCCCGCCTCCGTCGACTCCATCCCGTCCTCCGCCATGCAGGAGGACCATGTCTCGATGGGCTGGTCGGCGGCGCGCAAGCTGCGCACGGCGGTGGACGGCCTGGCTCGCGTGCTGGCCGTCGAGCTGGTCGCGGCCACCCGGGGCATCGAGCTGCGGAAGGGTCTGGAGCCGGCGCCCGCGAGCCGGGCGGTGCTGGCGGCGGTGCGCCGGGCGGGCGTCGAGGGGCCGGGCGAGGACCGCTATCTGGCGCCCGATTTGGCGGCGGCGGACGCGTTCGTACGATCCGGAGAGCTGATCGAGGCCGTGGAGTCGGTGACGGGCCCCCTCAGCTGAGCGAGGGGCGAGGGGGCTAGTACGCCTCCGGGCGGGTGCGCCGCACGGAGGCGGTCACCATCGCCACGCCCAGCCCCAGGAAGGCCGTGCCGCCGAAGAGGTACGGGGTGACGTCCACACTGCCGGTGTCGGCCAGATCCCCGTCGGGCACGGCCTCGGTCCTGGGCCCGGACCCGGGCGAGCCTTCGGAGGTCCGCGAGGACGCCGATGACGATCCGGGGTCCTCCACCGTGGCGTTGGCGGACGGGACGAACCACAGGGCGCACAGCAGCGAACCGGCAGCGGCGGCGGTCAGCAGCGGTCGGCGTGCGGACAACGGCATCCTCCTTGAGGCTGCGGCAAATTGACCCCGTGCGCCGATCGTAGTGACAAGTGCGGGTCGTGCGGAAGCGAGACGGGTCGGACCCCTAACCTCCGTCGCATGACGAGTACCGAGACATCCCACTTTGTCCGGCTTCGTGTGGAGCTCGTAGTGGAGATCACCGATGCGGACCGGCTGCGGCGCGCGACGTACGAGCGGATCGACGGCGATGAGTCCATGGCCGCGGAGGAGCGGGGCCACGCACGCCGCATGGTGGAGTCGGACGAGGCAGAGGCGCTGGCCTATCTGGTCGAGCCGTTCGAACTGGTGGAGGAGGTGCCGGGGGTCGAACTGGCCCAGGCGTCCTGGAGCAGTGAGCACGTCGACTACGACCCTCGCGCCGCCGAGTGGTCCGGTGCCTTCCCGGACCTGGACGAGGACGATTGAGCCCGGTGAGCCGCGATTGAGCCCGGAGGGCCGCGGTTGGGCCCGGAGGGCCGCGTTCCGGGCGACGAAGACGGCTGAGCCGTGCGGGTCCGGGCGCCGACGGGTCTTAGGCTTGGCTGGTGCCTTTGCTAAGTGGCCTTGCGCACAGTTTTACTGTGCGTGGAACCGGCCAAAAGGTACGGGCGTTCTTGTCAGGCAGGTCCGGGGTTTCTGGGGTCCAGATCAAGATCCAGGTCAAATGGAGAAGCGTGTGATGACGGACGGCAAGCGCCGTAAGGGGCTGGTGGCCGTGGCCGCCGTGCTCGGCGGCGTACTCACTCTCGCCGCGTGCGGCGGGGATGGCGGCGACGACGACGCCAAGAACGACGGGCACAAGTCGCAGTCGCAGGTCGACGAGGCGGCGGCCAAGGACGCGTCGGACGCCCACATCAAGATCACGCCGAAGGCCGGTGCGACGAACGCGGGCATCAACAGTGACACCAAGGTCACGGTGAGTGGTGGCAAGCTCACCTCCGTCACGATGACGTCCGCCGCGACCGGCAACACCGTGGCCGGGACCATATCGCCCGACAAGACGTCCTGGAAGCCGAGCGGACAGCTGGAGCGGGCCACCCAGTACAAGATCAGGGCGTCCGCCGAGGACTCCAAGGGCCGTAAGGCGACCGAGAACTCGTCCTTCACCACCGTCTCGCCCGCCAACAGCTTCATCGGCAACTTCACGCCGGAGGACGGCTCCACGGTCGGCGTGGGCATGCCGGTGTCCATCCGTTTCGACAAGGCGGTGACCAACAAGAAGGACGTCGAGTCCCACATCAAGGTCACCTCCAGCAGCGGCCAGCAGGTGGTCGGCCACTGGTTCGGCGGCAACCGGCTCGACCTGCGCCCGAAGGACTACTGGAAGGCGGGCTCGACCGTCTCCCTGAAGCTGGACCTGGACGGCGTCGAGGCGTCGCCCGGCGTCAAGGGCGTCCAGGACAAGACCGTCAACTTCAAGATCGGCCACTCCCAGGTCTCCACGGTGGACGCCGAGTCCAAGGAGATGAAGGTCGTCCGCGACGGCAAGCTGCTCAAGACCATCAAGATCTCGGCCGGCAGCCCCGAGAACACGACGTACAACGGTCAGATGGTGATCTCCGAGAAGTTCAAGGAGACCCGGATGAACGGTGCGACGGTCGGCTTCACGGACGACGACGGCAAGGGCGAGTACGACATCAAGGACGTGCCCCACGCGATGCGGCTGTCCACCTCGGGCACCTTCATCCACGGCAACTACTGGGGCGCCAAGTCCATCTTCGGCAACGTCAACACCAGCCACGGCTGTGTCGGTCTGTCGGACACCAAGGGCGCGGGCGACCCCAACACGGACGGCGCCTGGTTCTACAACAACTCCCAGGTCGGTGACATCGTCATCGTGAAGAACTCCAAGGACAAGACCATCCAGCCGGACAACGGCCTCAACGGATGGAACATGGACTGGAGCCAGTGGGTGGCCGGAAGCGCCGTCGGCAGCGCCTGACGCCCCGTCTCCTCACCACCGCCGGGCGGCGGCCGGCCTTCGGGCCGGCCGCCGCCCGGCCGTTTGCCGCGGCCGGGAAGCCGTGTGCACGTCCCCGCAGCCGTGTGCGTGCCCCACGTCGTGTGCCCGCCCCTGCAGCCGTGTGCGCGGCCCCCACAGCCGTGTGCGCGGCACCCGCAGCCGTGTGCCCGCCGCCCACGAACCGGTGCGGGCCGTGGCGGTCCCGTCGAGTGGCGTGACGCCCGGCCCGGAGGAGAATGGGCCATGGGGGCATCCCGTACCGGCCGCGCCCGGCCGGAAGTGGCGACACGGAGGCGGCCCCATGCCCGAAGTCACGTCCTATCAGCCCGGAACGCCCTGCTGGATCGATCTGATGGTCCCCGACCAGCGGGCCGCCCTGGACTTCTACTCCGGACTGTTCGGCTGGGAGGGAGAGGTCGGTCCTCCGGAGACCGGGGGCTATGCGACCTGGTCCCTGAGGGGCAAGCCCGTCGCGGGGGTGATGTCCGCGCAGTCGATGGGCGAGGAGGCCCCGCCGCCGACCGTCTGGACCACCTACTTCTGCTCCGCCGACGCCCAGGCCACCTCCGAGTCCATCAGCCGGGCCGGGGGCACCGTGCTGATGCCGGTCATGGACGTGATGGACCTCGGGCGGATGCTGGTGGCGGCCGACCCGCTGGGGGCCGTCTTCGGCGTCTGGCAGCCGCTCGGCTTCACCGGCGCGGGCCTCGTGAACGAGCCGAACACGCTGATCTGGAACGAGCTCAACACCACCGACCGGGAGGCGGCTTCGGCCTTCTACGCGGAGGCGCTGGGCGTGGAGTCGACGCCCATGGAGGGCGAGGGGGCCGAGGGCTATTTCGCGCTCTCCGTCGACGGCCGTACGGTCGGCGGCCTCCAGCCGCTGCGGGAGGGGATGCCGCCGGAGGTGCCCCCGCACTGGCTGGTCTACTTCGCCGTCGAGGACACCGACCGCTCCTCGGCCAAGGTGTCCGCCGAGGGCGGCACGGTCCTCCGCCCGCCGTACGAGATGATCGCGGGCCGGATGTCCCTGGTGAAGGACCCGCAGGGGGCGCCGTTCGCCCTGATCGCCCCGAAGCCCACGGGCTGAGCCGGCACGAGACCCCGTTCAGCCCCGCTTGAGGACGAAGTAGCCGGACGTGGAGCCGACGGGCGTGTACGAGCTGCCCGGGTGCAGCTGCCCGGCGTACTCGAGCACTTGCCGCTCGGTGCGCTCGGGCGGCTCCTGCAGGGCTATGTAGTCCGGCCGTATGCCCTGGGTGGCGCCGACCCACAGCACCCGGCAGCGGCTGGTGAGGCGGCTTATCGGCCCGACGTTGGCCTCCACCGTCGCCCCGTCCGGGATCCGGTCCAGCAGCCGCTCCACGGCCCGGGTCTGCGGCGACTTCTCGTACGTGGCGCCCTGGGTGAGGCCGTACAGCGGCATGGCGGACGACAGCGCCAGGGCGGCCCCGCACACGGCGGCGGGCAGTTGACGGGCGTACGAGGCCAGCCACGGCCGCTGGGTGGCGCGGACCCGGTCCAGGGCGTCCACGAGGGCCAGCAGGACGACCGGCATCAGCACCGCGCTGTAGTGCCAGTCCGTGCCCCAGTAGTGGTCGTCGTGGGAGAGGAAGCGCCAGCCGAGGGTGGGCACGGCGGCGAGCAGCAGCGGGGAGCGCAGCGCCAGCAGCCCGGTGGTCGGCAGCAGGATCCACAGCAGGGTGCGCAGCGCGGTGCCGAAGGGGATCGTGCCGGTCTGCTCACCGCCGCCGCCCACCTTGTCCCAATAGTCGTAGGAGCCCGCGCCGTTGAAGCCGGGGATGACGACGCCGAGCGCGAGCGCCGAGACCGCGACGCCGAAGCCCATCAGCGCGACGGCGAGCGGGACGGCGCGGGGGCCGCGCTCCGGGTCGCGCCGGGCGCGGAGCCAGACGACCGCGCCGATCGCGGCCACCGTGGCGCCCATGTCCTCCTTGACGAACACCAGTGGCGCGGCCCACAGCAGCGCCGGGTACCAGCGCCTTTGGATCACCGCCTCGAGGGAGAAGGCGATGAGCGGAACAGCGAAGCAGATCTCGTGGAAGTCGAAGTCCACGGCGCGCTGGATGCCCCAGGACACCCCGTAGGCGATGCCGATCGCGAGCCCCCGGCCGCGCCCCAGCAGCCGGGCGGCGACGCGGGTGACGGGGACGGCGGAGACGGCGAACAGCGCCGCCTGCGCGACCAGCAGGGTGACCGGGCCGGGGAAGAGCCGGTAGACCGGGCCGAGCAGGGCCGTTATGGGGCTGAAGTGGTCACCGAGGATATTGGCGCCGGGGCCCTTGAGATCGGCTATGGGGGCCTGGAAGTGCGCGTACGCCCGTATCGCCTGCTCGAAGATGCCCAGGTCCCAGGACATCGTGGCCATGCGGCGGTAACGGCAGACCGACAGCGCGGTGAAGGCGGCGAAGAGGGCGAGGGCCAGCCAGTACGGATCGGCCCGCGGATGCCGCAGTACGCCTGCCCTCGCGAGGAGCCGGGTACGCCCCCTGATGACGGCGGTCGCCCCCTCGGCGCCGGTGCCGGGCGGAGCGGTTGCGGCCGTGTCCATCCAGGGTCCTTATCGTGTGGGCGGTCTGTGCGAAAAGATACGCGAAGGGGGCGGGAAGGTTGCAGGGACGGTTTCGCATACCGATGCGAAGTTCGGCGGCGGTGCTGGCCGCGCTGCTGGCGGTCGGCGGCTGCAAGGCCGGTGACCAGGACGGCGAGGGCGCTGACGAGGGCGGGGGCGGCCCGAGCCGGCCCGCGGCGTCCGGATCGGCCCTGGCGGCTGTGTCCTCGCTCACAGTCAAGGGCCGTGCGCCGAAGACGGGTTACGAGCGGAGCGAGTTCGGCAGCTCGTGGGTGGACACCGACGACAACGGCTGCGGGACCCGCGATGACATCCTCAAGCGGGATCTCAAGGACGTGACGTTCCGCGACGGCCACTGTCTGGTCGCCTCGGGCACGCTCACCGACGATCCGTACACCGGCCGGGACGTCCGGTTCGTCCGGGGGCACAGCAAGGTGGACATCGACCATGTGGTCGCGCTGTCGGACGCCTGGCAGAAGGGCGCCCAGAAGTGGGACCGGGACAAGCGCCTGGCGTTCGCCAACGATCCGCTCAACCTGATCGCCGTGGACGCCTCCGCCAACCGCCGTAAGGGCGATGGCGACGCGGCGACCTGGCTGCCGCCCAACAAGGCGTACCGCTGTGACTACGTGGCCCACCAGGTGGCGGTGAAGAAGGCGTACGGGCTGTGGGTGACCGGGGCCGAGAAGACCGCGATGCGGCGGGTGTTGGGCGGCTGCCCCGCCACGGAGCTGCCCGCGCGCTCCGGCGGCCGTTAGCGCGTGGAGGCCGGTGGCGGCCACCGGCTCCGGGCGACCGGCGGCGGACCGGGGGCCGGAGGCTGACCAAGACCGTGGTGAATCGTTGTCCAAGCAGTGGCCTAGGCCGCGCCGACTCCATACCATCGATCAACGCCAGATCGTTTGTCGCGCCGCACGATCTCTGCCGGGAGGCTCAATGATCCGCCGCCGTACTGCGCTCTCCGTCTCCGCCGCGTCAGCGCTGTTGCTCTCCGCGCCGCTGATCACCGCGTGCGGCGATGCCCCGCGGCCCGGTGCCGCGGCGGTCCTGGACGGTGGCCGGATCACCGTGTCCCAGCTCCAGGCGCAGGTCAAGGCCGTCCGGCAGGCTCAGAGCAATGACCCGAGGGCGGCTCAGATGGTCGCGGGCAGCGGTCGGCTGAGTCAGGACACACTGATCCGGATGATCCAGTTCCGGGTGATCGAGCGGGCCGGTAAGGACAACGGGATCAGCCCCAGCCGCCGCGAGGTCCAGCGCGCCCGCTCCGCCGCCGAGAAGCAGAGCGGCGGGGCCACCGCCCTGCGCGCCCTGTACCTCCAGCAGGGCATCGCGCCCGGCGGGATCGACGAGGCGGTCCGGATGGACCTCACGCGCAACGCCCTGCTGCGCAAGCTGGGCACCTCCAAGGTCAACGAGGTGTTCACCCAGACCTCCAAGGCGCTCGACATCCGGGTGAACCCCCGCTACGGAAAGTGGGACAACACCCAGGGCACCGCCGTCCTGGCCAAGGAGGCATGGCTGCGCACCTCCGGCACCGCCCCCGAGCAGGCGTAAGTTACGTTGCAAGGGTGACCGCACCTGACTCGCC
>NZ_JAEEAP010000406.1 GCF_016103465.1 Streptomyces sabulosicollis
GCCCCCTCCCTCCCGCACCGAACCTCATCTTCGAGAAGAGAATGCCGATGACCGAGCAGGCCCCCGGGTCCCATCATCCCCAGCCTCGGCCCCGTAGCGGCGGACCGCAGTCCGCCCCCGTCGAGCACGTCACGGGCGCGCAGTCCCTCATCCGCTCCCTCGAGGAAGTGGGTGCCGACACCGTCTTCGGCATTCCCGGTGGCGCGATCCTCCCCGCCTACGACCCGATGATGGACTCCTCGAAGGTCCGGCACGTGCTCGTCCGCCATGAGCAGGGCGCGGGCCACGCCGCCACCGGCTACGCCCAGGCCACCGGCAAGGTCGGCGTCTGCATGGCCACCTCGGGCCCCGGCGCCACCAACCTGGTCACCCCCATCGCCGACGCCCATATGGACTCGGTCCCGATCGTCGCGATCACCGGCCAGGTGGCCTCCAAGGCCATCGGTACGGATGCCTTCCAGGAGGCGGACATCTGCGGCATCACCATGCCGATCACCAAGCACAACTTCCTGGTCACCAAGGCCGAGGACATCCCGCGCACGATCGCCGAGGCGTTCCACATCGCCTCCACCGGCCGCCCCGGCCCGGTCCTGGTCGACATCGCCAAGGACGCGCTGCAGGCGCAGACCACCTTCTCCTGGCCGCCGCAGACCGACCTGCCCGGCTACCGCCCGGTCACCAAGCCGCACGCCAAGCAGATCCGCGAGGCCGCCCGCCTGATCACCCAGGCCGAGCGCCCGGTGCTGTACGTCGGCGGCGGCGTGATCAAGGCTCAGGCCACCGCCGAGCTGAAGGTGCTGGCCGAGCTGACCGGCGCGCCGGTCACCACCACCCTGATGGCGCTGGGCGCCTTCCCCGACAGCCACCACCTCCACCTGGGCATGCCGGGCATGCACGGCACCGTCGCCGCCGTGACCGCCCTGCAGAAGGCCGATCTGATCGTGGCGCTCGGCGCCCGTTTCGACGACCGCGTCACCGGCAAGCTGGACTCGTTCGCCCCGTTTGCCAAGATCGTCCACGCGGACATCGACCCGGCGGAGATCGGCAAGAACCGCGCCGCCGACGTGCCCATCGTCGGGGACGCCCGCGAGGTCATCGCGGACCTCGTCGTCGCCGTCCAGGCCGAGCACGACGCGGGCCGCGCCGGTGACTACACCGGCTGGTGGGAGGACCTGAACCGGTGGCGGGAGACCTACCCGCTCGGCTACGACCAGCCCGCCGACGGCAGCCTCTCCCCGCAGCAGGTCATCCAGCGGATCGGGCAGCTGGCCCCGGAGGGCACGATCTTCGCCGCGGGCGTCGGCCAGCACCAGATGTGGGCCGCCCACTTCATCGACTACGACACCCCCGCCACCTGGCTGAACTCGGGCGGCGCCGGAACGATGGGCTACGCCGTCCCGGCCGCCATGGGCGCCAAGGCCGGCGCCGACGGCCGTACGGTCTGGGCGATCGACGGTGACGGCTGCTTCCAGATGACCAACCAGGAGCTGGTCACCTGCGCGCTGAACAACATCCCGATCAAGGTCGCGATCATCAACAACGGCGCGCTGGGCATGGTCCGCCAGTGGCAGACCCTCTTCTACAACCAGCGCTACTCCAACACGGTCCTGCACTCCGGCCCCGACGCCCCCGCGCAAGCGAACCTGGGCACCCGCGTCCCCGACTTCGTGAAGCTCTCCGAGGCCATGGGCTGCGTCGGGCTGCGCTGCGAGGACCCGGCCGACCTCGACGCCGTGATCGAGAAGGCCAACGCGATCAATGACCGTCCGGTGGTCGTGGACTTCATCGTCCACGAGGACGCCATGGTCTGGCCGATGGTCGCGGCCGGCACCTCCAACGACGAGATCCTGGCGGCGCGCGACACCCGTCCGGACTTCGGCGACGGCGCGGACGACTGAGGCCAGGAACGAGAGAGAGAAGAGACCGAGCCCATGTCCAAGCACACGCTCTCCGTCCTGGTGGAGAACACCCCCGGCATCCTGGCCCGGATCGCCGCCCTGTTCTCCCGCCGCGGCTTCAACATCGACTCGCTGGCCGTCGGCGTCACCGAGCACCCCGACATCTCCCGGATCACCATCGTGGTCAATGTCGAGGAGCTGCCGCTGGAGCAGGTCACCAAGCAGCTCAACAAGCTGGTCAACGTGTTGAAGATCGTCGAGCTGGAGGACGGCCAGGCGATCCAGCGGGAGCTCGTCCTGGTCAAGGTCCGCGCCGACAACGAGACCCGCTCCCAGATCGTCGAGATCGTCCAGCTGTTCCGCGCCAAGACCGTGGACGTCTCCCCGGAGGCCGTGACCATCGAGGCCACCGGCAGCAGCGACAAGCTCGAGGCCATGCTCAGGATGCTGGAACCGTACGGCATCAAGGAGCTGGTCCAGTCCGGCACCATCGCCATAGGGCGCGGCGCCCGCTCCATCACCGACCGGAGCCTGCGCGCGCTCGACCGGTCCGCCTGACCCCCGGGCCCGCCCGACCAGCGGGACCACGGTCCGGCTCCACCCCGTGCGCCGGACCGTATGGCGAGACCCCGAAACCTTCACCCGCCCGCCCGTCATACGGTGGGAAGCACAACCCACACGCTAGGAGATTCCCGAAGTGGCCGAGCTGTTCTACGACGACGACGCCGACCTGTCCATCATCCAGGGCCGCAAGGTCGCAATCCTCGGCTACGGCAGCCAGGGCCACGCCCACGCGCTGTCGCTGCGCGACTCGGGCGTCGACGTCCGGGTCGGCCTGCACGAGGGCTCCAAGTCCAAGGCCAAGGCCGAGGAGCAGGGCCTGCGCGTGGTCACCCCGGCCGAGGCGTCCGCCGAGGCCGACGTGATCATGATCCTGGTCCCGGACCCGATCCAGGCCAAGGTCTACGAGGAGTCCGTGAAGGACAACCTGAAGGACGGCGACGCGCTGTTCTTCGGGCACGGTCTCAACATCCGCTTCGACTTCATCAAGCCCCCGGCGGGCGTGGACGTCTGCATGGTCGCCCCCAAGGGCCCGGGCCACCTGGTCCGCCGCCAGTACGAGGAGGGGCGCGGCGTGCCGTGCATCGCGGCCGTCGAGCAGGACGCCACCGGGAACGCCTTCGAGCTGGCCCTGTCCTACGCCAAGGGCATCGGCGGCACCCGCGCCGGCGTCATCAAGACCACCTTCACCGAGGAGACCGAGACCGACCTCTTCGGTGAGCAGGCGGTGCTGTGCGGTGGCACCTCGGCGCTGGTCAAGGCCGGGTTCGAGACCCTGGTCGAGGCCGGTTACCAGCCGGAGATCGCGTACTTCGAGTGCCTCCACGAGCTCAAGCTGATCGTGGACCTGATGTACGAGGGCGGCCTGGAGAAGATGCGCTGGTCGATCTCCGAGACCGCCGAGTGGGGCGACTACGTCTCCGGTCCGCGGATCATCAACGAGTCCACCAAGGCCGAGATGAAGAAGATCCTCGGCGAGATCCAGGACGGCACCTTCGCCAAGAACTGGATGGCGGAGTACAACGCCGGCCTGCCGAAGTACAACGAGCTGAAGAAGGCCGACGAGAACCACCTGCTGGAGACCACCGGCAAGGAGCTGCGCAAGCTCATGAGCTGGGTGGACGAGGAGGCGTAACCGCGCCTGGTGGCGCGGAGGCCGTGCCCCGGGTGCGGCGGGGGTCCGCCGGGCCCCCGCCGCACCCGGTTCGCGCTTTGTCCATCGCGCACCACCACGTGCGGGTGATCCTGCCGCAACGGCACATGACGAAGGCCCGACCGCCACTACACTCATCAACAGCAAGCGCGTCAGGCTCACAGCGTCGTGCGTCTTCCACGCGGCTGACCCCTTCACCGCCAGCGGCCGTCGGGACGGCCGTCCGCTGAGGACTAGTGAGGACTGAAGACCACGTGAGCACTGCTTCCACTGGTAAACCCGTCGTACTCATCGCCGAAGAGCTCTCTCCGGCGACGGTCGACGCCCTGGGCCCGGACTTCGAGATCCGGAACTGCAACGGGGCGGACCGAGCCGAGCTCCTTCCCGCCATCGCCGATGTGGACGCGATCCTCGTCCGCAGCGCGACCAAGGTCGACGCCGAGGCCATCGCCGCCGCGAAGAAGCTGAAGGTGGTCGCTCGCGCGGGTGTCGGGCTGGACAATGTGGACGTCTCGGCCGCCACCAAGGCGGGCGTCATGGTCGTCAACGCGCCGACGTCCAACATCGTCACCGCCGCCGAGCTCGCCTGCGGTCTGCTGGTGGCCACGGCCCGGAACATCCCGCAGGCCAATGCCGCGCTGAAGAACGGCGAGTGGAAGCGCAGCAAGTACACCGGTGTGGAGCTGAGCGAGAAGACCCTCGGCGTCGTCGGCCTCGGCCGCATCGGCGTCCTGGTGGCCCAGCGGATGTCCGCCTTCGGCATGAAGGTCGTCGCGTACGACCCGTATGTGCAGCCCGCGCGGGCCGCGCAGATGGGCGTGAAGCTGCTCTCGCTGGACGAGCTGCTCGAGGTCTCCGACTTCATCACGGTCCACCTCCCCAAGACCCCCGAGACGCTCGGCCTGATCGGTGACGAGGCGCTGCACAAGGTCAAGCCGGAGGTCCGGATCGTGAACGCCGCGCGCGGCGGGATCGTGGACGAGGTGGCGCTGGCCGCCGCGCTCAAGGAGGGCCGGGTGGCCGGGGCCGGGCTGGACGTCTTCTCCCAGGAGCCGTGCACCGAGTCCCCGCTGTTCGAGTTCGACAATGTGGTGGTCACCCCGCATCTGGGCGCCTCCACCGGCGAGGCCCAGGAAAAGGCGGGCATCGCGGTCGCCCGCTCGGTGCGGCTGGCGCTGGCCGGCGAGCTGGTCCCGGACGCGGTGAACGTCCAGGGCGGCGTCATCGCCGAGGACGTGCGGCCCGGGCTGCCGCTGGCCGAGAAGCTGGGGCGCATCTTCACCGCGCTGGCGGGCGAGGTCGCGGTCCGCCTCGATGTCGAGGTGTATGGCGAGATCACCCAGCACGACGTCAAGGTGCTGGAGCTGTCGGCGCTCAAGGGCGTCTTCGAGGACATCGTCGACGAGACCGTCTCGTATGTGAACGCGCCGCTGTTCGCGCAGGAGCGCGGGGTCGAGGTGCGGCTCACCACGAGCTCGGAGTCGAGCGAGCACCGCAATGTGGTGACCGTGCGCGGCACCCTGTCGGACGGCGAGGAGGTCTCGATCTCCGGCACGCTGGCCGGCCCCAAGCACCAGCAGAAGATCGTCGCGGTGGGGGAGTACGACGTGGATCTGACGCTCGCCGACCACATGGCCTTCCTCCGCTACACCGACCGTCCGGGTGTGGTCGGCACGCTCGGCCGCATCCTGGGCGAGGCGGGGATCAACATCGCGGGGATGCAGGTCTCGCGGGCCGCGGCGGGCGGTGCCGCGCTGGTGGCGCTCACGGTGGACGACACCATTCCGCAGCCCGTGCTCACCGAGATCGCCGAGGAGATCGGCGCCACCTCGGCCCGCTCGGTCAATCTGGTCTGAGCCGCGCAGGCAGTTCACCCACCTGGGCCCGGTCCCCGCTTCGGCGGGGGCCGGGCCCAGATGTTTGTCCACCTCCGGCGGCAGGGCGTGCCGGAGGGGTTCCGGATCTTTTTCATCGCGTGTTGAATAATGGCCGTGGGCTCGCTACGCTCGCAGCTATGTGGAGAAAATTTCTCCACATAGCTGTAGATATGTGCCGTGCTGTCAGGAGAGCCCCATGTCCGCGGACACCGACGCCGACGCCCTTGCCGACGTCCCATCGCACCCCATGCGCGCCGACGCGCGGCGCAACCGGGAGCAGATCCTGCGCGCCGCCCGCGAGGTCCTCGCCGATCAGGGGCCGGACGCTCCGCTGGATGAGATAGCCCGGCGCGCCGGGGTCGGCATCGCCACCCTCTACCGGCGGTTTCCGCACCGTGCCGATCTGCACCGAGGGGTCGCCATCGAGGTGCTCACCGCGCTGGTCGAGGCGGCGGGCCGGGCCGCGGCCGAGGAGGGCGATCCCGGTCTCGCGCTGCGCCGGTTCATGCACGCCGCCCTCGATCTGAAGCTCGGCTCGGTGATGCCCGCGCTACTGGGCCGGTTCACCATGGACGAGATCCTCGACGGCGTCCCCGGTGACGCCGTCGACCCGATCGACGCGATGCTCCTGCGCGCCCAGGCCCAGGGGCTGGTCCGGAGCGATGTCGTCTTCGGCGACATCACGCTGATGATCATCCGGCTGACGCGGCCGTTGCCCGGCGGCGGCCGGTTCGCACCCGATGAGGCCCTCGCCCACCGCCAACTGGATGTCTACGTCGACGGGTTGCGCCCCACCGGCTCCCCGCGCCCCACCACCCCGCTCGGCGGTCCGGCCGTCGACGCGGAGGCGTTCAGGCGCGTCCGGGAGCGAGTGATCGACGACGCCCGCGAGGCCCACGACCTCCGCGCCCACGACGCCCGCGAGGCTCACGACTTCCGCGCCCACGACGCCCGCGAGGCTCACGACTTCCGCGCCCACGACGCCCGCGAGGCTCACCAGGCCCGCGACGACCGGGGCCCCCACGACCCCCACGAGGCCCACTAGACCCACTCCGCCCACGACGCCGACTCCGCCTGACCACCCGCTCCGCTCGCCTTCCGCAAGTCCAGAAAGGCATCGTCATGTCCCAGCCCTCAGACGCGCCGCCGCAAGCCAACCCCCGGCGCTGGCTCGCCCTCGTCTTCATCGGCCTGGCCCAGCTGATGATCGTCCTCGACATCACCATCGTGAACATCGCCCTGCCGTCGGCCCAGAAGGACCTCGGCATCTCCGACGGGGACCGGCAGTGGGTCATCACCGCCTACACCCTGGCGTTCGGCAGTCTGCTGCTGCTCGGTGGCCGGATCGCGGACTACACCGGCCGTAAGCGCACCTTCCTCATCGGGCTGCTGGGGTTCGCCGGGGCCTCCGCGCTCGGCGGCGCCGCCTCCGGTTTCGAGGTGCTGCTCGCGGCCCGCGCCCTCCAGGGCGGGTTCGCCGCGCTGCTCGCCCCCTCGGCGCTGTCGCTGCTCGCGGTGAACTTCACCGAGCCCCGTGAGCGCGCCAAGGCGTTCGGCATCTTCGGCGCGATCGCGGCGGGCGGCGGCGCGATCGGGCTGGTCGTCGGCGGACTGCTGACCGAGTACCTCGACTGGCGCTGGTGCCTGTACGTCAATGTGCCGATCGCCGTTGTCGCGGCCATCAGCTGGTCCGTGCTGCCCACCGACACCCGCGCCGAGGGCCGGGCCCGCTTCGACATCCCCGGGGTGGTGCTGGCGGTCTGCGGGCTGGTGGCCGTGGTCTACGGATGCAGCGAGGCCGAGTCCGAGGGCTGGGACTCCCGGCTGGTGACCGGGCTGCTGAGCCTGGGCGCGGTGCTGCTCTTCGCCTTCGTCATGGTGGAGCGGAGCGTGGCGCGGCCGCTGCTGCCGCCGCGGGTGGTGGCGGACCGCACCCGTGGCAGCGCCTATCTGGCGGTCGGCCTCTCGGTGGTCGGCATGTTCGCGATGTTCCTCTTCCTCACGTACTACATACAGATCGTCAAGGGCTACTCGGCGCTGCTCACCGGTGTGGCGTTCCTGCCGATGACCGGGGCGGTGCTGATCGGCGCGGGCGGCGTCGCCTCCCGCCTCATCCCCAAGGTGCCGCCGCGGCTGCTGGTGGCGCCCGGCCTGCTGATCGCGGCCACCGGTGTCGCGCTGCTGGTCCCCCTGGACGTCGACAGCTCGTACGCGGCGGGGGTGCTGCCCGCCGAACTCCTGGTCGGCTTCGGTATGGGCCTGGTGATGGCGCCCTCGATGAACTACGCGACCCATGGCGTGGGGGCGGCGGACGCGGGCGTCGCGTCCGCCACCGTCAACACCGCCCAGCAGATCGGCGGTTCGATCGGCACGGCGATGCTCAACACCATCGCCACCAGCGCGACCTCCGACTACATGGCCTCGCACGCCCGGCAGATGACACCGCAGACCGCCAAGGCGACCACCAAGGCCGGTCTGGTCGAGGGGTTCTCGCACGCCTTCGTCGTCTCGTCCTCGATCCTCGTGGGCGCCGCGGTGGTGGTGGCCCTGCTGATGAACACCCCGCGCCCGGTACGCGAGCCCGGCACCGAAGGCGCCACCCCGCTCCCCGCCCACCTGGGCTGACAGCGCCCCGCGCCGCGGAGGTCCTTCGCTCCATCACCGGAGCGGAGGGCCTCCGGCGGTGGTGGGTCAGGGGGTG
>NZ_JAEEAP010000407.1 GCF_016103465.1 Streptomyces sabulosicollis
AGATGAGGGCTCCCACCCACTTGATGGGTTAAGGCTCCCAGTAGACGACTGGGTTGATAGGCCAGATATGGAAGCCGGGTGACCGGTGGAGTTGACTGGTACTAATAGGCCGAGGGCTTGTCCTCAGTTGCTCGCGTCCACTGTGTGGTTCCCGGGTTGCGAACAGTCGCACCGGTGAATCAGTTCCACTTGACTTAATTGAAGAGTGTGCTTGTTCGCTAGAACCCGATAGGGTTTCGGTGGTCATTGCGTTAGGGAAACGCCCGGTTACATTCCGAACCCGGAAGCTAAGCCTTTCAGCGCCGATGGTACTGCAGGGGGGACCCTGTGGGAGAGTAGGACGCCGCCGAACAATCTTTGAAGGACCCTTGGTCCCAGCGTGCATGCTGGGACCAAGGGTCCTTTTGTTTTTGCTGGGCCCGCATCGGTGTGACCGATGCGGGAGAATGGCTGCAGTACATAAAGACAGGAGTCACGCCGATGTCGACCAACTCTCCCGACGACGGGTCGGGCCGCGAGCCGCGGCGCCGGGACGCCGGCGACCGGCAGTTCCGCGGCTCCGGGCCGCGCCGTGATGGCGGTCGTGGCGGGTTCCGGCGTGACGACCGCCGCGATGAGCGCCCGCGCGGGCCGCGCCGCGACGATGACCGTGGCGGGTTCCGCCGTGATGACGACCGTGGTGGCTTCCGCCGCGACGACCGGCGGGACGAGCGCCGGGATGATCGCAGGGACGACCGGTCGCGTGGGCCGCGTCGGGACGATGAGCGCGGAGGCCGCCCCGGCGGCTATGGGCGCCGCGACGACCGGGGTGGCCGCCCCGCCGGGCGTTACGAGCGGCGGGACGACAGGCGTGATGACCGCCGGGACGACAGGCGTGACGATCGTCGGGACGACCGGTCGCGCGGACCGCGTCGTGATGACCGCGACGGTGGCTTCCGCCAGGGCGGTTTCCGTCGGGACCGTGACGATCGGCCGGGCTTCCGCCGGGACGATGACCGTGGCGGCTACCGGCGTGATGACCGCCGGGATGAGCGGCGTGACGATCGCCGTGACGACCGTGGTGGGTTCCGCCGTGATGACCGTGATCGTGACCGTGGCGGCCGTGGTGGCGGTTACGAGCGGCGTGACGAGCGGCCGTCGTACCGCCGTGATGACGACCGTGGATTCCGTCGTGACGATGACCGCGGTGGGTTCCGCCGTGACGATCGTCCTTCGTACCGCCGTGACGACGATCGCGGTGGGTTCCGCCGTGACGACCGTCCTTCGTACCGCCGTGACGACGATCGCGGTGGGTTCCGCCGTGACGACCGTCCTTCGTACCGCCGTGACGACGACCGTGGCGGTTTCCGCCGTGACGACCGCCGGGATGAGCGCCGTGACGATCGTCGGGACGACCGTCGTGACGACCGGCGTGACGACCGGGCGCGTGGGCCGCGGCGCGATGACCGGGACGGTGGCTTCCGGGGTGGTCGGGACGACCGCGGGCCGCGTCGTCCGTACGGTCAGGGCCGGGGGCGTGACGACCGGCGCTCCGGTGGCGGCGGTTTCCAGCGCCGTGACGACCGCGACCGCACCGGCGGCTACGGGCGTCGCGAGGAGCGGGGCAGGGACCGCGACCGTGAGCCGATCAAGCGGTTGCCGATCCCCGAGGACGTCACCGGCGAGGAGATCGACAAGGGCGTGCGGCAGGAGCTGATGAGCCTGCCGAAGACCCTCGCCGAGGACGTCGCGAAGAACCTCGTCATGGTGGCCAAGCTGCTGGACGACGACCCCGAGCGGGCGTACCAGTACTCGCGGGTCGCCCTGCGGCTCGCCTCCCGGGTGGCCGCCGTGCGCGAGGCCGCGGGCTTCGCCTCGTACGCCGTCGGGAAGTACGCCGAGGCGCTGGCGGAGTTCCGCGCCGCGCGCCGGATGACCGGCAACTCCGAGCTGTGGCCGGTGATGGCCGACTGCGAGCGTGGCATGGGCCGTCCCGAGCGGGCGCTGGCCATGGCCGGTGAGCCGGAGGTGCAGAAGCTGGACCGGGCCGGTCAGGTCGAGATGCGGATGGTGGCCGCCGGTGCCCGGCGCGACATGGGCCAGGCCGACGCCGCTGTGGTCACTCTGCAGAGCCCGGAGCTGGCCTCGAACTCCATCCAGCCCTGGACCGCACGGCTGCGCTACGCGTATGCCGACGCGCTGCTGGCGGTCGACCGCGAGGACGAGGCCCGTGAGTGGTTCGCCAAGGCGCTCGAGGCGGATCAGGGCGGGACCACGGACGCGTCGGACCGGCTCGCCGAGCTGGACGGAGTTGAGTTCGTGGACGCCCTCGACCCGGAGGAGGAGGCGGCGGCGGACGACGACGCCCGCCAGCCGGTCGAGGAGTCGAAAGCCGAGGACTCGAACGCCGAGGAGTCGGAGGTCGACGAGCTTCCGTCCGACGAGGACATGGCCGAGCCCGAGCCCGAGGCCGACGACGCCGAGGACGTCGAGCCGGTGGCCGAGGCGACCTCCGAGGGCCGGGCAGCCGGGCCGGAGAAGGACGACGGCGACGAGCGCTGATGCCATGAGACGCGAAGGGGGCGGGATCCCGGTCCGGGATCCCGCCCCCTTCGCATGTCCGCCCTCCCGGGGCTCAGCCCAGCGTCAGGCTCCGCAGCACCAGCCCCGTCGCCGGTTTCGGGCCGAAGGACGTCGACTTGTGCGGCATCGCGATGCCCTGCCGTGCCAACTCGTGCACGACGTCCTCGCACACCGGGTGCATCAGCACCGCCGTACCGCCCAGCCGCTCCGCCTGTTCGACGGCCGCCGCCGGGTCGTGGAGGTAGCCGATGTGCTCGGGCGTGTCCGGGACGTTCCACAGGTGGTCCAGCAGGGTGTGGTGGAGCACCGTCGCGTCCAGCGTCCGCCATGCCTCCGGCCGTCCGGCGGGGACCGTACGGGCCAGCAGCTCCGGGTCCGGCCGGTCCAGGAGGTGGAAGCGACCGTCCCCGGCCAGCAGGAAGGCGTTCGGCTCACCGGGCTCCGCGCGCGCCGCCCCGGCCGCCTCGGCGAGCGTCTCCAGGGCGTGCGGCAGCGGGCCGTCGATCGTCCGCACCCGGAAGGCGCGCCGCGCCGCCGGGAGCGCCTGGTCCGGGGGCAGTCGCCGGAGCAGCCGGTGGATGGCCCGGACCCGCAGCGGATAGCGGGCGGTGTCGACGAGCAGGACGAGCCCGAAGTCCCAGGGGCCGGGCTCCCGTCGCTCCTCGCGCAGCCGCAGATAGGTGGCCCAGCGGTGGTGGCCGTCGGCGATGAGGGCCTGGTGGTGGCGGAGGTCGGTGGAGACCTCCACGAGGTCGGCGGGGCCCGTGACCCGCCACAGATGGTGGTCGACGCCGTCCTCGGTGGTCGTGGAGAGCAACGGCTCACGCTGGATGGTGCGTTCGATCACCCGCGCCGCCCCGCCGGTCCCCTGCCCGCCGGTTCCGTTCCCTGAGGTCCCCGCGTTCCCGTTCCCGCTGCCGTGTCCGTTGCCGTTCCCGTTGCCGCGGTAGGCGAGCAGCAGCGGCTCCAGATGGGCGGCGGTGGCGCGCATCAGATCGGCCCGGTCCTCGACCACATGCGGCATGACCTCCTCGTGGGGGAGGACGATGCCCTCCTCGCGGGGGCTCAGCCGCAGCGCGCCGATCAGCCCGCGCTGGAGGGCCGGGCCCTCGCGCTGCTCGTAGACGTAGAGCGCGGGTTCGGGGTCCGGGGCGAGCACTCCGTCGGCCTGCCAGCGGCGCAGCGTCTCGGCGGCCTGGCGGTGGCGGGCCTCCGGGGTCCCGGCCTGCGGCAGGATCAGCCGGACGATGTTGTACGGGTCCGCCGTCTCGAGCTCGCGCAGGCCCTCGGGCCTGACCACCACGTCGTAGGGCGGTGAGGTGACGGCGGCCAGACTGCCGACCCGCTCAGCGACATAGCGCAGCCCCCGGAAGGGGGTGAGCTGCAGACCTTGTCCGCCAGGCCCTGGAATGCTCATCAGTGAATGTTATGCCCCGCGCGGCGATACGCGATGATCGGGGGAGAAGCGCACAGACCTGCGAGGAGTGGCCCCCATGAACCAGCCCGTCCGCACCCGGCCCGAGTCCAGCCGGCAGTCGCTGAACGAGGCGTACGACACGGCCCTGCTGGACCTCGACGGGGTGGTGTACGCGGGCGGTGAGGCCATCGACCACGCCGTGGAGTCGCTGGTCACCGCGCGGGACGCCGGGATGCGGCTGGCGTATGTGACCAATAACGCGCTGCGGACGCCGGAGGCGGTGGCCGAGCATCTGACCCGGCTCGGGATGCCCGCCACCCCCGACGATGTGATCACCTCCGCGCAGGCGGTGGCCCGGCTGATCTCCGAGCAGCTGCCGAAGGGGGCGCGGGTGCTGGTGATCGGCGGCGAGGGACTGCGGGTGGCGCTGCGCGAGCGCGGTCTGACGCCGGTGGACTCGGCCGACGACGACCCGGCGGCGGTGGCGCAGGGGTACGGCGGGCCGGACATGCCCTGGGCACGGCTGATGGAGGCGGGGTACGCGGTGGCGCGCGGGGTGCCGTGGTTCGCCTCCAACCTGGATCTGACGATTCCCAGCGGACGGGGCATCGCGCCGGGCAACGGCGCGGCGGTGGAGGTCGTGCGCATCGTGGCGGGCACATCCCCGCAGGCCGCGGGGAAGCCGCTGCCGCCGATGCACCGGGAGACGATCCTGCGGACCGGCGCCCGGCGGCCGCTGGTGGTCGGGGACCGGCTGGACACCGATATCGAGGGCGCGTACGCGGGCGGGGTGGACTCGCTGCTGGTGCTGACCGGGGTGACCACGCCCGCGCAGCTGCTGGCCGCCGAGCCCGGGCACCGGCCGGCGTATGTGGACCGCGACTTGCGGGGGCTGCTCACCCCGCAGCCGGAAGTGGCGCACGACGGGGAGTCGGGCGGCTTCCGGTGCGGGGGCTGGGCCGCGCGGGTCGAGAACGGCGCGCTGGTGCTGGAGGGCGGGGGCGAGGAGCCGTTGGACGGGCTGCGGGCGCTGTGCGCGGCGGCGTGGTCCGAGGCGGGGGACGGTGTGAGCGGCGCGGACGCGGGGAAGGCTCTGGCGCGGCTGGGGTTGTGAGCCGACGGCGCGGGGGCTCTCGTGTCGACGGCGCGCGGACTCTCGTACCGACGGCGCGCGGGCTCTCGTGTCGACGGGGCTGGGGCTCCGCGCCGACGCCGAGGGGGCTGAGGCTCCGCGCCGACGCGGGGGCGTGCGGCGAACTCGCGCTCCGGGGAACCCGTATGGACGCGGCCAGCGGGACTTAGGGTAACCTAACTTAACCTGAGTTCTGATCGGCCGTGCTGTGAGGTGGAGTTCCGCGTGACCCTGGTCAGTCCGGCGAAGGCCGGGACCGAGACAGCGAGCGCGCCGCCCCGGCGGCGCACCGCGCGCCGAGTGACCGGACTGGTCGTCTCCCTGGGCGTGCTGCTGGCGATCGCCGCGGCGTCCATCGCGATCGGCGCCAAACCGATTCCGCTGGACCAGGTGTGGCACGGGCTGTTCCACTACACCGGCAGCGACACCGATGTGGTGATCCGTGACGTACGGCTGCCGCGCACCGTCCTCGGGCTGCTCGTCGGCGTCGGCCTCGGCCTCGCGGGGGCGGTCATCCAGGCCCTCACCCGCAACCCGCTCGCCGACCCCGGGCTGCTGGGGCTGAACGCGGGCGCGTCCGCCGCCGTCGTCTCGGCCATCAGCTTCCTCGGCGTCACCTCCCTCACCGGCTATGTGTGGTTCGCGTTCCTGGGCACCGCCGTCGTGTCCGTGCTGGTCTACGCGCTCGGCGGCAGCCGCAGCGCCACCCCGGTGCGGCTCGCGCTCGCCGGGATGGCGGTGTACGCGGCGCTCTACGGGTACGTCAACGCCGTGGAGCTGCTGGACACCGCGGCGCTCGACAAGATGCGCTTCTGGACGGTCGGTTCACTCGCCTCCGCCAATATGACGGTGGTCCGCCAGGTGGCCCCGTTCCTCCTGGTCGGCGCCGTGCTGGCGGTTCTGCTGGGCCGCTCGCTGAACGCCGTGGCGCTCGGCGACGACACGGCCCGCGCGCTCGGCAGCAACCTCAACCGCACCCGGGCGCTCTCGATGATCGCGGTCACCCTGCTGTGCGGGGCCGCGACCGCCGCCTGCGGGCCGATCGCCTTCGTCGGGCTGATCGTGCCGCATCTGGTCCGCGCGCTCACCGGACCGGACATGCGCTGGATCCTGCCGTACGCCGCGGTGCTCTCGCCGGTTCTGCTGCTGGGCGCCGATGTGATCGGGCGGTTGGTCACCCGACCCGCGGAGCTCCAGGTCGGGGTCGTCACCACCTTCGTCGGCGGGCCCCTCTTCATCTACCTCGTACGTCGCCGAAGGATGGCCCAACTGTGAACGCGAGCAAGCGCACCGCTCAGTCCGGAAGGCGCGGGGTCACGCTGCGCACCGCCGGTCTCTCGCTGCGCCTGGACGTCCGCGGCGCGGTCGTGGGGCTGCTGCTGATCGCCGTCGCGCTGGTGATGAGCGTCGTGCTGATCGGCACCGGCGACTTCCCCATCGCCCCCGCCGATGTGGTGCGGACGCTGCTCGGCAACGGCACCGTGGCCCAGGACTTCATCGTCAACGAACTCCGGCTGCCGCGGGTGCTGGTGGGGCTGCTGGTGGGCGCGGCCCTGGGGCTGGGCGGGGCGCTCTTCCAGTCCATCTCCCGCAATCCGCTGGGCAGTCCGGATGTGATCGGCCTCGGTCAGGGGGCGGCGGCCGGGGCGCTCACGGCCATCGTGCTGGTCAAGGGTGACCCGGGCGTGGTCGCCACCGGGGCCGTCCTCGGCGGGGTGCTGACCGGGCTGGCCGTCTACGCGCTGGCCTGGCGGCAGGGCGTCCACGGCTATCGGCTGGTCCTCGTGGGCATCGGCACCTCCGCGACGTTCACCGCCGTCAACGGCTATCTGCTCACCCAGGCGCACCAGGAGGACGCGGCCCGTGCGGTGATGTGGCTGACCGGCTCGCTGAACGGGCGCGACTGGGACCAGGTCTGGCCGCTGCTCGCCGCCTGCGCGGTGCTCGTGCCCGTGGTCCTCGGGCAGGCGCGGAACCTGCGGATGCTGGAGATGGGCGACGACAGCGCGTACGCCCTCGGGGTGCGGGTGGAGCGGACGCGGATGGTGCTGATGGGTGCGGCCGTGCTGCTGGTCGCGTCCGCCACGGCCGCCGCCGGGCCGGTCGCCTTCGTGGCGCTCGTCGCCCCGCAGCTGGCCCGAAGGCTCACCCGCTCGCCGGGTCCGAACCTGCTCCCCGCGGCCTGGATGGGCGCCGCGCTGCTGGTCACCGCCGACTGGGCCTCCCAGCGCGCCTTCGGGGCGGATCAGCTGCCGGTGGGGGTGCTCACCGGGATGCTGGGCGGCGCCTATCTGCTGTGGCTGCTGGTGACCGAGCGCAGGGCGGGGCGGATATGACGACTGTGGACACGACCCGGACGGAAGACGACATGGACAAGGACACCCGGCAGACCGTGGCTTCCAGCACGAGTGGCACCCCGGACCAGCGGCAGCGGCTCGTGGCGGAGGGGCTGACCCTCGCCTACGACCGGCGCACGGTGGCCGAGGAGCTGTCCGTGACCATCCCCGACCACTCCTTCACGGTCATCGTCGGGCCGAACGCCTGCGGGAAGTCGACCCTGCTGCGCGCCCTGTCCCGGATGCTCAAGCCGGCGGCCGGATCGGTGCTGCTGGACGGGCAGTCGATCGGCTCGCTGCCCGCCAAGAAGGTCGCCCGCACGCTCGGGCTGCTGCCCCAGTCCTCGATCGCCCCGGACGGGATCACCGTCGCCGACCTGGTGGCCCGCGGCCGCTATCCGCACCAGGGGCTGCTGCGGCAGTGGTCGGAGACGGACGAGCGGATCGTCGACGAGTCGATGGCGGCGACCGGAGTGGCGGAACTCGCCGATCGCTATGTCGACGAATTGTCCGGCGGTCAGCGCCAGCGGGTGTGGATCGCGATGGCCATCGCCCAGCAGACCCCGCTGCTGCTCCTCGACGAGCCCACGACCTATTTGGACATCCAGCACCAGATCGATGTGCTGGACCTGTGCGCCCAGCTCCACGAGGAGCAGGGCCGCACCCTCGTCGCCGTGCTGCATGACCTGAACCACGCCGCCCGCTACGCCACCCATCTGATCGCGATGCGGGGCGGGGA
>NZ_JAEEAP010000408.1 GCF_016103465.1 Streptomyces sabulosicollis
GAGGGGACGGAGGCGACCGTCCACGAGCTGCGGGGCCGTAAGAAGGCACCGGCGAAGAAGGCCGCGTCGGCGAAGAAGGCCCCCGCGGCCCAGAAGAAGACGGCGGCGAAGAGAGGCGGGGCGAAGACCACGAAGACCGCCAAGGCCGCGGAGGAGGAGCCCGCGGGGAAGGCCGCCGGGAAGAAGCAGACGGGCACGAAGAAGGCCGCGGCCAAGAAGACCGCGGCCAAGAAGACCACCGCGAAGAAGCAGACGGGCAAGCGCGGCACGCGGACCGCATCCTGAGGCGGCCCTGGCACCGGCGAGCGCACCGCCCGCGCCCGGCGCGGAACCCTCCGCGCGCCGTCCAGGCGTACGGCTCCCAGGACCCGCCCCTGGGGTCGGGGGTCGCGCCTGCGGCGGGCCTTCCCCCATCCGCCCCTTCCCGAGCCATGGGCCTCCGCCCCTGACCCCGGACGCCCATCGGGCGTGTCCTCAAGCGCCGGACCGGCTCATCTCAGCCCCTCCGGCGATTGAGGAGCGGAGCCCGGGGCGGAGCCCCGGTTGCGGGAAGGGGCGGGCAGGGGAACAGCCCGCCGCAGGCGCAACCGCGGTCACCCAACACGCCTCAGCGGAAGGCGGCCACGTGGTCCTCCACCCACTGGGCGAACGTCCGCCCGGGGCGCCCCGTGATGCGCTCGACCTCCGGCGAGATCGCCTGCGGCCGGTCCACGCACTTTGCGAAGACGCGCAGCAGCGAGTCCGCGATCTCCGGCGTGACGAACCCGCCCGACATCCGCTCCCGGGCCGCCTCGTGCGGGATCTCCTCGTACCGCACCGGTCGCCCGATGACCTCACCGATGACGCGCACCTGGTCGGCGAAGCTCAGCGACTCGGGTCCGGTCAGCTCGGGGGCCTTGCCGACCAGGTCGTCGGCGAGCAGGGCGCGGGCGGAGACGGCGCCCATGTCGGCCTCGTGGATGGGCGCCATCTGCGCCCCGGCGTACGGCCCGTACACCACGTCCCCGGCCTTGATCTGGTCCGCCCACTGCATGGCGTTCACGGCGAAGGCGCCCGGGCGGACGAACGTCCACTCCAGCCCCGTGGCCTCGACCTCCGCCTCCAGCGCGCGGTGGCGGGCGCCGATCGGGTTCGCCTGGGGGTCGAGGTCCTCCAGGACGGAGGACGAGGAGAGCATCACGATCCGCCGCACCCCGCTCTCCTTGGCCCGCTCCAGGATCTTCCCGGACCCGACCTGCCAGACCACCGCGGGGTTGAGGAACAGCGCCGTGGCACCGTCCAGGGGCAGCTCATCGGTGCGGGCCGCCCGCACGCCCTCCGGCAGCCGGGCCGCCTCGGGGTCGCGGGTGAGCGCGAGCACCTCGGCACCCGCGTCGGCCAGGTGCTTCACCACATGGCTGCCGACGTTTCCGGTGGCTCCGGTCACCACGAACATGATCAATCTCCTTGGGTGTTCCGCGATTCCGTACGTAACCGCAGTCAGGTTCATCCAAGCGGATGAAGTTGTCAAACAATTAGATGAGAGCATGGCGGGTGCCCCGGCTAGCCTGTCCGGGCCGAGGAAGAGGAGATGACGACGATGCAGGGGACGCCCAAGAGGCCCCGCCGCGCCCCCACGCCCGAGGAGCGCAAGCAGTGCCCGGCGCGCTCCCGGCGGCTGCTGCTGGAGGCGGCCATGGACGAGTTCTCCGAAAAGGGGTACGCGGGCGCGCGCGTCCAGGACATCGCGGACCGCGCGGGCCTCAACAAGCAGCTGATCACCTACTACTTCGGCGGCAAGGAGGGCCTCTACCGGGAGCTGGGCCGCGAGTGGCTGCGGCACGAGGCGACCTTCAACGACCCCGCGATCCCCTTCGAGGAGCTGATCG
This sequence comes from Streptomyces sabulosicollis, assembly GCF_016103465.1. Classification (GTDB taxonomy): domain Bacteria; phylum Actinomycetota; class Actinomycetes; order Streptomycetales; family Streptomycetaceae; genus Streptomyces; species Streptomyces sabulosicollis. Next base: position 1,869 of record NZ_JAEEAP010000408.1, read on the forward strand.
TCCGCTACCTGCGGGAGGCGTTCGACGACCCCCGCGGCATCCGGCTGGCCATCTGGCAGGCGCTGACCGGCGAGGTGGCGGACGAGCCGCGCGAGGACCTGTCCGACCTGCGGCGCCGACAGGCGGCGGGCGAGCTGGCGGACGACCTCGACCCGGCCGCCGTGCTGCTGATGTGCTACGCCGTGGTCTCCGCACCGGCCACGATGCCGCACGCCGTCCGCCAGATCTTCGGCATCGAGCCGGACTCGGCGGAGTTCCGCGAGCGGTGGGAGGAGCAGCTGCGCCGGATCATCCGCCACCTCGACCCGTAACCGAAGGCCGCCACCTCGCCGCGTAACAGCGCGCCGCCACCTCGCCGCGTCACCGCACGCCCTACTGTCGGCTCACTCGGCCACCCCGTCGATCTGGAACGTCTGCACCGACTTCTCGGCGAACGGAACGCTCAGCCGCTTGCCGTCGAGCGCCGTGTCCTGGCGCGCGGTGTACAGATCGCCGGTGCCCGAGGTCTGGGTGGACCAGCGCGGCACCAGCCCGCCCGTGCCCCCGGTGACCCGGCCGAAACGGGACAGATCGAAGGTCAGCGTCTGCGCGGCACCGGGGTTGACGGCGACGAGCACGAGCCGCCGCGCGCCCGGGTCGTACGCCGCGACCGCGTGGTCCGAGCCGGTCTCCAGGATCCGCATCCCGGGGCGGATGTGGCGGGTGAACTGCGCGAGCACGTAGTACTTGGTCTGTACGGCGCCGGGCTGGGCGGTCTCCGGGTCGTAGTGGATCAGCGCCCAGCCGGCGCTGGGGTCCATCACCTGCCAGTAACACCACGCGGTGGGGTGCAGCCAGCGGAAGTCCAGGCAGAGGTTGGTGGCCAGGGTGAGGCCGGTGCCGTCCTTGTCGCCGGTCTCGGAGTTCCACAGCTTCTTGCCCGCCGCGCGCACGTCCGCGTACAGCAGATCGCGGCGGCCGCCCGAACCCTGGTAGCCGTGGACGTTGACCTGGTCGACCAGGGCGCGGGTGGCGGTGTCGAACGAACTCCAGGTGGCGCGGGCCAGGTCGTAAGAGGTCTCGTCCGACGCCGAGATCCGGGTGCCGGTCAGCCCGCGCGCGTCGAGCTCGGTGCGGAGGTGACCGAGGACGGTCCGCTGGACCGCCGCGTCGATGTGGCAGCCCTCCTGGGTGCCGTCCGCCTTCCACCACGCCGACGACGGTTCGTTGAACGCCTCGACGGTGGCGAAGCGGACGCCCCAGTGGTCCTGGGCGTAGCGGGCGGTGGTGGCGAGGTAGAGCGCGAACTGGCGGTGGTTCCAGGACTGGAGGTTGGTGCCGCCGTCCGCCGCGCCCGACGGGTTGTGGTTGAGACACATCCACCACATGGGCGAGTTGGAGAACAGCTCGCTGACGGCGCCCCGCTGGACGGCCTTCACCAGCGCCGCCCGCTGGACCGCGTCGGCGTTCCAGTGCCAGGCCGCGGAGGCCGGGTCGTCGCTGTTCCAGTCGTGCCAGTAGCCCTCGATCTGCTTGTACCGCGGGATGTTGGGCGAGGCCACCATGGACTCCCCGGCCACGCTGGTCCAGGCGCAGCCGCCGAGGTTGTAGCGGGCGATGTTCAGCCCGAGACCGGGCAGCGAGCGGCCGCCGTAACCCACCGCCTTCGTGGTGAAGAAGAGATCGGCGAAATCGTCCCGCCGCCCGAAGAGATTGGCCCACCAGGCGAGCGAGGTGCCCCAGCCCTCCCAGGCCCCGTGGTCGGTGCCGGGGTCGACGCCGATGGCCTCGTCGGCCCGGGCGGTGCCGGTCGTGAGCGCGGTGCCGAGCACCGTGGTGCCCGCCGCCGCCAGAAGTGTTCTGCGCCGCATCGTCGGTCCCCTCCGCCGCACCGGTCCCCGTCGCTTACGAAGGGTCGGGGCAGCGGCGGGCGTTGTCGAGAGGCGTGACAGCGCTTTCTACGGGCCGACCGCGCTTCCCACGCGGCGGGCCGTGCTTCCCACGGACCGACCGTGCTTCCCACACGGCGGGCCGACGGCCACGCGGTGACGGTCCGCCCGAAATTCGGTTGCCTCCGCCCGCCCCCGTGTCCAGGATGTCCGCGACCTCACGTCTACGAGCAGGAGCAACCGATGCGCCAACTCCTCGGAACGACTCAGCGCCCCCACCGGACGACCGTTTTCGAGGACCTCAGCATCCATGCCCAGCTCTCCACGGGTCTCCCGGACCCTCAACATCGGTGTGCTCGCCCATGTCGACGCCGGTAAGACCAGCCTGACCGAGCGCCTGCTCTACGACGCCGGGGTGATCGACCGGCTCGGCAGCGTCGACGCCGGGGACACCCAGACCGACACCGGCGAGATCGAGCGGCGGCGCGGTATCACCGTGCGGACCGCGGTCGCGTCCCTCACCGCCGGGGACACCCAGATCAACCTGATCGACACCCCCGGCCACTCCGACTTCATCGCCGAGGTCGAGCGCGCCCTCGGGGTGCTCGACGGCGCGGTGCTCGTGCTGTCCGCCGTCGAGGGCGTCCAGGCGCAGACCCGGGTGCTGATGAAGACGCTGCGGCGGCTGCGGCTCCCGGTGCTGCTCTTCATCAACAAGATCGACCGGGCGGGCGCCCGCGACGAGGGGCTGCTCGCCGACATCCGGCGCGCCCTGGCCCCGCATCTCGTCCCGCTGACGGCGGTACGGGACCTGGGCACGCGGACCGCGCACGTCCGGCCGCGCTCCCTGGACGATCCGGGCGTGCGGGCCGAGGCGGCCGAGGTGCTGGCCGAGACCGATGACGCGATGCTCGCCCGGGTCGTGGACGGTCCGCCGCCCTCGGCCGAGGAGGTGTGGGCGGCGCTCGCGGCCCGTACCGCGGAGGGGCTGGCGCATCCGGTCTTCTTCGGCTCGGCGCTCAGCGGCCAGGGCGTCGGGGCGCTGGTCGAGGGGGTGGCGCGGCTGGTGCCGCCCGCACCGGGCGGCACGGAACCGCGCGGCACGGTCTTCGCCATCGAGCGCGGCGGAAGCGGCAAAGGCGGCGGAAGCGGCACGGGCGGCAGAGGCGGCGCCCGTGGCGGCCGTACGGCGTATCTGCGGCTGTTCTCCGGTGAGGTGACCCTGCGGCAGCGGGTGACCCTGCACCGACGCGAGCCCGGCGGCGCCCTGACCGAGCACAGCGGGCAGATCACCGCGCTGGAGGTCATCGGAGCGGCGGGGGCCGCGCGGGGCCCGCTGACCGCCGGGAACATCGCGAGGATCAAGGGGCTGCCCGGGGTCCGGGTCGGCGACCGGCTCGGGCCCGCCCACAACGCCCCGTCGGACCGGCGGCACTTCGCCGCGCCCAGCCTCCAGACCCTCGTGCGCGCCCGTGAGCCCGGCGCCGCCGCCGCGTCCCGGCTGCACACCGCGCTGCTCGACCTGGCCGACCAGGACCCGCTGATCCACGCGCGGGCGATGCCGGGCGGGGCCACCTCGGTGCTGCTGTACGGCGAGGTGCAGAAGGAGATCATCGCGGCCACGCTGGTCCAGGACTACGGCGTCGAGGCGGACTTCGAGCCGAGCCGCCCGGTGCTGGTCGAGCGCCCTTCGGGGGTCGGCGAGGCCGGACACGAGATCGCCCGGGTGGGCCACACCGGGCCGTGGGCCACCGTCGGGCTGCGCGTGGAGCCCACCGGGCACGGCGCCGGGGCGGTCTTCGGCTACGAGACCGAGCTTGGCGCGCTGCCCCGCGCGTTCCATACCGCGATCGAGGAGACCGTGTACGAGACGCTGTTCCACGGGCCCCGGGGGCGCGCGGTGACGGACTGCCGGGTCGTTCTCATCCGCTCCGGGTTCGTCGGCCCGATGAGCACCGCGGCCGACTTCCGCGCCGTCACCCCGGTGGTGCTCGGGGAGGCCCTGGAGCGGGCGGGGTGGCGGGTCTACGAGCCGTACCACGCCTTCGAACTGGAGCTTCCGGCCGAGACGCTCGCCGCGGTCACCGCCCACCTCACCGCCGCCGAGGCGGATATCGGCGAGAGCGCGGAGGGCGCCACGGGGTGGCTGCTGCGGGGCGAGATCCCGGCCCGCCGGGTGCACGGTGTCGAGCGGGCCCTGCCCCGGCTGACACACGGCGAGGGCGTCTGGTGGTCCCGGCCGTGCGCCGACCGCCCGCTGCGCGCCGGGGCGGCGGCTCCCGGCTCCGGCTCCTAGATCCCGGGCGGCCCCACACGGGTGTAGACGACGCTGTTGCTGCTGCCGCCGGGCGTGGTGACCCGCACGTTCACCGGCCCGGCGGGCCCGGCCGGGGCGATGGCGGTGACCCAGGTGTCGGAGACGACGGTGAAGGAGGCGGGGGTGGTGCCGAACAGCACCGAGCTGGTCGTGGTGAGACCGCTGCCGAAGAGCGTGACCGTGATCCCGGTGTCGAGCGGCCCCTCGGTCGGCGACAGCCCGGTGAGGACGGGGGTGGGGACATACGTGTACGCCACGCCGTTGCTGGTGCCGCCCGGCGTCACCACCGTGATCTGCACGGTGCCGCTGCCGGGCGGCGCCACCGCCGTGATCTGCGTGGCCGACACCACCGTGAACGAGGTCGCGTTGACGGCCCCGAACCTGACCGCCGTCGCACCGAGCAGATTGGTGCCGGTCAGGGTGACGGTGGTACCGCCGGAGGCGGGCCCGGTGGCGGGCGAGACGCCGGTGAGAGTGGGGACGCCGACGTAGAAGTACGTCACCCCGTTGCTCGTCCCACCCGGCCCGGTCACCGTCACCTGCACCGGCCCGGCGGCCCCCGGCGGCGCCACCGCCGTGATCTGCGTGGCGGAGACCACCGTGAACGACGAGGCGGGCGTGGAGCCGAAGGTGACCGTAGTGACGCCGGTAAGGCCGGTGCCGGTGAGCGTCACCGTGTTCCCGCCACCGACCGGTCCCTGCCCCGGGGAGACGGACGTGAGCACCGGCGCCGGTACCGCCACATAGCTGTATCCCACCCCATTGCTCGTCCCGCCCGGCGTCACCACCGTGACCTGCACCGTGCCACTGCCGGGCGGCGCCACCGCCGTGATCTGCGTGGCCGACACCACCGTGAAGGACGTCGCGTTGACGGCCCCGAACCTGACCGCCGTCGCACCGAGCAGATTGGTGCCGGTCAGGGTGACGACCGTACCGCCGGAGGCGGGCCCGGTGGCGGGCGAGACGCCGGTGAGGGTGGGGACGGCCGCGTAGCCGAACGCCACCCCGTTGCTCGTCCCGCCCGGCGTCGTCACCGTGACCTGCACCGTGCCGCTGCCCGGCGGGGCCACCGCCGTGATCCGGGACGCGGAGACGACGGTGAACGACAAGGCGAAGTACGGGCCGAAGCGGACCGCCGTGGCCTGGGTGAAGTTGCTCCCGGTCAGGGTGACCACGGTCCCGCCGCCGGGCGCACCGGCGGCGGGACTCACGGAACTGATCACAGGAGGGGACGCCACGGCCGTCCAGGGACCGGCGCGTGTACCTGTGGCCTGAGGGCTACTCAAGGTGGATGTCCTTCTGGCGAGTCGTCCCACGGTGATCAGATGCCCGGGCCGGCCACGTACTGGAACTGGGTCGGGGCGGTGGCGCTACCGGCCAGGGTGGTGACCGTGATGTCGGCCGGGCCGGGCTGTCCGTCCGCGGTGGGCGGCGAGACCGCGGACACGCTGGTGTCGCCGATGACGGTGAACGGCGCCGCGATGCCGCCGAAGGTCACCGACTGGGTGGTGGACAGGTTGGTGCCGGTGATGGTCACCCCGGTGCCGCCGGAGGGCGGGCCCGAGGCGGGCGTGAAGCCGGTGACCGTCGGGGTGGCGACGTAGGTGTAGGAGAAGCCGTTGTTGCTGCCGCCCGCGGTGGTGACGGTCACCCCGACCGGCCCGGCCGCGGCGCCGGCCGGTACGGCCACGGTGATCTGGCTGTCGGAGACGACGGTCGGAGTCGCGGAGTTGGCGCCGAAGGCCACGGCGCTGGCGGTCGAGAGCCCGGTGCCGGTGATGGTGACGGTATTGCCGCCCGCGAGCGGGCCCGAGCTGTCGCTCAGCCCGGATTTGAAGGGCGGGCCGAGGTAGTAGAAGTTCAGCGGATTGCTGGTGCCGCCGGGCGTGGTCACGGTCACCGGCACCACCCCGCTGCCGGACGGCGTGGTGACCGTCACGGAGGTGGCGTTGTTGGCGGTGATGGTGGCCGGTTTGCTGCCGAAGTGCACGGCCGTGGCACCACCGAGGTTGGTGCCGGTGATGACGACGGTCTGTCCGCCGGCGGTGGACCCTTGGTTGGGCGAGATGGGCATGGCGCATTGCCTCCTGGGTGAGGGCGGGGCGGGGACGGGACCGGGC
>NZ_JAEEAP010000409.1 GCF_016103465.1 Streptomyces sabulosicollis
GCCGTACGGGAACGAGGGGTACGCCCCGCCGCCCCAGCAGCAGGGGCCGGGGCACCAGCCGCCGCAGCAGCACCCCGGTGCCCCGCAGCAGCAGCACCCCGGCGGTGCCCAGTTCGGCCAGGGCGGGGCCCCGTCGCCGACGCCCGGGAACTGGATAGCCGTCGTCGCCCCGGACCGCGACTACTTCATGGCGATGATGAACCGCAGCGGCCCGGAGGCCGCCGGGCTGAACCTCCCGGCCTACTCCCCCGAGCAGCAGCTGCCGCTCAACGGCCACCAGATCACCATCGGCCGGCGCCGCCACAGCACCGGTGAGGCCCCCGACATCGACCTCGGGCGGCCGCCCGAGGACCCGGGCGTCTCGCACCAGCACGCGCTCCTCGTCCAGCAGCCCGACGGCATCTGGGCGGTCGTCGACCAGGATTCGACGAACGGCACGACGATCAACGGCGGCGAGGAGCCGATCCAGCCGTTCGTGCCGGTCCCGCTCCGGGACGGCGACCGCGTCCACGTCGGCGCCTGGACGACGATCACGGTGCGCCGGGGCTGAGCCCCTCGACGGGCCGAAGACGGCCGGGAGGGCCCAGCGGCCAGCCGTAGGCGCCCTCCGGGTCGTCCAGCCAGGCCCATTGGCGCTCGCCCCGCACCGTCACCCCGTAGCGCTCCCGCCCCGGCCTGCCCTCGTGCTCCCACAGCGCGAGGGCCTCGACCGGCTCCATATGGCCCGCGGACAGGTTCAGCAGGAAGCGGAAGGAGTCGTCCAGCAGCGGTCGGGACGGCAGCCCGTGCGTGGGCACCCGAGGCGGCGGACCGCTGCCGCGCAGCGGGACGAAGTACGCGGGAACGGCCAGGAAGTGCCCCTCGGCATGGCGGGCGTCGGCGACCCTCAGGGCGATCAGCCCGGTCGCGAGCGGCGTCAGGATCAGCGCGTCCGGCCGGCACTGGCCGAGCCATGCGGCCGGAATGGACGCCACGGCGCAGGTGGCGATGATCCGGTCGTAGGGAGCGTGCAGCGGACAGCCGCGCGCCCCGTCGCCGGTGACGACCGCGGGACGGAACCCGGCCGCGGCCAGGTGGTTACGGGCGGCCTCGGTGATCTCCGGGTCGAGATCGAGGGTGGTGACGTGGGCGTCGCCGAGCCGATGGGCCAGCAGCGCGGCGTTGTAGCCGGTGCCCGCGCCGATCTCCAGCACCCGGTCCGCGTCCCGCACCCGGAGCGCCTGGAGCATCCGGGCCATCAGCGACGGCTGGCTGCTGGAGGTGATCAGCTCACCGTCGCGCACCCGGGTGGCGAGCGGGGCGTCCGCGTAGGCGCCGGCCAGCCAGCGGGCCCGGCGCAGCGGATGGGGGTCGTCGCGCCACAGCCGGGTGTAGCCGACCGTCCCGTGCGCCGCACCCTCTCCTGCCCCTGCTGGCCCTGCCGCCCCTGCTGGCCCGTCGCCCGGCACGTCGGCCGCACCTGTCCCTGCCGTTCGGCCGCCCGGCGGTGCGGCCGCCGTGGCCGCCGTGGCCGCCGTGGCCGCCGTGGCTGCCGCAGCCGCCTCGGCCGCCTCGTAGTAATAGGGAACGAAGAGGTGGCGCGGCACGTCCTCGAAGGCCGCCCGCCAGGCCGGATCGGTCAGGCCACCGCCCGCCACGATCTCCCGGACCAGCCCGGTCCGCAGCGCCGCGGCCTCCTCGGCGTACCCATCGGTCTCCCGGCCCACAGGCTTCCGCCGCACCACACGCTCCGCGGCGTCCGGCGCACTGCGCGTGCTCCCTCCCGTGCTGCCCATGACTCCACTCTCCTGCGCCCGGCCCCCGGCCGCGACCCACGCCCCCTTTTCCGCACGGGGGCGTCTGAGAGCATGGAGGCGTGAAAGAGATTCCGCGAGGCACACTTCAGGAGCAGACCTTCTACGAGCAGGTCGGTGGTGAGCAGACCTTCCGGCGTCTGGTCCACCGCTTCTACCAGGGGGTCGCGGAGGACCCGCTGCTCCGGCCGATGTACCCCGAGGACGACCTGGGACCGGCCGAGGAGCGGCTCACACTCTTCCTGATGCAGTACTGGGGCGGCCCCCGCACCTACAGCGACAACCGCGGCCACCCCCGGCTCCGCATGCGCCACGCCCCCTTCACCGTGAACCGCGCCGCCCATGACGCCTGGCTGCGCCATATGCGCGACGCGGTGGACGAGCTGGAGCTGGCCCCGGAGCTCGAGCGTCAGCTGTGGCACTACCTCACCTACGCCGCCGCCTCCATGATCAACACGGAGGGCTGACCGGGGCGGGCAGCCTCGGCGGCATGGGGTGGGTTGTTCGGCGGGCTCAGGCGGGCGTGACGGACAGCCCGGACAGACCGCCGGACAGGCCCGACGTACGCACCGCGACGGAGCCGTACGGCGTGCGCAGCCGCAGCCAGCCGCCCGCGGCGAGCAGCGCCAGGGGCTCGGCCATGGAGCCGGGCGCCGCGGTGGCCACCCCGCCCCCGGAGCCGGTGGCGGTCGGCGCCGCCGCCCGCACCGGGCGCAGGAAGCCCAGCGACTGCGCGGCGTGCACGGCGCGCAGCGGGAGCCCGGTGTCGCCGAGGGTGCGGGACCAGATCTCATGGCCGATGCGGTCGCGCTCGGCGCGCGTACGGTGCTCGTCGGGGAGCGCCGCGTCGCGGGCCCGGAACTCGGCGACGGCGGCGGCGACCGCCCCGCGCACCTCGTCCACGCCCGGCAGCCCGTTCACCCGGCGCCAGCCGCCGCGCGGCGGCAGCACCCCCGCCCACGGCGGGCCGGTGACGGCCTGCGGCACGGGGGCCACCAGGCCCCGGTCACGGCCCTCGGACGGCGCGTCGGCGGCCAGCCCGGCCCGCGCCGTGTCCAGCGCGTCCGCGAACTCGCCCGCCGAGACCGTGGTGTCCAGCGTGCCCGGCCCGCCCGCCGCTCCGGCCGACGCGACCGACGCATCCGATACGCCCGACGTATCCGATGTGTCCGATGCGGTCGCGGTGCCGACGATCGCCTCGAGCCGCGCCGTACGGATCGCGAGGACCTCGAAGGACGGCGGTCGGCCGAAGACGGCGAGCACACCGCCGCCCGCCTGCAGCCGCACCGCCGCCGCCCGGTCGTAGTGGATCAGCCGGGCCAGGAAGGCGGCGAGATCGGCCGCCTCCCCGGCGTCGGCGAAGTGGAGTTCCTGGCTGGAGGCCGTCATACCGAGACGGCCCCCTCCGCCCGCTCGGCGCCACCGGCGGATCCAGCGGACCCAGCAGATCCGGTGGACTTCGCGGCCGCCTTCTTGCCGACGCCCTTCTTCACCGGGTCCGGCTCCAGGTACTCGGTCAGGAACTTCTCCTCTTCCGGGGTGACCCGGCGCGGGCGGCCCTGGTCGAGGTCGTAGGGCACGATGCGGGTGGCGGCACGCACATACAGGGCGTCCTCGTCCTTGATCTCATAGCGCAGGGTGAGGTACGCGGCCTTGATCTCCGTCACCCAGGTCTCGATCGTCACCGGACGGTGCCGGTGGACGAGGGGCTTCAGATAGTCGATCTCGTGCCGGGCCACGACCACACCGCCGGTGAACGCGTCACTCCCGTTCCCCGGCGCCAGCCGCCACATGAAGTCGACCCGGGCCTCCTCCAGGTAGCGGAGGAAGGTCACGTTGTTGACGTGGCCGAACGCGTCCATGTCGGACCAGCGCAGGGGACAGGGATAGATATGGCGTGCCATCCACTCAGCCCCGGGTCAGCTTCTTGTAGGTGGCGCGGTGCGGACGGGCCGCGTCCGGGCCGAGCCGCTCGACCTTGTTCTTCTCGTACGCCTCGAAGTTGCCCTCGAACCAGAACCACTTGGAGTCGCCCTCGTACGCCAGGATGTGGGTGGCGACGCGGTCGAGGAACCAGCGGTCGTGGGAGACGACCACGGCGCAGCCGGGGAAGTCGAGCAGCGCGTTCTCCAGCGAGGAGAGGGTCTCCACGTCGAGGTCGTTGGTGGGCTCGTCGAGGAGCAGCAGATTGCCGCCCTGCTTGAGGGTGAGCGCGAGGTTGAGGCGGTTGCGCTCACCGCCGGAGAGCACCCCGGCCGGCTTCTGCTGGTCCGGGCCCTTGAAGCCGAAGGCGGAGACGTAGGCGCGGGAGGGCATCTCGACCTGGCCGACGTTGATGTAGTCGAGCTCGTCGGAGACGACCGCCCACAGCGTCTTCTTGGGGTCGATGTTGGCGCGGCTCTGGTCGACGTAGGAGATCTTGACGGTCTCCCCGACCTTGATGCTGCCCGCGTCGGCGGTCTCCAGGCCCTGGATCATCTTGAAGAGCGTGGTCTTACCGGCGCCGTTGGGGCCGATGACGCCGACGATGCCGTTCCGCGGGAGGGTGAAGGAGAGGTCGTCGATCAGGACCTTCTCGCCGAACGCCTTGGAGAGGTTCTCCACCTCGACCACGACATTGCCCAGGCGCGGGCCCGGCGGAATCTGGATCTCCTCGAAGTCCAGCTTCCGGGTCTTCTCGGCCTCGGCGGCCATCTCCTCGTAACGGGTCAGTCGCGCCCTGGACTTGGCCTGGCGGCCCTTGGCGTTGGAGCGGACCCACTCCAGCTCTTCCTTGAGGCGCTTGGCGCGCTTGACGTCCTTCTGGCCCTCGACCTTCAGACGGGCCTGCTTCTTCTCCAGGTAGGTGGAGTAGTTGCCCTCGTAGCCGATGGCGCGGCCGCGGTCGAGCTCCAGGATCCACTCGGCGACGTTGTCCAGGAAGTACCGGTCGTGGGTGATGGCCACGACGGTGCCCGCGTACTTGGCGAGGTGCTGCTCCAGCCAGTTGACGGACTCGGCGTCCAGGTGGTTGGTGGGCTCGTCCAGCAGCAGCAGGTCGGGGGCCTCCAGCAGCAGCTTGCAGAGCGCGACGCGGCGCTTCTCACCACCGGAGAGGTTGGTGACCGGCCAGTCGCCGGGCGGGCAGCCGAGGGCGTCCATGGCCTGCTCGAGCTGGGCGTCCAGGTCCCAGGCGCCTGCGTGGTCCAGCTCCTCCTGGAGCTTGCCCATCTCCTCCAGCAGCTCGTCGCTGTAGTCGGTCGCCATCTGCTCGGCGATCTCGTTGAAGCGGTCCAGCTTGCCCTTGGTCACCGCCACGCCGTCCTGGACGTTCTCCAGCACGGTCTTGGACTCGTCCAGCGGGGGCTCCTGGAGCAGGATGCCGACGCTGTAGCCGGGCGAGAGGAAGGCGTCACCATTGGACGGCTGCTCCAGACCGGCCATGATCTTCAGCACCGTCGACTTACCGGCGCCGTTGGGGCCCACGACACCGATTTTCGCGCCGGGCAGAAAGCTCAGCGTGACATCGTCGAGGATCACCTTGTCGCCGTGCGCCTTACGCGCCTTGCGCATGGTGTAGATGAACTCAGCCAAGAGAAACCGTCCGGCAATCTGGTAGGTATCGAGGTGCGGCTCCGCCGCGGGTGTCCGTATCCGTGGCGGCTCCACCGCGTGAGGGCAGATACAGCCATCTTGCCGTACGCCGCGCCCGAGGCGGAAACCCGTTTGGTCCGGCGTGCGGCATGGGTCCGGCATTCGCCGTCCCCCCCGCGACGCGAAGGGCCGGAGCCTCCACGAGGCTCCGGCCCTCCATCACCGCGTTCTTCGATGATCATCACATGTGGTGACCGTCGCTTCACTCAGCGATCACTGCCGCCCTGGCGTTCACTCGCCTGCGGGCGCCTTCTTCTTGCGGACGAGGAAGACCGCGCCGCCGCCGACCACGACCAGCGCCACGGCGATGCCCGCGATCATCGGGGTGTTGCTGCTGCTACCGGTCTCGGCGAGGTCGCCACCGGAGGTATCCCCGCCGGTGCTGCCACCGGCCGACGCGGGGCTCGGCTGCGAGGAGGGGGTGTCGCTGCTGCCACCGCTGCTGGAGGTCTTGCAGTCGAGAACGCCGGAGAAGGTCTTCTCGAAGCCGTTCGGACCGGTGATGGTGAACTTGTAGCTCTGGTCCTCCTTCACCGGGGCGGTGACGGTCTTCGACTGACCCGCCTCGACGGTGTACTTCTGGTCCAGCAGCTCGAAGGTGAACGCCTCGTCGCCCTTGTTGGTGGCCGTGATGTCCACGCCGCCCTTGGCGCAGTCCTTCTCGGCGGAGACCGCCGGGACGGCGCCCTTCTTCGCCCAGTTCGCGGTGGCGGTGGCGGAGACGGTGCTCTCGCTGGAGCCGGCCAGGATCTGCGTCTGGCTCTTGGTCGCGCTGGCGAACGCGCGGCCCACCGGAACCTTGGTCGCGGCCTGGGCGGTCAGCGTGGCGGAGCCGTCCGCCACGCCCTCCGGGACGTCGAAGTACACCTCGCCGCCGTCGGCGGCGCTGGTGATGGTCTTGCCACTCTTGTCGACGAGCTTGACGCCGCTGCCCGCGGACTCGGTGCCCGGAGTCAGGGTGACGCTGTCGGCGTTGGTGTGGACCTTGACCGGGCCGAGCCGCTCACCGGCCTTGCCGGAGACGGCCGGCGGGTCCAGGCTCAGGGACGCCTTGGGCTCCTGGAGGTTCTGGGCGTTCTTCTCCAGGTAGTCGGCCAGCTTCTCGGCCTGCGGGTCGGCCGCGTCCACCTTCGCGTTGTCGGAGAAGCGCCAGATGGCGACCTGCGTACCCGCGGCGGCGGTCTTCTCGGTGAGCGCACCGGCGCCCGCCTTCTTCGCCAGCGCGTCGAGGTCGTTCACCTGCGGGTAGGAGTTCTGGAGAATCCAGTTGATCTTACCCGCGTCGGGGTTGTTCGCCAGCGACGTCTCGGCCCAGGACTTCTCCTCGTACTTCGCCTTGTTCTGCGTCGGGTTGTGCAGATCAATGCAGTACGTCTGGATGGAACCGCCGTTGTCGACCGACATCTCGAAGAGACCGGCGCCGACCTGCTGGTCCTTGCCGTTGTCGTGGATGATGGCCTTGTCGAACGTCTTGAGACCGCCCAGCGTGGCGGTGGCACCGCCCCGGCTCGGGGGCACGTCATCAGCGGCGGCGGTGCCTGCGGTGACCATCGCACCCGCCGCGACCAGGCCGGACGCCAGAACGGCGGCCGCAAGGCGGGCAGCGCCCCGCCTCCTTACAGAAATCATGATTTCCCTCCGGGCGAGCGCCAGTCAGTTGGTGCGCCTCGCCAGCGAACTCAAAACTCAGGAACCCCCGTTGGGCACGCAGGGATCCTAGGGAGAAAAGGAGCGCACGCTCCCCGGGAATACCTAGACCCAACCGATCCGAATCGGAATCGTTATCAATCTTCAGATCCCATATGACCTGGGATTATCGACAAATCTCCCGCGATCCTGGCCACTCACGGGGAAGTTGCCCCGGTCAGCGCGTTTAGAAGTGGTTTGGCCTGTGAAACCCGCCGAAAAGCGGATGTACCCCTCGTGAGATCATGTCCCACCGCCACCGCGTCGATCTCCGCGGTGACCCAGCGCCTGGGCTGATGCGTCCCGCCACCGGAATCCGCGCCCGGGGGCGGAGGCGCGACCGCGCCTCCTCCTTCTCCCTGAAGCGGCCGGTCCCTCTCCCGCTCCCGGTCCCGGTCCCATTCACGCTCTCGCACCCGCAACGTCCCATGGACGATCAGGGGTTCACCGAGCGATACCGACCCGGCGACATTCGCGGCGAGCGACCGCCACGTCCAGACGGTGTAGAAACTCGTGTACGCGTCCGCCCACGCGTCCCGCCCCCGGTCCCAGCGGCGCACCGTCGCCGCCAGCCGGAACCGGGCCACCGCGACACCCGCCGCCGTCTCCCAGAAGTCCGGCCGCGTCGCGGCATTGCCCACCACGGTCACCCAGCTTTCGTTCACCGGCTACGCCTCCCCCATCACTTCGCGGCTCCTGCCGTGCCGTTCGTGGCCCATGCTGCCCGGCATCGCGAGACCCCGCCGGGGCCTGTGCACGACTCCATGCATGTGGATAACTCGGCCACCCGTCCGAGTGGCCGAGGAGCGGCCGCCCGTCACGCCCCACCCATCGGGCCCCCGCCCGCGATGCCGCGGCTCCCGGATCCGCCCGTCACACACTCGTCCGTCACACCCCGTCCATCACGCCGAGCCCGTCACGCCGAGCCTGTCAGGCCCCGCCCGCCGCGATGACGTACTGCTGTCTCTTATACAGATCT
>NZ_JAEEAP010000040.1 GCF_016103465.1 Streptomyces sabulosicollis
GTCCCCGACACCGTCCCGGCCCCCGCGCCCGACGGCGCCGCCCCCGGAGCGGAACCCGAGGGGCCCACAGAGCCCGCCGAGCCTGTCGAGGCCGTAGAACCCGTCGAACCGATCGAGCCGCCCGCCCGCGCCGACGCCAGCGGCCCCTCCGCCGACCTCTTCCGCCAGTACCTCCGCGAGATCGGGCGGATCCCGCTGCTCTCCGCGGTCGAGGAGGTCGAGCTGGCCCGCCGCGTCGAGGCGGGCCTCTTCGCCGAGGAGAAGCTCGGCAGCACCCCCGACCTCGACACCCAACTCGCCCTGGACCTCGACCGGTTGGTGGTCCTGGGCCGGATGGCCAAGCGCCGGCTGATCGAGGCCAACCTCCGCCTCGTCGTCTCCGTCGCCAAGCGCTACGTCGGCCGCGGCCTGACCATGCTCGACCTGGTCCAGGAGGGCAACCTCGGCCTGATCCGCGCGGTCGAGAAGTTCGACTACGCGCGCGGGTACAAGTTCTCGACGTACGCCACCTGGTGGATCCGCCAGGCCATGTCCCGCGCCCTGGCCGACCAGGCGCGCACGATCCGGGTCCCGGTGCACGTCGTCGAGCTGATCAACCGGGTGGTCCGGGTCCAGCGCCGGATGCTCCAGGAGCGCGGCTACGAACCCACCCCCGAGGAGGTCGCCGCCCATCTCGACCTCCTCCCCGAGCGGGTGAGCGAGGTGCTGCGGCTGGCCCAGGAGCCGGTGTCGCTGCACGCGCCGGTGGGCGAGGAGGACGATGTCGCCCTCGGTGACCTCATCGAGGACGGCGACGCGGCCTCACCCGTGGAGTCCGCGGCCTTCCTGCTGCTCCGCGAGCACCTGGAGGCGGTGCTGTCGACGCTCGGCGAGCGCGAACGCAAGGTGGTGCAGCTGCGGTACGGACTGGCCGACGGCCGCCCCCGCACGCTGGAGGAGATCGGCCGGATCTTCGGGGTGACGCGGGAGCGGATCCGCCAGATCGAGTCGAAGACGCTCAACAAGCTCCGCGACCACGCCTTCGCCGACCAGCTGCGGGGCTATCTGGACTAGCCGCGCCGACCCCGTCCGGGCGGGGCCGGCCCGCCCCGGAACGCCGGCGGGCCGGGCCTCACAGGGCGCCGTACCCCCCGGCCTCGTACGCACCCATCTCGTAGCCACTGGCCTCGTACCCACCGGCCTCGTACCCACCGGGCGCCGCAGGACCCGCGGCCTCCTGGGCTCCCGCCTCGGCGGCCCCGGCCCCGAAGGCGCCGGGCTCGAACGCGCCGGGGTGGACCTGCTCCCGCACCGTCACGTACTGCTGCCGCACCGACTGCCCCACCGGCAGGTCCTCGCCCGGCTCGAAGACCTGGCCCGCGGCGGCCGGCCAGCGCGGCGGCTCGTGCGGCGCGTGGGTGCCGTGCGAGACACCCAGCGCCCACGCGGCCTGCCGGGCCGCGCCCAGGGCGGCGTAGTCGGCGGGCTGGACCACCACGACCTGCGCCCCCAGCAGCGCGGGCGCGATCGCGCGGACGGCCTGCAGATCGGCCGCGGGCCCGAGCAGGAAGACGCGCCGCACCTGGACGCCGCGCCCGCGCAGCACGTCCAGCGCGTCCGCGAGCCCGCACAGCATCCCCTCGAACGCGGCCCGCGCCAGGTGCTCGGGCTTCATCGACTCGCGCCGCAGTCCGGTCAGCGTCCCGGCCGTATGCGGCAGGTGCGGGGTCCGCTCGCCCTCCAGATACGGCAGCAGGACCAGCCCGTACGAACCCGGGGTGGACTTCATCGCGAGCGCGGAGAGCCCCTCGAGATCCGTACCGAGCAATTCCGCCGTACCGCGCAGGGCCCGTACCGCGTTGAGCGTATGGACCACCGGCAGATGCATGCCGGTGGCGTCGGCGTACGACAGGATCGTGCCGGTCGGATCGGCCAGCGCCTCATGGTGGACGGAGAAGACCGAGCCGGAGGCGCCCAGCGAGATCACCGCGTCGCCGACCCCGACCCCAAGCCCGAAGGCGGCGGCCATGGTCTCGCCCGTACCGGCGGAGATCAGCAACCCCTCGGGGGTGTGCCCGGCGGCGTCGGCCGGGCCGATGACCTCCGGCAGCCGCACCTGGTGACCGAGGGCCAGCTGGACCAGGTCGGGGCGCCAGGATCCGTTCGCCGCTGACCAGTAACCGCTGCTGGAGGCCGTACCGCGGTCGGTCGTACGCCGCGCCGGCCGCCCCAGCAGCTGCCACACCAGCCAGTCGTGCGGCTGCATCAGCTCGGCCACCCGGTGCGCCGCCTCCGGCTCGTTCCGCGCCAGCCACCGCAGCTTGGCCACCGGCTGCGCGGCGGTCGGCACGGCGCCCACCGCCTGGGCCCACGCCGTGCGGCCGCCGAGCGCCTCGGTGAGGTCGGCGGCCGCGGACTGGGCCCGCTTGTCATTGCCCACCAGCGCGGGGCGCACCAGCACCCCGCCCGCGTCCAGCGCCAGCAGCCCGTGCTGCTGCGCCGAGACGCCGATGGCCTGAACCCCCTCGAGCAGCCCGCCCTCGGCGGCCTCGCCGAGGGACATCAGCCACGCCTGCGGGTCCACATCGCCGCTGCCGCCGACCGGGTGCGGGGCGTACCCCTGTTTGATCACGGCACCCGTATCGGTGTCACAGACGACGATTCGTGTGCTCTCGGACGAACTGTCCAACCCGGCGACTATCCCCATGGATCAGATCATGCCACCGCCGGGTCTAGGTGTTGCTGGTGCCCCAGTCGTCCTCGCCCACCGCGCGGGGCTCGCGCTGCCCGATCTTCTCCCGCAGCGGCCGGACCTTGTCCAGCGCCCGCACGGCCGCGTGCCGGCCTCCTTGCGCGGCCGATTCGGCGGTATTGCGGACGGCCGGGTTCCGTGCGAACTTCTGCGCGCACGCGCGCAGCTGCTCGTACCGCTCGCGGCCGGCCCGCGTGCCCAGTACGTAACCCACAGCCATCCCGGTGATGAACGTCAGCCGGTAGCGCATCGACCTGCCCTTCTCGCTGTCCTTCACATCTGGACCCCGGGGTCGTGCCGCACGCCTACCCGCCCGTGCCACAGATCACCCACGATCACGTAGAAGATCATCCCTGGATCGGCCGAGGACCGCCCGGGGGCGGACGCGGCGAACCGATTGGCGGAGCACCCCCCTGCTTGCGCTAATGTATGTGTCGCAGCGAGCGCACGCCGTCCGGAAGCCCCGGCCGGGGTCATGGTCGCGGCACACGGAGCAATCCCCTGTAGCTCAATTGGCAGAGCAGCCGGCTGTTAACCGGCAGGTTACTGGTTCGAGTCCAGTCGGGGGAGCTCGGTCCCCTGTAGCTCAATTGGCAGAGCATTCGGCTGTTAACCGGAGGGTTACTGGTTCGAGTCCAGTCGGGGGAGCAGGGAGGAGGACCCCTGGTGGGGTCCTTTTTCATTTCCGGCCCCCTCCGGGCGTGATCTACGTCATGATCGCAGCCAGGGGGCCTCCCAGCATCGGCCCTCCGAGGCAGCAGATCGTATGAGCGGCTATGCTGCGGCAGACGGCGCGCGCAGATGTGTACGACGCGCCGTTACGGGGCGGTAGCTCAGCCGGTTAGAGCAGCGGACTCATAATCCGTCGGCCGTGGGTTCGAGTCCCACCCGCCCCACCATGCGGATCCAGAGGCAAACCGTTCTGGCCTGCATTCGAGCGCCCCAACTGGTTTAAACCAGCGAGGGGCGCTCAGTCGTTGGAGGCCCCTTGCGTGAGCGCTGCGTGAGCGGCCGTCCCAGAGGACCCGTCGCGCCGCGCTCGGGGCACCTGCGCCTCGGCGTTCTTCGCTGCCTCCATGTCCACCTGCGGCAGAAGACTGGTGTACGTGTCGGACGTTAGCTGAATCGTCCCGTGTCGCAGCGTCTCCTTGATCGTGTGGATGTCACCTCCACCCGCATGGATCAACGTCGCAGCCACATGCCGCAGATCCCGCAGATTGATCGGCGGCAAGCCCGCCTCCCGGCACAACCGGCGGAAGACGTCGGAGACCTTCTCGGGGTGCAGCCAGGTCCCGTCTTCCTGGACGAACGCCTTGCCCGTATCCGTCCACGGCAGCCGGTCCTCGGCCCGCGCGGCCCGCTCGGCGAGCTGCCGCACCCGGTGCTCCCGCAATACCTCGGTCGTCGCGGGGCCCAGCGCGATCACGGCCGCGCTGTCCTCCGTCTTCGGGGCGCTCTCCATCGGTGTCCACCCGTCCTGCACGATCGTCGTCGAGACGCGCAGCAGACCCTTCTCGAGGTCGATGTCCGCCCAGTTCTGCCCGACCGCTTCGCCGCGCCGGAGCCCGCGGAACGCGATCAGGTGGAACAGCGCGTACAGGCGGTCGCCCTCGGCGTGGTCGAGGAACTCGCCGACCTGGGCAGGCGTCCACACCATCACCGCGCTCGGCGCCTCGCCCGTCTCCCGCCAGCGTTCCACGTGCTCATCGGTCCACAGCAGCGCCTTCGGCCGCTTCCCGGACTCCAGCTCGACATGGGCGGCCGGATTGAACGTCAGCAGCTGCTGCGAGATCGCCCCGTTCAACGCCGCGCGCAGGGTGGCCCGGATGCGCTGCTGCGTCGCCGCGCCCGTGACGCGGCGGTAGGGCGGCATCTCCGCGAGCTTCGCCCGCTCGGCGGCCAGCCGCTCCGTCTCCGGGGCCGGCGGTCTGCTCCGCTTGCCCCACGTCGCCCGCTTCTGCTGCTCGCGGCGCTCGGCGTTCTCGGCCTCGATCGTCTCGTTGTCGTCGGCGATGGCGTCGAACATCTCCACCAGGTGGCCCACGTTGAGACGGTCGAGTTGCAGGTGCCCGATCCGGGGCTTGAGGTGTACCCGAATGTGTGAGGCGTAGCCGTTCAGCGTCGTCTTCCGGCGCCGCTTGCCCTCCAGCCACTCGTCCAGCCAGTCGCCGACCGTGAGCTGCGCGGTCAGTGGCTGTCCGGCCCGGAAGCGCCGGCGGGTCTGCTCCAGGTCGGGCAGCGGCGCCTTTTTGTCCTTGCTGATGTTCTCCAGCAGGTCGCCGATGCGGGTCTGTCCGTCTTGGTCGTTGCCGTCTGGCAGGGCGAGCAGGGCGCGGACCTTGTCGAGGACGTCCTGCGCTTCCTTCGCCGTGGTGTACCCGGCCCGGGAGAACGAGCGGCGGGTGCCGTCCCCGCGGGCGGGCAGTTCCTGGCGGACAGCGTAGACGCCGTGCCGACGGCTGGACATTTGTGGGCAGGCTTTGCCCAGTGGCTTGCCGTCCTCGCTGCGGCAGTAGCAGCGGCGATACGTCGAACCCTTCACATTCCCTCTCTCATCTTTTGGGTTTCCTTTAGCCATGCATTCAGGGCGTCCGGATCATCGAATACTGCATCCAGTTCATTAAACACTGGCTCGATTTCCTTCCACCTGACATCGATCTGTTTCTGTAGCTCTTCGATAATCTCCCTCGTGGCATGGCCTCGGGCGCTTTGTAGTGCGCGTTTTGAAGGATAAGGGCCCCGGGACTCAGCGCGGGCGTCCCGTTCCTCACCTAGTGAGCGCCCGTACACGGATAGGGCGAAGGCGCGTGCAAGCAAGGGGTCGACTCCGCGCCCGTGCTTCGGCGAGCTCAGTCGATTTGCAATGGTCCGCGTGATCTCGTAGTCGAGGCGGATTAGTTCGAGCCATTGAGAATTGGTGGCGTCTGGCTTAAGTGTGTGCAGTACGCGCAGGTAGACGGCTGCACGAGCGTTGGACTGATTTAGTTTATGAGGCGACACGCTATCCCACCCCTTGTTCCTGGGGACTGCGCCGAGGGTGTCTTCTTCGTTGCGGGTGCTGAGAACCTTTGCAGCATCCGTCACGGGCGTTAGATAGCCGATCATCGCATCGGTAAGGCGCCGCGCGGAAAGGGTCAGCGAGTCGCTGACAACAATCCGATCGGTGGGAGATAGAAGCGGTTCATCCCATCCTCCCAGCTGTGCGACGAGGGCCGGGATCAGTAGGAACTCGCCGACGCTGAGCGAGCGGTTCCCGGCTTCCAGTGCGGCGACACTGCTGCGTCCCCAGGTAAGGCCAAGGCTTTGTGCCGCCGTGACTACATCTTCTTGCCTGAGGTCTTTGGCTTCGCGAAGCGCTCGGAGACGTTCCCCGACGATTGCCGCTACTTGCCGTCCGTTGCTGTCGCTGTTCATGCCGCCACCGTAGAGGGGTGCAGCGTTGAGCGCCAGACGCGGCAGCCCGGATGGCCTGGATGCAGCGTTTGAGGTCTGGCGCTTGACAGCGTCGAGATGCTGTTGCAGCGTATGCAGCGTCAGGCAGCAAACCTTGGAGGATGGCAAGCGATGCCAAGCAAGGAGACAGGTTCCAGACCTACGGGCTCCACGGGCTGTGATCACACGTGGGTGTCAGTCGATGGTCTGGCCAACGAACTCCAGATCCCTAAGTCCACGATCTATGGGTGGAAGTCCCGAGGTGTCGGCCCCCGTTGGGCGCGCGTCGGCAAGCACCTCCGAGCTCGCCGCGCCGATGTTGACGCCTGGCTGAACAGCCTCAGCGGGGTGGCATGACCACCGCTGTGCGCCGCACGGCGCTGACGATCGCCGAGCTGTACGACCAGCCGCCGCTCATGGACTTGCCCACCTTCGCCAAGGTGAGCGGCTCCGCGATCTCCACGATCTACCAACTGGCGGCCGAAGGCCGCATGCCGGTCGAGACGGTGCGGCTCGGACGAAAGCGCTTCGTGCGCACCGCCGATGTCCTGGCCTGGCTCCACCTGCCCCACAACGACGACAAGGCCCGGGATGCAGCCCAGGCCCTGTCTGTCGAGCACGTCAACGAATCCACCAGCAAGCGGAACGGAAGCACTCATGTCTGATGCTACCGGCGCCCAGATCCTGGCGCCCACCGACCGGCCCGTACCGGCCATGGTCACCATCCCCGCGCCCGGCGCCCGCGAGCCCCTGATCACCGCCGAGCTGTTCACCAACGACGACCCCACCCCGCGCACGGTCGCGGCCGTCTACCCCTCGTGGGACTCTGACGCGGACCTCGACGCGGCCGGGCTCGGGCAGCTCATCGCCAACATCATGGCCGCCCTGCCGCGCCTCCACGCGCTGCGTAACCAGCTCGCCGCCATCGAGCGCGGCGACGCCGAATCCGCGGCCTATCTCGCGAGTCTGTCCGCCGAGGAGATCACGGCGCGGGGTGCGTTCTCCGTTGCGCTGGACGCGTTCCAGGCCGTGTTCGCCGCCTCGCAGAACCGGGTGCGGACCCGGGACGGGCTGCGTACCGCCGTCGACATGTACGCCACCGAGGCCCGCGCCAACCGTCAGGGGGCCCAGGCATGAGCGAGACCGCATCGGCCATCAACTTCGTCAACCTCATCCTCCAGGCTCAGATCACCATCGACGCCGACACCGGCAAGCCCTGGCTCATCGCGGCCGGTAACACCGCCGACGACTGGGACGACACCACGCCCGACAAGCTGCGCGCCATGGCCGCCGACGCCCGCCAGCAGCTCGACCAGATCGAAGCCCTGGCCGCCCGATACGAGGCCATCACCGCCATCCAGGAGCTTGTGGACAAGCACCACATCCGGCTCATGGAGATGCCCCGCGCCGAGTTCGGCGACCTCGGCGAACGCCTCTGCGGCTGGTACGGGGTCCTCGACGGGGACCGCGTCCTGGTCTTCCCCGACGAGCAGGACCCGGTCGAGCGGCTGAAGCTGGCCCGCTTCTTCATCGACCACGCGGCGGCCAAAGCATGACCGCCCGCGACGACACCATGGCGGCCGGGGACCCCCCCGGCCGCCGGGCCCCACGCGAACTGACTGCGGGCAGCGTGCTCGGCCTCGACGGCAAGACGTACCCGCCCCGGCTCAGCGTCGACGACCGGCGCTTCCTCTTCGGCCGCGTCCACTACCTGAGCCACGACGAGCGTCTATCCGTCCGGCAGATCATCGACCGGCTCATCGCGGACCACGGCGTTCAGCGATCGGTCGGCTGGGTCTCCAGCACCCTACGGAAGCCCTGCACCGCATGTGTTCAGGCGCGGCGAAACGAGACACCTGAACACCCCGCCGCTGGGAGTGCCGGATGACCGACAACCTCCGTCGCCCGGCCAGACCTCAGCGCGTCCTCGCCGCACTGTTCGTCGACCTCGAAGGCGTCCGCGCCCGATACGAGTGCCTGCGCTGTAGCACCACCGAAGGCCCCGTCCACGGCGCCGACGACGTCACCGCGTTCGTCGCCAGCATCCGCACCGAGCACCCCAAGCGGTGCCCGAAGCAGGGAGGGCGCCGATGAACAACGTCGTCCACATCGAGGTCGGCCACCTCGAAGCCAAGGTGCACAGCCCATTCGAGGCCAAGGACGTGATCAAGGAACTGCCCCGCACCTGGCGACGCTGGGACAAGGACGGCAAGTGCTGGATCGTCGAGCTGTACGCCATCGACACCCTCACGACCAGCCTCCGCCTGGCCGGGTTCACCGTCCGCACCACACACCAGACGGGATCTGAGCGCCGCTACAGCGCGCCGCCTCCCCGACCCGAACGCAACCAGGGCACGTGGGCCGACGCCATGTACAACGCGCTCGGCAAAACCCTCGGCGACAAGGCGTACAAGGCCCTCGTCCCTGTCCTCCACCCCGACCGCGGCGGCGACACCGTCTGCATGCAGCAGCTCAACGCGGCCCGCGACAAGGCCAAGCTCCAACCCACCCGGTGACGCGAACGCGCGGCGCTGTCAGCGGCAGCGCCGCGCCCTCACGAACACCATCGCCAGCACGGGAAACGAGAGACCACGTTCGTGAACACCACCACCGAGCCACTGGCCGCAGACCCGGACACCATCCGGGCATGGCTCGCACCCCGTTTCGAGGCGCCGGGCCTCGTTTCGATCTGCTCCAAGAACAACTGGACCGGCATCCAGACCAACGACCTCGACCGCGCCGTCAACTGGGTGATGACCCAGGACCGCGCCGGGGCCGAAGGCATCTACTGCCGCGTCACCACCGTCACCAGCCGCTTCCCCGCCGGAACTCGCGGCAGCGCCCGCGACTCCCGCGCCCTCGGCGGCATGTGGTCCGACATCGACTACGGCAACAGCCTCCACAAAGCGACCGGCCTGCCCGCCGACATCGACGAGGCCCGCGACATTCCACGCTTCGCCAAACTCCCAGAGCCCACCCGCGTCGAGCATTCCGGCGGTGGCCTCTACGCCTGGTGGGAGTTCGACCGGCCGCTCGTCATCGGCGAGGACATCGACTTCGACGAGGCTGCCGACCTCGCTGGGGTCTGGCAGAACATCCTCGCCAACGGCGCGAAGTCCATGGGCCTGAGCTACGGCACCGGCGTCAGGGACTTGGCACGGGTGCTGCGCCTGCCCGGCACCGTCAACCGCAAGCCTGGCCGGGTGCCCGTCCTGTGCCAAGTCATCGAGGAAGCCGGGCACCGCTACGGCCTCGACGAGATGCGAAAGCTGGCCGAGGACCTGAAGCCGAAGCCGAAGAAGCGCACTCCGCCGAAGACGGATGCCCCGCGCAGGAAGGCGCCCGGCACCTCTGGCCTGGGCGCCGCGCGCGGCCCCATGGAGATCCTCGGCGATCACGCCTGCTGCGGCGAGATCCTGATGCACGTCGGCGCCACCTACGCCGAGCAGTACCCGGGCAGCTGCTCCTACTGCGGCAGCAGCTGCCAGCGCTGGAACCGGCCTGGCTGGGACGAGACCTGCTCCAAGGACGGGATCGCTGTCCACAAGGAAGGCGCCGCGGTCACCATCCGCAGCGACAACTTCCCGGGCATCACCGCCGCCGCCATCGGACACGTGCTCTCCCCCGGGCAGCTATTCGCCGCGCTACACCACGGCGGCGACGAGTCCGAGGCATCCCGCGACATCATCCGCGCGGCGCACGGCCGCGATGGAGCAACCACCGCCGCCCACGCCCTGCCCGCCGCCGTCCTCGACGACGTTCGGCACGCCACTGCTCGCGAAGACGACGAGCCGACCGAACAACCGGAGCCGGACACGACCGTCGCCGACGAACCGGAGGCGCCGCCCGCCGGATCGCCTGCTGCCCTACTCGCCGACTTCCTGGAACAGTTGCGGAAGTACGTCCACCTCACCGACCATGGGCACGTCATCTTCGCCCTCGCCGTAGCCGTGTCCTCCGATCTGGACGGCGAACCCCTCTGGGGGATGCTCGTCGGACCGCCGTCCGGCGGGAAGAGCGAGGCCGTCAAGGCGCTCGACGACATCGCCGACGAACACGTCGACGACATCACCGGACCCGCCCTGCTGTCGTGGATGCCCGGCAAGAATCCCAAGCCCGCCGGCATCCTCACCCGCATTCCCAGCCGCGCGTTCGTCAGTATCAGCGATTTCTCGACCGTCCTCGCCACGTCCGACCGCGGCGGACGCGACACCCTGTTCGCCCTGCTGCGCCGCGCCTATGACGGGCACGTCGTCCGCGAGGTCGGCAACAGCCCGCGGCCCCTCACCTGGACGGGGCGGCTGACCCTGCTCGCCGCCGTCACCCCAGCGATCGACAACTTCTCCTCCCACACCGACGCACTCGGCCCGCGCTGGCTCTACTGCCGCCTGCCCGAGACCGACAACGCACACAAGAAGGCCACCGTCCGCAAGCGCCGGAAGATCGACGGGCTTGCAGAGATGCAGGCCGAGGCCCGGCGGCGCGCCTCCGCGCTCGTTCGTGCCGCCCGCGACGCCGTGACCGACGTCGAACTGGACGACGAGATGTACGACCAGCTTGAGGACGCGGCCATGCTCACGTGCCTCGGGCGCGCCGCCGTGCCCCGGCACGCCTACGGCAAGCGCGAGATCGACGGCATCCCCGTCATCGAGGAGCCCGCCCGCGTCACCGGTCAGATCGTGTCCCTCGCCAAGTCGCTGCTTGCCCTCGGCGTGCCCCGCGGCCAGGCTCTGGCGCTCGCCGGAAAGTGCGCGCTCGACACCGTGCCCCAGGCGCGACTGCAGATCCTGCGCCAGCTGGCACAGGGCGAGCCGCTCACGGTGTCCGAGGTGCGCCGCCGCACCGGCCTGAACCGGCACGTCGCGCGGCGGGCCTTGGAGGACATGGAGGTGCTCGACCTCACCACCTGCCTGCGCAGCCAGCAGGACGAGGAGACGGAGGAGACCGGGTTCCCGTCCACAAACCCGTGGCAGTTGGGCGCGGAGAAGGCGCTCGTGGTTCGGGTGTTCGACGCGCAGACCGCTACCGAACAAGAGAGCGATTCTGAGGGCTCTCCCTTGGCACGAAGTGTTGGTTACCAAACCCCAACCCCCCAAAAAAGAGGGGTTGATGATCAAGAAACGAGCTCGTCGGAGGGTTCCGGTACGCGCGCAACCCACACTTCGGGCCAAGCAACACCCCAGGCAGCGCCCCCACCCGAGCCCGAAGACGTCGGGCTATGGGACGTGCCCCTCGAAGAGCCTGACGACTACTGGGCGGAAGCGAGCTGAGGACTCCTCGTGAACGTCGATGACGTCATAGCCGAGCGCATCGAAGCTGCCCGCCGCCGTATCGAGGCGGCCAAGCAGCGCCGGGCCGTCCTCGCTGCCGCCCGCCAGCGCGGCCTCGCCCAACGCCACGCCGCCAAACTCCGCAACCAGGCTTCCGCCCGCACGACGGGCGGATCCGCGACTCCGACCGACGGAGCCGCGAACGACAGCACCGAGGAGAACCAGTGACCACCACCCCGAACGCCATCCTGATCAACCTCGACGGCCATACCGTTCGCATCACCCTGCCCGACGACCCCGATCAGCGGGCCACCGTCATCAAGGCCGTCACCAACAGCCACGACCTTGAAGCCGTCGACCTCACCACCAACTGGGCCATGTGGCTCGACGAGACCGGCGGCATGCTCGGCCAGCACCGCCGCTCCCTCAACCCGGTCGCGACCCTCCTGGCCAACCGGTACGGGGTGCACGGCGGTATCCGCGGCCCGGTCGTAATCACCGGGACTTCCCCCGCGGGCACGGTCCCGCTCACGGCGGAAGACCTGGCCAACCTCGAGTCCGTCATCGGCGAGGCCGCCGATATCCCCGGCTGACCCGCACGCACACCGGCCGCCCCGCGGGAACCGGGGCGGCCTCCCGCCCAGCATCCCGCAAACCTGGTCCGCAGATTGTGCGCACCAGGGCCACAAACCCGAAGGAGTTCGCCATGGCTGGCGAGACCGTCATCACCCTGATCGGCAACCTGGTCGACGACCCCGAGCTGCGTTTCACTCCGTCCGGTGCGGCGGTCGCGAAGTTCCGGGTCGCCTCCACCCCGCGCACCTTCAACAAGAACACCAACCAGTGGGAGGACGGCGAGTCCCTCTTCCTCACCTGCTCGGTGTGGCGGCAGGCCGCCGAGCACGTGGCCGAGTCCCTCGCCCGCGGCATGCGCGTCATCGTGCAGGGCCGTCTGAAGCAGCGGTCCTATGAGGACCGCGAGGGCGTGAAGCGCACCGTGTACGAGCTCGACGTCGACGAGGTCGGCCCGTCGCTGCGGAACGCCACGGCGAAGGTTACCAAGGCCACCGGCGGCGGCCAGCAGCAGGGGCAGGCCGACCCGTGGGCCGGTGCCAAGCCCGCCGGCCCCAACGGTCAGGCGCAGGGCGGCGGGTGGTCAACCACCCAGCAGCAGCCCGCGCCCGCCAGCGGCGGCGACTCGGATGAGCCCCCGTTCTAGATCACGAACCTGACGTTGCCGACACCGGCAAGATCGCAGAAGGAGAACCCGTCATGACCGAGAACGAGATCCAGTGGTTGGCGTTGGGCTTCACGCTCGGCCTGTACGTGATGCTGGCGGCGCAGATCCTCGGCGGCATGCTCGACGACCGCCGCGACCGCCGCGCCATCCAGCATGCCGAGAAGGGGTCCTGCCTAGTCAGTACCCCCGGGGGTGACCAGCGGGGCGCGGCGCATGAGTGAGTGCCTGCTCTGTGAGCGCGGCCTGCGCGAGGACGAGACTGCCCGGATCGCCTGCCGCCTCTGTCAGACCGCGCTCGCGGGGCAGCTGCGCGAGCTGCCCAAGCTCTACCGGCAGCTCGGCGCCGGGCTGCTCCCCGGCGCTGGCGACCGGGGGCCGGCCGTCTCCGGCTCCCGGGGTCACGGCCTGCCGGTCAACGAGGACGCCCTCGACCTCCGCGCCTGGGGCGGCATGGTGTCCGCCCTTCAGGCCCACGAGGACGACTGGCGGCGCGCCCTGGGCATGCCGGTCGCCCCGTTCCGTGGCAGCGTCGAGCAGACCCTGACCGCGGTGGTGGAGTTCCTGGCCGGGCATCTGTGGTGGGCGTGCGAGAAGTACCCGGACGTGGACGGGCTCGCCGAGGACGTGCGGCGACTGCGCGGCGCAGCGCTGTCCGTCGTGGACCCGGAGGATCCGGCGACGAAGGTGCGGCGCATCGGGTACTGCCCGGCGGTGTACGAGGACGGCGCGGTATGCGGTGCGGTGCTGCGGCACCGGCCGGGGACCCGATCGGTGGAATGCCGTTGGTGCGGCGCGTCCTACCCGCCGTCGTCCTGGCCGGAGTTGGCCCGCGCGCAGGAGTCGAGCGGCGCAGCGTGCTGACTATCGCAGGCCCCCTTGTGTACAACCCGGGGTGTGATACTCTCGGAGAGGTGGAAACGCCCCCATGGAGGGACCGCATCCGCGCGGAAGACGAGTTGCTGGAACAGCTCGAAAACCAAGCGGAGCAGGCCCGCAAGAGACGAGCTGAAGCCCTGAAGGAAGGGGCTAAGGAGCTCGGCAGCATCTACAAGGTCGCGAAGCATCTGGGCCTCAGCTGGACCGCCGTAGCGAACGCGATCAAGAAGTACCTAACCGAATAGACGAGGGCCGGACAGCAGCTCTCCCAGGTGCTGGAACACCAGGGAGGCGATCGCACCGCCCGACCCTCTACCGAACATCCTGACGACACCAGGAGTCGGCATGACCGATCATTTCTCGGGCCCCAGTGCGCCCGCAAGTTCCCCGCCCGAACGGCGCCTCATCGCCGTCGGCACCATCCGCCGCCCCGGCGGCCGCACCATCACCGTGCGCGCCACCGCGGCCGGCGTCACCGGCACCAGCCGCCCGGCGGTGAAGCGGTGACCCACAACCTCCCCGAGCCCGTCGCCGACCTGCTGCGCGCCGTCCTCGAAGCGCTCGACATCCCGCACCCCGCCACCTTCGGCGACAGCGAGATCCACGCCCGCGTCCTCGCCGACCGGGTCATGCACACGGTGGTCGCCCTGCACGGCGTCCTCGACGAGCGCGCCGCCGGGCACCTCGACATCGAGTGGACCACCTCCTACCTCCGGAAGCGGCTCGCCGAGCACCCGCCGACCGGCTACCGCGCCGCCGGCATCCCGCGCCCGGGTGGTGAGCGGCCGTGAAGCTGCCCACCTTCGTGCCGTCGCTCCCGGCCGCCATCGCGACCGCCCGCGAGTACCTCGCCCAGGCCGAGCGCGCTGACATCCACGACCACGGCCGGATGATCGAGTCGCACGCCTCCCTCACCGTCTGCCTGGCCGCCCTGCTGGGCGCGCTCGACGCCGAGCAGGAGGTGACCCGGTGAAGCTCCTCGGCTTCCGGTCCGGCAGCACCGGCCGCCCCGCCCAGACCCGCCGCCGTGACGCCGACCTCTCCACCAAGCACAGCGAAGAGGCGACCGTCGAGGCGTGCCGCACCGATTACGTGGTCGGCGCCCCGGAGCGCGCAGCGTTCGATGCCCGCGTCCGCGCTGACGAGTCGGAGGCCCAGCGATGAGCGGCCGCGAACGCCCCGACGGCATCAACCCCGAGCTGTGGGCCTGGCACCTCGGCGCCCTCGACGGCGACCCCGCCGTCTGCGGCACTTCGCAGCCCAGCCGCCCCGGCTACCCGTGCATCTGGAACACCAACGCGCACGCCGAGCACCGCGACGTCCACGGCCGCACCTGGCCCACCCGCCAGGCGGAGAAGCCGCTCCACGTCGCGCACCGGCCCGCCGACGCCGCCCAGGTGCTCCTCGCGATGAACCTGCGCTTGCAGGACCTCATCCTCGACCGCACCCACCCGTGGGTCGTGGACGGCCAGCCCACCCACTGGCAGGCCGTCCAGCACCTTGACGGGGTCGTGGTCCGCCTCACGGCCTACATCGGCCCCGCCGACGAGCCGACCGTCTGATCCACCCCTGTGCCGGGCCCACCCGCGCATGGGTGGGCCCCGGAAGGACCCGTTTCATGAACCGCAACGACTGGCGGACGCTGACGTCCGCCTCGACCGCCTGGCGGGCTGCGCTCACCATCGTGTCGCTCGCCGCGATCGCCACGACCGGATGGTCCCTGTACGCCGTCGCCCGCCACTACGACGCACCCAAGGGCATCGGGGGCGCCGCTGTGGCCGTGTTCGACGGCGCCGCATACGCCTGCCTCCACCTCGCCAGCGAGGCGTCCAAGGCCGGACGCAGCGCCGCCGGCGCCCGCCTGGCCACCCTGGTCATGACCGGCACCTCGGTCTACCTGAACGTCTTCCATGCCGACCTCATCGGCGGCGGCCTCGCCGCGGCCCTGCTGTTCTCGGTGCCCACCCTCGCGCTGCTCGCCGTCTCCGAGCTGTCCTGGGCCGGGCCTCGAGCCGAGGCCCGCGCGCAGCTCGGCGAGCGCCCGTTTCGTCTGCCCGCGTTCGGCGGCTGGGCCTGGCTGCTGGCGCCCAAGCTCGCCGGGGCCACTGTGAAGCGGCGCGCGGTCGACCACATCGAGCACGCTGGACAGAACTCCCCGAAGGATCTCAGTCCCGCGCCCTCGCGCCGTGCGACGGACATCCTGCGGGACCGCTTCGCCGAGATGGATCCCGCTGATGCGGTCCGCATCGCCCATGATGCGCAGCCTGATATGCCCCCGGCCGAGCTGGCCGCACTCCTGGTCACCTACGGGGTGATCGTGGACGCCGTCCAGGTCGCCCTCGTCCTCAACGGCCGCCCGCCGAGCATCGACCTCGACCGCGACGACGACGGTGATGCGGATGATGCGCATCATGATGCGCCGCAGGTCCCGGCCCTGCCGCCCGTCACCAAATCTCAGGCGATCATCGACGCCGCATCACACCTCGGCACCAGCGCATCAGCCGCCGACATCGTGAAGCGCGTCGAGCGCATCAACCGCATCACCGTGGACCCCGGCTATGTCCGCGCCGTCCTCTCCCGCGAGGCGAAGAAGTCCCGCCAGACGCCGCAGAGCGACGAAGGCATCGGCCAGGGCGGAGGCGGCTACGCGTGAACGAGCCGCGCCCCGTCCCGCCGCCACCCGACTACGCGCCCACGGTCGGCCGCGTCACCTACTGGACCAACACCCCGCCCGAACCCACGGTCATCGTGATGGCCGCCGAGCAGCCCCAGGAGCAGCCCAAGCGGCGCCTCCTGCCCGACGTGCGGTGGCGTCCCACCGCCGCCCTGTTCGCCCTCAGCCCCGGCCTGTGGTGGGCCCACACCCTCACCGACCCCGAGCTCACCACCGGCGGCGCCTACGTCATCAGCGGCATCACCGTGCTCATCACCGGCGGCCTCGACCACGCCCGCGGCTGGTGGATCACCCGCGTCGGCCTCTACGCCGCGCTGATCGGCCCCACCCTCGCCCTGCCCGGCCGCCCAGCCCTCGAACTCATCCTCTACCTGATCACCGGAGCCACCTCGTGAACGTGACCTTGACCGCCGGCGGCATCCTCGTCGGCCTCGCCCCGCTCGTCTGGTACGGCGTCCGCTGGGGCAAGGCCAACATGAAGAGCAAGACGAAGAACTGGAAGGAGCTCATCCCCCTCGTCTACGGCTTCGCCCTGGGCATCCTCGGCGCCATGTGCGTCGGCGGGCTGCTGGGCAAGCTGTTCGGCCGCGTCCGCCAGACCAGCAACGCCATCGGGGACAAAGCGCTCGGCTCCACCACCGGCGCCGCCGACACCGCCGTGGCCGGCGCCCACGTCCAGCCCCTCAACACCGGCGGATCCATCCTCGTCGTGCTGCTCTTCCTCGGCCTCATCGCTCTGTGGAAGAAGCTCGGCAAAGACGAGATCCGCATGATCGGCTCCGGTGCCTTCAGCGGCTCCACCGTCGGCACCACCGCAGGCATCGGCGGCACCGGCGCCCTGACCCTCGTGCCGTTCGTCAACAGCCTCGGCGACTCCCTGCTGCACAGCATCTGATGGCCACCATCCGTGAAACCGCGAGCCGTGTGGAGCGCGGCTCCGGCATCCTCGCCCGCCGCATCGGCCGCGCCCTCACCCCCGAGGGCCGGCCGGTGCTGGCCATCATCCGCATCGGCGCCGCCTGCATCATCACCCCGCCGCTGTGCCTCGCTATCGAGCGCTCGCCGCTGATCCTCGTCCCGCTCACCGTCGGCATCTGGTGCCGCCGCGCCTGGCACGCCAGCGCCCCCGTCACACCCGACCCCGAGCAGCTGCGCCGCCAGCTCATCAAGGCCGTCCTGGAGATCGTGGGAGCCCGGCCCGGCATCCACCTGTCCGAGCTCTACCCCCGACTGCTCGCCAGCCCGTGGGGCGCGCAGCTCGACGAGACCCGGCTGCGCGCCGCTCTCACCGACGCCGGAATCACCATCCACCGGTCCATGCGCGTGGGCGACGTCGAGGGCCGCTCCGGCATCAAGCGGGCCGACCTCGAGGCCCTCCTGCGCCCCTCTCCCCTCTCGGTAGTGCCCGACGCCTCTCCAACCGATGGAGACGCAGGTCAGGCCGCGTCGGAGAGCGGTGGAGAGCGGGCCGGAGAGCGGGCGGAGAGCGCCTGAACCACCCCTCTCAGAAGGGGTTACGTGCACGACTCACCTACCGAACCGGAGGCACCCCATGGAGTACTGCAAGGACTGCGGCTGGTGGACCAAGCCCCGCTGCGGCCACTGAATCTGTCTGCATCGGGGGGCCTGCGGATGCGATCTACTTCGAGCCGCAGTTCCCGATGCCAGCCAACATGCCACCCGCCAACATGACACCGCCCCAGACAAGTAGCGCGCCGAACGCCAATCCTGCGCACGCCTCTCCACCGTCCGACGCGCCACCACTACGAATTTCCCGGATCAGCCAGATGCCTCCGATGACCATTGCCACGCCAAGGAGGGTGAGCAAGATTTCGGGGGTACAGCTACCGCTTGCTAGCTGGGTGGAAATGGCGAAGCTGCTCATGGCAGCCACCGTATGGAGAGGACGTCTCCACCTCTGCATAACGCGCCGCCTGGCATCCCGAACGGAGCAGCAGTTCGGCACTATGGACCCATGCAGCAGCGCTTCCTCGTCGACCCCTACGCCGCCCAGGTCGCCACCGGCGCCAAGCCCGGCACCATCCGCCAATGGCTCCGCCGCGGCAAGCTCACCCACCACGGCTACGACCACGAAGGCCGTGCCCTCGTCGACCTCGACGAACTCCGAGACCACCTGGCCGTCAAGGCCGCTTGACCCCATTGACCACAGGGTGTAACACTCGGAGCACGTCAGCCGTGCCCACAAGCCGCTGACCAGCGCTTCGAAGGCCCCGATCAGATCCACTCCGGTCGGGGCCTTCGCCATGGCCACCCCGACGCCCCACAGGCCGCGCTACGCTGCCCCCACCCCCCACACTCACCGCATAAATCCCAGGGGGGACACATGGGTTGGATCAACGACGCCAAGGGCAACACGGCGGGCAAGCACGCCCGCGAAGCCATCCAGGCCGGTAACAGCGTGCTCGTCTACAAGCTCATCGAGGCCAACACCAACAGCAAGGCCACCGCGCCCATGACCGGCATGGCCGAGCAGATCCAGGCCATCGAGGCCGAGGGCTGGCGCCTGGACAAGATGGCCGCCGCCGAGGGCAAGGCGCTCTCCGGCGAACGCGTCGCCCTCGTCTGCCTCTTCCGCCGCATGTAACAGCCAGCGCACCGCCCGGCCCCCGCCACACCAGCGGGGGCCGCAGCATGTCCAGGGAGGCCCTCGTGACCGACAAGCCCCCTACCCGCCCCCCGCAGACCATCCGGATCCAGATCGACATCGGCGGCCACGACTTCATCCGCGTGCTCAAGCGCCTGCTCCGTAAGCGGTAGCCATGCCCCGCCGAGCCATGCAGGTCTGCCCCACCCCCGGATGTCCCGAGCTCACCACCAGCGGCCGCTGTAACGCCTGCCAGCAACGGGCCAACCGCCGGCGCCCCAGCCCCACCGCCAAGGGCTACGACGCGCGATGGCAACGCACACGCGCCGCATACCTCCGAGCCCACCCCCTGTGCGAGTGCGACGAGTGCGAGCAGCTGCCCGCCCTCCTCCGTCCCCGAGCCACCGAGGTCAACCACCGCGACGGCCTCGGCCCCCTCGGACCACGCGGCCACGACCCCGCCAACCTCCAGGCCATGACCAAGGCCCACCACTCCAGGCACACCGCAAGGGAGCAACCCGGAGGCTGGAACGATCGCACAACGTGATCGACGACAAACCCGCAGGTCAGAGGCTTGATAGCGATAAACGTGCAGGTCAGAGCCCTGGGGGGTGACCCCCTCCGACTTGGGGGTCCCGAACGCCGGGGAGGGCTCCGGGAAGTCCGTCAGGTTCAGAAGATCAAGGTCGTCACGCAAGGTGACGGCGATCAGTGCTGCGCAACGCGGCGCGGAGGAGTGATCACCGATGCCCAAGGGTGGAGCCCGTGTTGTCTCCGGACCGCCGCCGGACCCCAACGCACTGCGCCGGAACCGTCCGGCGGACAAGGCCGGTTGGACGACGCTGCCCGCCGAGGGGCGCTCGGGCGGGCCTCCGGTGTGGCCGCTGGCGGGCATGACGGACCGGGAGTTCGAGCTGTGGGCGGACCTGTGGGCCAAGCCGCAGGCAGTGGCGTGGGAGGCCCTCGGCCAGGGCTACGAGGTGGCGCTGTTCGTCCGTGCGCTCGGCCAGGCGGAGCAGCCGGATGCCAAGGTGGAGTTGCAGCGCGTGGTGCGCCAGTACCTCGACAGCCTCGGTCTGTCCGTGCAGGGCATGCTGCGTAACCGGTGGAAGGTCGCTCCCGCAGTCGAAGCGGAGGAGGCGGCCGGGCCGGCGGTCGAGGCCCCGCGGCGCCGGAGTGCCCGGGACCGGCTCAAGGTCGTGACCAGTGGCGAAGGCGCCTGACGCCGCCGCCGAGTTCGTCGTCGACTTCCCCACGCTGTGGGTGGTGCCGGACTGGATCGAGGCGCACTGCCCGATCCCGGACGGCTTCCGGCAGGGCGAGCCGATGGAGCTCTACCCCTGGCAGCTGTGGTGCACGGTCAACCACTACCGGGTGAAGCCGGGCGCGACGCGCATGCCCGATGGGCGGCCGCGGGGCGTCACGGCGTTCCACTACCGGCGGTCGCAGATCGTGGCGCCGCAGAAGACCGGCAAAGGCCCCTGGTCGGCGACGGTCGTGCTGGCCGAGGCCCGCGGTCCGGTGCTGTTCGCCGGCTGGGCCAAGGGTGGGGAGCGGTACCGCTGCTCGGACTGGGGCTGTGACTGCGGCTGGTGGTACGCCTACGAGCCCGGCGAGCCGATGGGCGAGCCGTGGCCGACGCCGTTGATCCAGCTGCTGGCCACCTCCGAGGACCAGGTGGCGAACATCTACCGGCCGCTGCGGGAGATGGTCAAGCGCGGCCCGCTCGGCGAGCTGATGAAGGTCGGCGAGGAGTTCACCCGGGTCGGCGAGTCGGGGCTGATCGAGGTCGTCACATCCTCGGCGCAGTCCCGTCTGGGCAATCCGATCAACTTCGTCATGCAGGACGAGACAGGGCTCTACACCAAGACGAACAAGCTGATCCGGGTGGCGGATACGCAGCTGCGAGGCGTGACGGCCATGAACGGCCGGGCCATGGAGACGACGAACGCGTGGGATCCGTCGGAGGCCAGCACGGCGCAGGTGACGGCTGGGCTGAAGACGGGCGACATCTTCCGCTACCACCCGCAGGCCCCCAAGGCCCTGTCGTACAAGGAGAAGCGGCAGCGCCGGAAGATCCACGCCTTTGTGTACGCCGGATCGGATCACGTCGACCTGGACGCCATCGAGGGCCTGGCCATGGAGCTCATCGAGAAGGGCGAGCTGGCGCAGGCTGAGCGGTTCTTCGGGAACCGCATCACCTCTGGTTCCTCGACCTGGATGGACGGGGCGAAGTGGGAGGCTCGCGCGAAACCGCGCGAGGTGAAACCGGGCACGCGTGTGGTGGGCGGTTTCGATGGCTCGGACATCGACGACCACACCGCGATCCGGCTGGAGACGCTGGAGGGCTACCAGTTCACCCCGGTCTACGGGCCGGACAAGCTGCCGACCATCTGGGATCCGGCTGACTACGGCGGGCAGGTGCCGCGCCTGGAGGTCCAGGCCGCGATGGAAGAGGTCATGGAGACCTACGACGTCGTCCGGCTGTACGCGGACCCGCCGTACTGGAAGTCGGAGGTGGACGGGTGGGCGGAGAAGTACGGCGAGAAGGTCGTCATCCGCTGGTACACCAACCGCGTCGTGCAGATGCACGCCGCCTGTGAGGGTCTGCTGACCGACGTCACCAAGAAGGACAGCACGTTCACGCATGACGGGTGCTCGATCACCGCCGAGCACGTGGAGAACGCCCGCGCGGCCGCTCGTCCCGGCAAACGGTACGTCCTGACGAAGGCATCGCAGGCCCAGAAGATCGACGCCTGTGTGACCAGCGTCCTCGCGCACGAAGCGCTGAGCGACATCAAGCGCCTCGGGCTGGCGGTCCGGAAGAAGAACTACGTCTACACCGCATAAAGGGGGTGCCCGTGGCGACCATGGCGGAGGCCCTGCGGCTGGTGGATCTGCTGGAGATGGAGCTGATCAGGCGGCGGCCGGAGATCGAGCGGAACAACGACTACTACCGGGGCAAGCAGCCGCTGCGCTTTGCTTCGGCGGAGTTCCGGAAGTACCACGGCGATCGGTACCGGAACTTCTCCGACAACTGGACGCAGGTCGTGGCCGACTCCCCGGTGGAGCGGCTGACGGTGACCGGCATCCAGCCCACCGGCGCGGAACGCGCGGATGCGGAGTCGTGGCGGGTCTGGCAGACCAACGCCCTCGACGCCGACAGCCAGCTGGGGTTCCTCGGCGCGGTGAACTCCGCGCGGTCGATGGTGCTGGTGTGGGGCGATCCGGACGACGACGAGACGCCGCTGGTGACGTTCGAGGACGCGCGGCAGTGCATCATCGCCTACGAGCCCGGTTCCCGGCGCCGCCGGCGGGCCGCGCTGAAGCGGTGGGAGGACGGGGCTACCGAGTACGCGACCCTCTACCTGCCGGGTGAGGTGTGGAAATTCGCCCGCCCGGTGCTGGGAACGGTGGAGAAGTCACCGCAGATGCAGGCCGTGGACGAGGAGCTGCGCCAGTGGCTGCCGCGCGACATGGGGGATGAGCCGAACCCTCAGCCCAACCCCATGGGCGTGGTACCGATGCTGGAGCTGCCGAACCGCCCGCTGCTGTCCGAGGACCCGATCAGCGACATCTCCGGCGTGGTGTCCATGCAGGACGCCGTGAACCTGCTGTGGGCCCAGCTGTTCACCGCCTCGGACTACGCCAGCTTCCCTCAGCGGATCGTGCTCGGCGCCGAGCGGCCGATGATGCCGATCCTCAACGAGGCCGGTGAGGTGGTCGGCGAGCGGCCGGTGGACCTGGAGAAGTTCGCGGTGGACCGGGTGGCGTTCTTCACCGGCGAGAACGTCTCGATCGCTGAGTGGACGGCGGCCAACCTCGGCGCGTACACCGACGTGATCGAGGTCGCGGTGGCCCACATCGCCGCGCAGACCCGCACCCCGCAGCACTACTTGATCGGGAAGATGGCCAACCTGTCGGGGGATGCGCTGATCGCCGCCGAGACCGGCCTGGTCAAGAGGGTGGAGGAGAAACAGCTGTGGTACGGGCAGGCGATCCGGGAGATGTTCTCTCTCATCGCTCTCGCCCAGGGCGACGACGGCAAGGCACGTGCGATCCGGTCCGGCAGCGTGCTGTGGGCAGACGCCGAGTCGCGTTCTCAGGCGCAGCTGGCCGACGCTCTGCTGAAACTGAAGCAGATCGGGTTCCCCTTCGAGTTCCTGGCCGCCAAGTGGGGGCTGACCCCGACTGAGGTGGCCGATGTGCTGGCGATGATCGAGCGGCAGGGCGCGGCGGATCCGGTGGCCGAACTGACCCGCGTCTTGGCCAAGGGGCCGGGACCGGCTGACCCGGTCCGGGGGGCGGTATGAGCCCGTCGCCGCTGGCGGTCGAGCACCAGGAGCGGCAGACCGAGCTGGCGGCCGCGACCGCGCGGGCGGTGGGCCCGCTGTGGCAGCAGGTCGATCCGGCGGACATGCGCCGCTCCTGGGAGGCGGTATTGCCGCGGGTGGTCGCTCTGGTGGCCGCCGGGCAGCTCGGCGCCGCCCGCGAGGCCGACCCCTATCTACAGACGCTGCTGCCCGCCGCCGGTACCGAGGGCCGAGTGGATCCGCAGGCGCTTGCGGGGGTGGCTGGGGACGGCCGCGACCTGCCGGGCCTGCTGATGTACCCGCTGTGGCACGCGCTCGCCCAGATCTCTCGTGGCCTGACGCTGGCCGCCTCGATCGCCTCCGGGGCCGCGTTCCTGCAACTGCTGGCCCGCACGCTCGTCGCCGATGCCGGCCGGGCGGCGGACCTGGTCGGTCTGATCGTGCGCCCGGCCGTCACCTCGTATGTGCGGGTGGTGGAGCCTGGTGCGTGCTCGCGCTGCATCATCCTGGCCGGGCGGGAGTACGGGCTGTCCACCGGCTTCGCGCGGCATCCGCGGTGCGCATGCACCATGGAGCCGGTCACCCGCACACACCGGCCGACCCCGGTGGACGCCATGGACGTCTTCCGGCAGATGACCGCCCAGCAGCAGCGCAAGACGTTCGGCGCGGCCGCCGTGAAGGCGATCGGGGACGGCGCGGACATCGCCCAGGTGGTCAACGCCCGGCGCGGCATGACCACCGCCACCCGGTACGGCCGCACGGTGCAGGCCACCCGCGAGGGCACTACGCGCCGCGGCATCGCCGGGCAGCGCCGGGCGAAGTTCGAGCGGCGGCCCGGCGACCGGTACGCCACGGCACGGGCTCCGCGGCTGATGCCGGAGGAGATCTACCGGCTGGCCAATGACCGCGAGCACGCGATCCGGCTGCTGCGCCGCAACGGCTACATCGTCTGACCGGGCGCAACGCCCGGCCTCAACCACCCGCAACGGGAGACACCTATGCACGCATCCCTGCCCGTACACCCGCTCACCGGCACCCGCGCGCTGGGCTGGCGCAAGGCCCGCCCCGGCGAGGACGAGGGCGAGCTGCATCCGATCTGGCCCATCCTCGGCGGCGCCCCCGACGAGGGGGACGAGGAGCAGGACCAGGACGACGACGCCAAAGACGGCGACGAGGGCCAGGGCGACGGCACCGGCGACGAGGGCAACGGCGACCAGGACGACGCGGACCCCGACGGTACCGACCAGCTCGGCGACGCCGGCAAGCGCGCGCTGGACTCCATGAAAGGCAAGTGGAAGACCGAGCGCGACAAGCGGCGGGCCCTGGAGCAACAGCTGGCCGCCCGCGACAAGCCCGCAGGCGATCAGCCGGACGTCGACACCGTTCGCGCCGAGGCGGCGCGGGAGGCGACGGCGAAGGCGAACGCCCGGATCCTGCGGTCGGAGGTCCGCGCGGCGGCGGCCGGGAAGCTCGCCGACCCGCGCGACGCGCTGCGGTTCCTCGACCTCGACCAGTTCGAGGTTGACGAGAGCGGCGACGTGGACGCCGAGGAGATCGCCGAGGCGATCGAGGACCTGATCAAGACCAAGCCCTACCTGGCAGCCGCAACGGCCAAGAGGTTCCAGGGCACCGGGGACGGTGGCGCCCGCAAGGGGAAGAGCCGGCCCGCACAGCTCACCCGCGAGGACCTGAAGCGGATGAGCCCCGAGCAGATCGTCAAGGCCAAGGACGAGGGCCGCCTGGACGACGCGCTCGGAATCTCCCGGTAACCCCTATCGAGCCAAGGAGGCTCCCATGGCTGTTGACACCTTCATCCCGGAGGTGTGGAACGCCGAGCTGCTGGTGTCCCTGAAGAAGCGGTATGTGTTCGGCCAGGCCGACGTGATCAACCGCGACTACGAGGGCGACATCAGCCAGTCCGGCGACACCGTCCACATCGGCACTCTTACGGCGCCGACCATCTCGACGTACACGAAGAACTCCACCACGATCAACCCGCAGACGCTGACCACCGCGGACCAGACGCTGCTGATCGACCAGTCGAAGTACTTCGCCTTCGAGGTCGATGACGTGGACGCGCGGCAGGTCCGGGATTCCGGGCAGCTGCTGTCCAAGGCCGCGATGGAGGCGGCCGATGGTCTGCGGGACGTGGCGGACCAGTTCGTGGCGACGCTGATGACCACGAATGCGGGCAACGTGCTGACCGCTGGCGACGCCGCGACGGCGGACGCCGCGTACAAGATCGTGCTCGCGCTCAAGCTGAAGCTGGACAAGGCCAAGGTCCCCACCGACGGCCGTTTCCTGATCGTCGCTCCGGAGTTCCACGCGCTGCTGCTACAGGACTCCCGCTTCATCGACGCCTCGCAGTACGGGTCGACCACGCCGATCCTCAACGGCGAGGTGGGCCGGGTCCTCGGCTTCCAGGTGCTGGTGTCGCTTAACCTCCCGGCCGGCACCGCGGGCACCGCCCCGGAGGTGTCGAACTTCGTCGTGGCCGGGCACCGGATGGCCACCACCTACGCCGACCAGATCAACAAGACCGAGGCGTACCGGCCTGAGTCGTCGTTCTCGGACGCGATCAAGGGCCTGCACCTGTACGGGTCGCGCGTGGTGCGCCCCGAGGCCCTGGCCGTCATGGACGTCGACGTCACGTCCGGCCTGCCCGCGTAAGGAGAGAACCCCATGGCTCAGATCGATCTGGAGATCGTCAACAACTCGGGGCAGACGGTTGGCCTGCGCGTCGAGGAGAACGGCGAGACGCACGAATACCTCAAGACGCTGGTACGCCGCGAGGACCTGCAATCCGTGCGGAAGGCCGTCGCCCGCAAGGCGCCCGCCAAGCAGGACGGCGGCGGCAAGTCCCCGACCGACACCAGCAAGTAGCAGGAGGCCACCGTGGCACTGCTCCCGCTGGCGACGGTGGCCGACCTCACCGCCCGCGGCCTGACCGTCGAATCCACCGAGACGGCCATCGTGGGCGTCTACCTGGACGTAGCCTCGGCCGCCGTGCGGGACGCGGCCGGCTCCCCGATCAGCCAGACCACCTCCACCATCACTCTGGAAGGCGAGCCGGACCCCCGGCTCCGCCTGCCCGGCCTCCCGGTCACGGCCGTCAGCACGGTGGAAGTCGACGGCGAGCCGGTTACGGACTGGCGGCTGCGCTCGGGCGCCCTGTGGCGCGCGTGCGGCTGGTCGTCCGGCTGCGAACCGTCCGAGGTCGACGTCACCTACACCCACGGTCTCCCGGTCGTTCCGGCGGACATCGTGGACCTGGTGTGCCGCATCGCCGCAGCCGCGCTCGTCGCCTACCGGTCCGAGGCTGGCGGCACCGGCCTGGCCGCCCAGGATGTGCGGGCCGAGCGGATCGGCGATTACTCGGTGACCTACGGGGACGACGGGCGGATCACCGAGATGGAACTGCCTGACTACCTGCGCCGCCGCCTGGCCGCACGGTTCGGCGGCGGGGCTGCGGTGGTGAGGTCCCGGTGAGCCGCGTAGGGCGCCTGTTGAACGTCTCGGTGGAGGTGTGGCGAGCCTCGACCGTGGACGACGGCGGAGGCGGGCAGGAGACCACCTGGACTCAGGTGGGCACCCCGCGCGCCCGCCTGTCCCAGCCCTCGGCGCGCGAGCGGCAGGCGGCCGACCAGTCCGGCGCCGAGCTGACCCACATCGCCTACCTCGCCTCCGGCGCGGACGTGCGCCGACGGGACGAGCTGCGCCGCACCGGCCTGGTCCTCGAAGTCACCGCCGTGTTCGAGCCGTCCGAGCCCGGCACCTACCTGCGAGCGGACTGCACCGCCCGCCAACCCACCAGCTGAGGAGAACCCCATGGCCGTACTGAGCGCCCAGGCCCTGCCGCTCGGCGGGCTGCAACCGACCTACGCATCCGCCGCGTCCGGCGGCGACCAGGCCCCGGTCGGCGACAAGCTGTTCCTCCACGTCCGTAACGGCGGCGGCTCGTCCATCACCGTCACCGTGGCCACCCCCGGCACCGTTGGCGGATTGGACATCAGCGACGCGCAGCAGACCGTCCCCGCATCCGGGGCCGCGTTCGTGCCGCTGACGGCCACGTTCCGGGACCCCATGACCGGCCGTGCGGCGATCAGCTACAGCGGCACCACCACCGTCACCGTGGCCGTTCTGCGGCTGCCCTGAGGGGAGGTGCTGGCGATGGCTTCACGTGCCCGGCTGGAGGGCCTGGGGCGGGCGCTGCGCGCCGTGCAGCGCGTCCCGGAGGCGATGCGCGAGGCGAGGTCGGAGACCCTGCACGAGTGGGCCGAGACCGTCCAGGACGGCGCCGAGGAGCGGGTGCCGCGCCGCACCGGCGAGCTGTGGGCCGCGCTCGACCACCGCGTGGACGAGCGGTACGGCCGCGCCGAGGTAGGGGTGTGGGAGGAGGACCAGCTCGAGTACGCCCTGTACGTCGAGAAGGGCACCAGCTCCATGGACGACCAGCCTTACCTGATGCCTGCTTTCGATGAGGCGCGGCCCGCCGTCCCGGCGAAGTACCGGGCCGCGTTCCGACGGCACATGGGTGGAGGTGAGTAGTTCATGCCCGCCAAGGTGACGCTCCCGGTCTACATGCGTCTCGGCAACCGAGGGAAAGAGCAGCTGGTCGGCTCGGTGAGCTGGGACCTGGACAGCGGCGAAGGCACCACCGACCTGTCCCGGCTGGAGACCGTCTATCCCAAGATGATGGACGCCAGCCCCGAACTGCGGGCGTTCGGCATCGTGCGGGAAGGTCGCGATCCGTGACGGCCGCGCTGTGGCCCCTGCAACAGGCGGTCGTCCAGAAACTGCGCGCCGATGCCCCACTGACGGCTCTGGTCTCCGGGATCTATGACGAGGTGCTCGAGACGGCCGCGTACCCCTACGTCTCGATCGGCTCCATCACCGAGCTCGTGGACGACGCGCACGACCAGCGCGGCCTGACCACGAATCTCGTGCTGCACATCTGGTCGAAGTACCGCGGTTTCAAGGAGGCCGCAGGCATCCTCCAGGCCCTGGACGCCGCCCTGGACCGCCAGCCCATGACGGTCACCGGCTACAAGGACGTCTCCGTCGCCCACCAGCAGCACCAGGAACTGCGGGACCCGGACCCCGAGATCCGGCACATCAACGTCAGCTACCGCGTGTGGATGACCAAGGAATGAAGGAGTAGACCATGGCTGGTCTCGACGCGTTCGGCACCCAGCTCCAGCGCGGCGACGGCGGATCACCGGAGACGTTCACCGCGATCGCCAACGCCACCAACATCACCCCGCCCGCCCTCGAGCGGGAGACCCTCGACGTCACCTCGCACGGCTCGCCGGACCAGTGGCGGGAGTACATCGGCGGGCTGAAGGACGGCGGCGAGGTGTCCATCGACATCAACTACGACCCCCGGCTGCATGACGTCCTGGTCGCCGACTTCGACGACCCCAACCCGCGTAACTACAAGGTGGTCTGGCCCGGCACGCTCGGGAACTGGGCGTTCGCCGCGATCCTCAAAGGCTTCGAGCCCGAGGCTCCGCATGACGACAAGCTCGCCGCGTCCCTGACCTTCCAGGTCTCGGGGAAGCCGACCCTCACCCCCGGAGCGTGACCGTGACGACGACGTACCTGTCCGCCGATCAGATCCTCGGCGCCGACGACCTCGCCTACGAGGACGTGCCCGTGCCCGAGTGGGGCGGCACCGTGCGCGTGCGCGAGCTGCCCGGCACCGAACGGGACAAGTTCGAGGCCCAGTTCGTCGGCAAGGACGGCGCGTCCATCCGCGCGGAGGGCCTCGAGGGATTCCGCGCCCGGCTCGCCGCGGCCGCCATCGTGGACGCCGACGGCAAGCCGCTGTTCCGGTCCGCGGCTGAGACCAAGCGACTCGGCGAGAAGTCCGCGACGGCCCTTCAGCGGGTGGTCGACGTCGCCATGCGGCTGTCCGGACTCACCGGCCAGGACGTCGAGGATCTGACGGGAAACTGAGAGCCCGGCCGGAACGGATCTTCTACTTCCGTCTGGCCGGGCACCTCGGCATGACCGTCCGCCGGCTGCTGGCGGAGACCGGAAGCCGGGAGCTGGCTGAGTGGATGGCCTACGAGCGGATCACCGGCCCGCTGGACGGGCGCCGCGGCGACGTCCAGGCCGCCATCATCGCCTCGACCGTCGCCAACTCCCAGCGGTCCAAGGGGCGCGCGCTGCTGCCCAAGGACTTCATT
Organism: Streptomyces sabulosicollis; assembly: GCF_016103465.1. Lineage (GTDB taxonomy): Bacteria > Actinomycetota > Actinomycetes > Streptomycetales > Streptomycetaceae > Streptomyces > Streptomyces sabulosicollis. Next base: position 29,333 of record NZ_JAEEAP010000040.1, read on the forward strand.
CCCAAGTGGGACCGGCCCCGGGCTATGACGCCTGAGGAGATGTGGGCCGCGGCCATGCAGGCGAACGCCTCACTCGGCGGCACCATCGCCACCACACCTGAATAGCAGCACCTGAGAGGGGGTGGGCCCGGTGACCACCCTCGCTTCCATGACGGTGCGGCTGGGCATCGACACCGACCGCCTACAGGCGGGAGCCGACCGGGCGAAGAAGACCCTGACCGGGTTGGGAAAAGCCGTCGCCGGACTCGGGGCGGGCATCCCGGCCGCAGCCGCCGGGGTCGCCGCCGTGGGCGGCATGGCCGCGGCGTTCGCGTCGGCCGGTGTCGCGGCCAAAGCCTTCCAGCTGGCCGCACAGCCACAGCTGGAGTCCGTGGCCAACGTCGCGGACCTGGCGGCAAAGGCCCAGGACGCCGCGGCCGAGGGCGGAAAGAAGGCAGCGGCCGCACAGAAGGAGTACAAGGCCGCGCTGGACAAGCTGCCCCCGGCGACCAGGGCGACCGCGAAGGAGTTCATCGGCCTCAAGTCGGACTTCTCCAAATGGTCGGACTCGCTGTCCTCGACCACCATGCCGATCTTCACCCAGGGCCTGAAGATCCTTCGCGGTCTGCTGCCCGCCCTCACGCCGCTGGTGAAAGCGGCGGCCGGGGCCATCAAGGACTTCCTCGACGACATTCAGAAGGGCGTCGATAACGGCAGCGTCGCCGACTTCGCTAAGGATCTCGCCAAGACCGCGGGCAAGAACCTCGGCGCGTTTCTCCGGTCGATGAAGAACGTCGTGGTGGGCTTCGCCGGGATCATCGGCGCGTTCACCGGAATCTCGGACAACGCGTCCGGCGGCATCGAGAAGATGACCGAGAAGTTCGCCGCCTTCGGACAAGGACTCAAGGGCAGCGAGGGCTTCGCCCAGTTCATCGGCCTCGCCAAGCAGGGAGCCGAACTGTTCGGCACCCTCGCCAAAGCGGCCCTGCAACTGTTCATCGCGATCGCGCCCCTGATCGGAATCACCAGCCAGCTGGCCCTGTGGCTTGCCCAGATCATCAACGCCATGCCGCCCGGGGTGCTGACCGCGATCGCCGTAGCGATCGCCACCATCTCCGTGGGCATGAAGGCATGGGCCCTGTATGGGGCGATCGTCTCCGGTGTGACCCGGGCGTGGGCCATCGCGCAGACGATCCTCAACGCGGCGTTCTGGGCGTCCCCGATCACGTGGATCGTCGCGGGTATCGTCGCCCTGATCGCGATCATCGTGCTGATCGCCACCAAGACCACCTGGTTCCAGACCCTTTGGAGCGCCGTGTGGGGCTTCATCAAGGACGTGACCGCGGGAGCGGTGGACACGATTAAGGCGATCATCGGATGGTTCGCCAACCTCCCCGGGCTGATCAGCGGGTGGTTCGGGGCCGCGAAAGACTGGGTCGTCGCCAAATGGAACGCACTGGTCAACTGGCTCAAGGGCTTCCCCGGCAAGGTGATCGGCGCGATCTCTTCGCTCGGCGGCCTCCTCTGGGGCACCGTGAGCGCGGCGGGGGGCCGCCTGGTCTCCGCGATCCGCGGCAAGATCGCCGATGCGGTCAACTGGGTCAAGGGCCTGCCCGGTCGGGCTAAGGCCGCGCTCGGCTCTCTCGGAAGCACGCTGTGGAATTCCGGCGTGTCCTTGATCAAGGGCTTCATCGGCGGCATCAAGGCCATGGCGGGCAAGGTCGCTGACGCCGTCGGCGGTGTCCTGAGCAAGGCCCGCAACCTGCTCCCGTTCAGCCCCGCGAAGGAAGGCCCCTTCAGCGGCAAGGGCTGGACCCTCTACAGCGGCCGCTCCCTGGTCGAAGGCTTCGCAACTGGTGTGGCGCAGCGCCAGGAAGCGCTGCGCAAGCAGATGCTCGCCACCGCCCAGACAGCCGCCGACGCCCTTCCCGCGAACGCCACTCCCCGCGGTGTGACCCGGGCCGCCACGGGGCGGGAGCCGCAGCGTGTGGTCTTCGACGTCACCGGCGGCTCGGATGACCTGATCCGCCTCGTCCGCAACTGGCTTCGGGACAACGGCCACGCCACCAACGTGCAGGCGGGCCTCGGTAGCCGCTGATCCCCTCGAGAGGACGTGCCCATGCCCATCCCGGCTTTCCGCTACGTGCTCCAGGTCGGCGACACCTGGACGGACATCACCACCGACGTCTACGACCGCGACCCCGTCAGCAACCGACGCGGCCAGCAGGACGGGGCCAGCAGCGCCAATCCGGGACGGCTCAACCTGACCCTGAACAACCGCCTCGGCCAGTACTCCCCCCGCAACCCGGCCAGCCCGTACTACGGACTCATCGGCCGCAACACCCCGCTCCGCGAGCTGCTCGAGGAGGCCACGCCGCGGCTGGTCCTCGACGGCTCCATGACCGGCGTCGTCTCCACACCGGACGCCGCGCTGCTGGACATCACCGGAGATCTCGACCTGCGGGCAGAGGCCGAGATCGACTGGACCGCCTCCGGGGTGAACCAGGTGCTCCTCGGGAAGTGGGACGGGGCCAGCGGCCAGCGCTCCTATGCCTTGCGCATCCTCGACCAGCAGATCTGGCTGAACTGGTCGGTGGACGGGATCACGGCCGCCACGATGTCGGCTGGCATACCGGTGCCGACCATGCCCGACCGGGCCGCGATCCGAGTCACCTTGGACGTCGACAACGGCGCCGGCGGCTGGACGGTGACCTTCTACTGGGCGCGGTCCATCGCCGGACCGTGGACGCCGATCGGATCGCCGGTCACCGGGGCCGGGGTGACGAGCATCTACGCAGGCACCGCCCCGCTGCGGGTCGGCAGCCCGGACCCCACCAACACCCCGCCGCGTGTGCCGTTCACCGGCAGCGGTTATCGCTTCGAGGTCCGATCGGGCATCGACGGCACGCTCGTCGCTAGCCCGGACTTCACCACCCAGGCCCCCGGCGCGACGGGGTTCACCGACTCCGCAGGCCGCGTTTGGACCGTGGAGGGCACCGCCGAGATCACCCCCTGGCGTGTGCACTTCGAGGGCGAGATCTCGGCATGGCCCGCACGCTGGGACCTGTCCGGGGCTGATGTGTGGGTACCGATCGAGGCCGCGGGCATCCTGCGCCGCCTCGGGCAGGGTGCCAAAGCGTTGGACAGCACCCTGCGGCGCCGGATCCCCACCGATCCCAACCTGCTGGCCTACTGGCCGATGGAGGAAGACCGGGACGCCACCCAGGCGTACAGCCCCCTGGACGGCGTGGCACCCATGGTCGTCTCGAAGGTGGAATTCGCCTCGGACGACTCGCTCGCCGGATCATCCGCGCTCCCGAAGATGAGCCCCACCAGTTCCTTCACCGGGCGCGTCCCCTCGGGCCCGTCCGGTGCCTGGCGGGTGGAATGCGTCTACAAGCTGGACGACTGGCCCACCGCGGCCCAGATTCTGGAGGTGCGCACCACTGGCGGCACCTACGACAAGTTGCAGGTCGAGGCGCGGCCGTCCAACGTCCGCCTGTACGGGATCACCACCAGTGGCGACAGCAGCTCAACCACGCTGATCCTGAACATCGGCCCCGGCTCGTTCTTCACCGGCGCATGGAACCGGCTTCAGGTTCGCGCTGAGACCGTGGGCGGGTCGACCACCTTTCACTGCAACTGGATCACCATCGGGGCGCAGGAGAAGGGCCTGTCCACCACGGTGGCGGGCACCACCGCCGGACGGGTCACGGCCGTCTCATCCACCCCTGGCAGCGGCCTGGACCAGCGCACGCTGTACATGGGCCATCTGTCCGTGATGAGCGTGGTCACCTCGCTCACCTATAACTTCGCCGATGAGGGGTTCGCGGGCGAGAGCGCGTGGGCCCGCATGCGGCGCCTGTGCCAGGAGGAGGGCGTGCCGCTGGTCATCAGCGGCGCCGCAGGCGACACAACTCCCATGGGCCCTCAGCGGCCGGCCACCCTGCTGGAGCTGTTGCAACAGGCGGCCGACGCCGACGGCGGCATGCTCCTGGAGCAGCGGGACCGGCTGGCGCTGCGCTACCGCATCCGCGCCAGCCTCTACAACCAGCCCCCGGCCCTGACCCTGGACTACACCGCACGCGGCGAGGTCCCGCCCGGCCTGGAACCGGTGGACGATGACGCGAACACGCGCAACGACATCACCGTCAGCCGGATCGGCGGCTCGTCGGCGCGCGCCGTCCTCGAGGAGGGGCCGCTGTCCACCGCGCCCCCGCCCGCGGGTGTGGGCGTGTACGACGAGTCCGTAAGCCTCAGTCTCGACAGCGACGACCAGGCCGAGCCGATCGCCTACTGGCTGCTGCACCTGGGCACCTGGGACGAGGCCCGGTACCCCACCGTGACCGTGGACCTGAACGCCGCCCCCCACCTCGCCGCGGCCGCGGCCGCCGTCCTGGAGGGCGACCGGATCACCATCCGCAACCTCCCCCCATGGCTGCCCAGCCCGATCGCGGATCTCCAGGTCACCAGCATCGCGGAGACCAAGACGGTGGTCCGGTGGACCCTCACCTACACCTGCGTCCCCGCCGGGCCCTGGACCGTCGCCGAGACCGCCATCGTGGAGGACTTCGAGGACACCACCTACGCGCTGACCATCACCGGCGGCGGGAACCTGCCGTGGACCCGCACCACCACGCAGGCACACAGCGGCTCCTGGTCCCTGCGCTCGGGGGCGATCAGCAACAACCAGACCTCCGACGCGATCGTGGCCCTGCCCGCGGCCGCCGAGACGCTGACGTTCTGGTACCGGGTGAGCAGCGAGGGCAGCGGGCCCGGCTTCGAGGGTGACCGGCTCCTGGTGTACGTGGACGGCGTCCAGCAGCTGCGCGCCCAGGGCACCACAGCCGTGTGGACCCGCGCCAGCCTCGACGTCACGGGGAAGTCCACGGTGATCTTCCGGTACGCCAAGGACAACAGCGCCTCGGCCGGGGAGGACGCGGCGTACATCGACGACATCGCGGTCACCCTCAGCACCACACCGCTGCCCCGGGTGGACACCGACGGCAGCGAGCTGGCCGCCGCGGTCGATGCCGACGACACCACCCTGCCCGTGGCCATCACCGCCGGTCCGGTGTGGACCACCGACCTCGCCGAGTTCCCCCTGGACATCCAGGTCGGCGGCGAGATCATGACCGTCACCAGCATCGCCAGCCCCGTATCCGACCGCTTCCAGCGCCTGGTCACCGGCGGATGGGGCACCGCCAACACCGGCCAGACCTGGACCCTCACCGGCGGCACCGCGGCCGACTTCAACGTCAAGGGGGGATGACGTGCCGGACCTGTACGCGAGCTACACCGATCTGGCCGCGCACCAGACCGAGGGGGTGGACTACGAGCGCCGCACAGTGCCCGTGACCGGCGCCACCTGGGCGAGCATCGCCATCCACGGGGGCGCGATCGAGGCAGGCTCAGGCGAGGTGGCCCGCGCGGTCGGGGCCGGGCTGATGTCGCACTACGAGTTCGCCGGCATCATGCCCGCGAACAACTTCGACACCCTGCACGTCACCAGCACCAACTTTGACGAGCCGATCGCCCAGGGCATCGTCACCGCGTCCCGCAGGTGCCTGTCCTGCCACGGCTACACCGGCACCGCCGGGCTCCCCGAGACCTCCATCGGCGGGCTGGACACCACCACCGGCGCGCGCGTGCAAGCCGCGCTCCAGGCCGCCGGGTTCCGGGTCATCTCCGCGGCGCAGGAGATCAACGGGAGCGACCCGCTCAACATCTGCAACAAGACGACCATCTCGGCGGGCGTGCAGCTGGAGATGAGCACAGCCCTGCGGGAGAGCTTCTTTCCCAATGGCGACACCTCCCGGACCATGCGCGACTCCGGGCAGCGAACGACCACCTTCAACGCCTACGTCAACGCGATCCGGACCGTGTTCGGGCAGGGCCAGGTCTCCCAGGGCAGCATCAACGTCTCCCGGTGGACCACCGTCCCGGCATCACTGCCGGATGTGGACGTCATCTGTGCGGTGGGCACCGACAAACTCGCCACGGGCGGCGCGCACTTCCTACACCTCGTAGGCCGCTACCAGGACGCCAGCAACAACTACCTGGCCCGCGTCGCGGTCAACACCGACCAGACCATCACCCTCACGCTCAGGAAGCGCCTCGCGGGTACGGAGACGCTGCTCGCGACGGCGGCCAGCACCAGCAGCCTCATCCACGCCGCGGGCCGTCTGTTCTGGGTCAGGTTCCGGATCACGGGCAGCACCCTCCAGGCGAAGATCTGGCAGGAGGGCGGCTCGGAGCCGACCCCCTGGTCCGTCACCGCCACGGACACCAGCCTCACCGCGGCTGGGGCGATCGGCACCCGCTCCATCCTGTCGTCGTCCAACACCAACACGCTGCCGGTGGTGGCCTCGTATGCCGACTTCGAGCAGATCGCGCCGCAGTCCTTCACCGTCACCCGCGCCGCCAACGGCATCGTCAAGAGCCATGCCGCAGCGACCGCGGTCAACGTCGCCCACCCGGCCATCATCGCCCTGTAGGAGGCGCACATGCCGTGGCAGCCAGGCCAGCGCATCACCGCCGACCGCCTGAACAACCCGGTCCCGACACTGATCACCTCCGGTGTCACCGCCGCCACCGGATGGCAGGTCACCTTGCAGACCCTGTACATCGTCAGCGGTGTCCGAACAGCCAACGTCACCTTGAACCGCACGGGCGCCGACATCACCAACCCGGGCGGCACGTCCGGCAACATCACCCCCGACATCGAGCTCTGCACGGTGGCCGACGACTGGCGGCCGACGGACAGCATCTACGTGTCCTGTAGCACGGGCATCGGCGACGGATCGATGCGCGTCCAGAACGACGGCTCGTGCCAGTGGCTCACCTGGATCCCCGGAGCCAGCGTCACGTCGGGCTCGAACATGCGCTGGACCTGGACATTCAGCCGCTGACGAGCAGCAGCCCCCGCCCTCTCTGCCTGTCTCTTATACACATCTCCGAGCCCCCGAGACACTCGCTAATCTCGGATGCCGTCTTCTTCTCGAAATACTAAAGACATGCC
>NZ_JAEEAP010000410.1 GCF_016103465.1 Streptomyces sabulosicollis
GCGCGCCGCCCACCCTCGTCGGCCCCGCGTCCCTGGACGCCGAGCACGACATGCTCACCCGCCGACTGGACCTGGCCCGCGCCTACGCCCGCGAGGCCGGACTGAACCGCATCACCTTCAGCGCCGCGCACGCCACCTTGGGCGTGGTGGCGTCGGGCACCTCCTACGCCGTGGTGCGGCGCGCCCTGGCCGACCTCGGCATCGGCGAGGCGGACATGGAGGCTCTCGGTGTGCGGCTGATCCGGCTGGCGATGCCGTTCCCCCTCTGCGACGAAGACCTGGTGGCCATGACCGGCGATCTGGAGCAGGTCCTGGTCGTCGAGGACAAGGTGCCCTTCCTCGAAGGGCACCTGAAGGCCGCCCTGTACGGCGGCGCCGACGCGCCCGTGGTGGTGGGCCGCCACGGCGAGAACGGCCGGCCGCTGCTCACCGCCCGCGGCACCCTGGGGGCCGAGGACGTGGCCAAGGCCCTGGCCCAGCGCATCGGCCCGGACCGGCTGCCGCGGACCGCGACCGCCCGGCTGGCCTCGCTGGCGCCTCCGGCCGCGCCCCGCATCGCGCTGCCCACCGTGTCGGCACGCACGCCCTACTTCTGCTCCGGCTGCCCGCACAACACCTCCACGCGCACCGCCGATGACACCCTCGTCGGCGCGGGCATCGGCTGCCACGCCATGATCGCCCTCGATGGCGCGGGCCGCGGCCGCCAGGTCGGGCTGACCCAGATGGGCGGCGAAGGCGCCCAGTGGATCGGACTGGCCCCGTTCACCGACGACCGGCACTTCGTGCAGAACCTCGGTGACGGCACCTTCCACCACTCCGGCTCCCTCGCCATCCGCGCGGCGGTGGCCGCGGGCGTGACCATGACGTACAAGCTCCTCTACAACGACGCCGTCGCGATGACCGGCGGCCAGCGCCCCGAGGGGCGGCTGGACGTCCCGGCGCTGACCCGCTGGCTCGCCCTGGAGGGCGTACGGAAGGTCGTGGTGACCACCGCCGCACCGGCCGACTACCGCGGCGTACGCCTCGACCCGATCGCCACGGTGCGCCACCGCGACGATCTGCCGGCGGCCGAGAAGGAGCTGGCCGCCACCGACGGCGTCACCGTGCTCATCCATGACGACCGCTGCGCCGCGGAGGAACGGCGGCTGCGCAAGCGCGGCCAGTTGCCCGCCCCCGCCGAGAAGGTCGTCATCAACGAGCGGGTCTGCGAGGGCTGCGGCGACTGCGGGGACGTGTCCACATGTCTGTCGGTGCAGCCCGTGGACACCGCCTTCGGCCGCAAGACCCGGATCCACCAGGCGTCCTGCAACTCCGACCTCAGCTGTCTGAAGGGCGACTGTCCCTCCTTCCTCCTCGTCGAGCCGAAGACGACGAAGGCGAAGGCCAAGGGGAGCGAGGCGAAGGCGACGACGGCACGGCCCCGCGCCATCCCCCGGCCGCCCGTGGCCCTGACCGCGCCCACCCCGGCGGTGGCCGCGGACAGCACACTGCTGCGGATGCCCGGCATCGGCGGCACCGGTGTCGTGACGGTCTCACAGATCCTGCAGCGGGCCGCCCATCTCGACGGCCGCTACGCGGCCGGACTGGAGCAGACGGGGCTGGCCCAGAAGGGCGGACCGGTCGTCAGCGACGTGCGGATCTCCTCGGCTCCGGTCACCGGTGCCGTGCGCGCCTCCCGCGCGAGCGCGGACGTGCTCATCGGCTTCGATCTGCTCGGTGCGGCCGCCGACGCCAATCTGCGCATCGCCCGCCCCGGCCACACCATCGCCGTCGTCAACTCCGCCATCGTCCCCACCGCGGCCATGGTGACCAACCGGGTCGTCGTGCCCGGCTCCCCGGACGACGCCCTGGAGCGGATCGAGTCGGCCACCCGCCCCGGGGACAACCTCTACCTCGACGCGCAGAGCATGGCCGAGGCCCTGTTCGGCGACCATATGCCGACCAACATGCTCCTGGTCGGAGCCGCCTTCCAGCACGGCTGCGTCCCCCTGACCGAAGACGCCATCGAGGGTGCGATCCGCCTGGGCGGCGCCGCCGTGGAGAAGAACCTCGCGGCCTTCCGCTGGGGGCGCGCCGCCGCCCTCGACCCCGAGGCCGTACGGCGTGCCCTTGCCGCACCGGAACGCCCGGTCCTCGAGGTCACGCCCGAGGCGCGCGCCATCGCGGCCGCCGCCGCCCGGCCCGGAGCGCTGCAGGACACCATCGCCCTGTGCGCCGCCGACCTGGTCGCCTATCAGGACCGTGCCTACGCCGAGCGGTACGCCACCGAGGTGGCGGAGGCCGCCGCGCTGGCCCGGCGGCGGGCCGGTGACGGGGCGGGCGAGCGCATCGCCGTCGCCTACGCCCGGGGGCTGCACAAGCTCATGGCCTACAAGGACGAGTACGAGGTGGCCCGGCTGCACCTGGACACCGTCGAACGGGCCAGGGTCGCGGACGAGTTCGGTGCCGATGCCACCGTCTCCGTCCTGCTGCACCCTCCGGCGCTGCGCGCGCTGGGCATGAAGCGCAAGATCCGGCTCCGCCGCACCGCACCCGCCCTCTTCACCCTCCTCCGCGCCCTGCGGCGGCTGCGCGGCACCCGGCTGGACCCGTTCGGATACGCCGAGGTCCGCCGCCAGGAGCGGGCCCTGATCGAGGAGTACCCGCGCCTGGTCCGCGCCGCCCTCGCCCGTCTGACGCCCGGCAACGCCGCCGCCGTGGAGGACCTGGTGCGGCTCGTCGAGGCCGTTCGCGGCTACGAGGACATCAAGCTGGCCCGGGTCGAGGAGTTCCGCGCCACCGCCCGCGCGGCCCTGGACGGCCTGACGGCCACCGCCGGCACCACCGCGGCCGTCTCCGTCTGACCCGCCCCCTCAGCACCTCCCTCGCCCGTCCGCACCACAGGAGCGCCCCGCATGCCCGTCGACCGTCTGCTTCCCACCCGTGAGGCCGAGGACCTGCTCGACCTCGTCCGCGAGATCGCCGACAAGGAGCTCGCCCTCCGCGTCGAGGACCACGAACGCACCGAGACCTACCCCGAGGGCCTGTTCCGCCTGCTGGGCGACGCCGGGCTGCTGGGCCTGCCCTACCCGGAGGAGTTCGGCGGGGGCGGCCAGCCCTACGAGGTCTACCTCCAGGTGCTGGAGGAGCTGGCCGCGCGCTGGGCCGCCGTCGCCATCGCCACCAGCGTCCACACCCTCGCCGCCTTCCCGCTGCTCACGTTCGGCACCACCGAGCAGCGCGGACGCTGGGCGGAGGACATCCTCGGCGGCCGTCTCATCGGCGGGTACAGCCTGTCCGAGCCCCAGGCGGGTTCCGACGCGGCGGCCCTGACCTGCCGCGCCGACAAGGAGCCCGACGGCTATCGGATCAACGGCGCCAAGGCGTGGATCACCCATGGCGGCAAGGCGGACTTCTACGCCCTGTTCGCCCGCACCGGCCCCGGCAGCGACGGCATCTCCTGCTTCTTCGCGCCGGGCCACACCGACGGTCTCAGCTTCGGCCGGCCGGAGGACAAGATGGGCCTGCACGCCATCCCCACCACCTCCGCCTTCTGGGACGACGCCCTCCTCGCCACCGACCGGCTCATCGGCGGCGAGGGCCAGGGGCTCCACATCGCGTTCAGCGCCCTGGACTCCGGCCGGCTGGGCGTCGCCGCCTGCGCCACCGGGCTCGCCCAGGCCGCGCTGGACGCCGCGGTCGCCTACGCCCATGAACGCACCGCCTTCGGCCGCCGGATCATCGACCATCAGGGGCTCGGCTTCCTGCTGGCCGACATGGCCGCCGCCGTCGACTCCGCACGCGCCACCTATCTGGACGCGGCCCGCCGCCGTGACCACGGGCGCCCGTACACCCGCCAGGCCAGCGTCGCCAAGCTGACGGCGACCGACGCCGCCATGAAGGTCACCACGGACGCCGTCCAGGTCTTCGGCGGCTACGGCTACACCCGCGACTACCCCGTGGAGCGCTATATGCGCGAAGCGAAGATCATGCAGATCTTCGAGGGCACCAACCAGATCCAGCGGCTCATCATCAGCCGCCAACTCGTCCCCTGACCGGCCCCGCGCCGGAATGTCGCGCCCGGGCAGGCCGGGACGCGGGGAATGATGACCACCATGACATCGGTACGCAGAACGCGCGGAGCGCGAGCGCATCAGCCTGGATCAGGTCGTGCGGCGGCGGTGGTGGCGGTGGTGGCCGCGTTGGCCGTGGCCGGCTGCGGTGGGTCGGACACGACCGACGGGGTGCCGTCCCACAGCGGGAACCCGTCGGAGTCCCGCTCCGCGCCGCCCTCGGGGAGCCCCTCCGGCGACCACGGCCCCTCGGTGAAACCGTCGGTGTCGGCGGCGGACGGGCGCGACGTCGGCGCCTGCGCGGACGGCGACTGCGAGATCGCGGTCGCCGAGCGGGTGACGATCCCCTTCAAGGGCCCGGCCGGTCCCGCGACGCTGACCGTGAACGAGATCGGTCCGAACAAGGTCACGTACACGGTGAAGTCGGGCAACAACCGCTCCCAGGGCGGGGCGAGCGGACCGGGCCAGGGATGCGTCACCGTGCTGCGCGACCACGGCAGCAGCAACTCGTGCGGAAGGGTGGGCACCACCCGGCCGGCCGCTCAGCCCGGCGCCGTGGTGATCCAGATGGCGGCCGGGGCGGACGGCACGGCGCTCCTGCACATCGTGTCCGGCTGACCGGCTTCGGCGGTCAGCCCTCGGTCGGCGGGCTCCCGGGCGAACGGGAGTGGCGGATGCCCGCCTCATAGGTCTCCTTGAGGTGGTGGAGGGTGTCGTCGAAGTGGCGCGCCGCGTAGCTGGCGTACAGGATGTCGATCAGCAGCAGCTGGCCCCACTTGGAGGTGACGGACTCCCCGTACAGCCCCTCCCCCGCGACGTTCGAGGTGAACAGCGGCACATCGCTGAGCTCCGCCAGCGGGCTGTCCTGGGCGGAGGTGATGCCGATGGAGGTGGCCCCGGTCTGCCGGGCCAGCCGCATGGCGTCCACGATGGCGGTGGATTTACCGGAGTCGCTGATGCCGATCAGCACATCACGTGGCGTCAGGATGGTGGCCAGCATGACCTGCACGCTCTGGTCGCGGTAGAGCAGACACTTCTTGCCCGCACGGGTGAACCGCATGACCCCCTCCTCCGCGGCGATGCTGGAGGAGCCCATGCAGCAGAACACCACCGCGTCCGCCTCGTGCAGCAGATCGACGGCCCGGCTGATGGCCTCGCCGCTGACCTGCTTGGCGGTCTGGGCCAGCGTCTGGCGGCTGCTGCGCTCGATCTTGCCCACGATGGCGGGGGGCTCGTCGCCGCGGAGGATGCCCTCGTAGACGAACTCCTCGTCCCGGCCGGCACCGGCCGACCGGGTGGCGAAGGTGGCCTCGGCGAGACTGAGGCGGAGCGAGTGATAGCTGTCCATGCGCAGCTCGCGGACGAACCGGGAGACCGTCGACTCGGCCACGCCGCACGCCGAGGCCAGCTGCGAAATGGTCATCGACTGCGCCTGCCGGGGATGGGCCAGCAGATACTCGCCGATCTGGCGCAGGGCGCCCGGTAGGTAGGGCAGCTTGCTGGTGATGAGGTGCAGCACATTGCCGGCCTCATCCGCCGGGACAGCCATGACTCGCTCCGTGGTCTCAGGAAGGGGCGGTAAGTACCCGTAGCAGATTCTCCACGGCCGCACGGGTGGCGCGCTCCACACTCTCCCCGGTGTACCCCCCGATATGGGGGGTGGTGATCACTCGCGGATGGTGGAACAGCCGTTGCGGCGCGGGGGGCTCCTGGTCGTACACATCGGTGGCGTACCCGATGAGCCGGCCGTCCTCGAGGGCCGCCAGGACCGCGCCGTCGTCGACCAGGCTCGCGCGGGCGGTGTTGACCAGGTGGGCGCCGGGCCGCATGGCCGCGATGGCGGCCTTGTCGATGAGCGGCCGCTCCGCGGGCGGACAGTGCAGGGTCACCGCGTCCGAGCGGGCGAGCAGGTCCTCCATCGTGGTGTACGCGAAGTCCCCGGCGGGAGCGAAGTCCGCGTCGGGGAACGCGTCGAAGGCGCGTACGGACATGCCGAGCCCGAGGCCCAGCCGGACCACCCTGCGGCCGATCTGCCCGCATCCCACGACCCCGAGGGTGCGCCCGGCCACCTCCCGGCCCTGGATCCGCTGCCACCGGTCGGCCTTGAGCGCCGCGTCCTGCGGCGGGATGTGGCGCAGCCCGGCGAGCATGAGGGCGATGGCCAGTTCGGCGACCCCTTGCGCGTTGGCTCCGGCGGCGGTCTCGACGGCCACGCCCCGCTCGGCGGCGGCGGTCAGGTCGACGGAGTCGACTCCGACGCCGTTGCGGCTGATCACCTTGAGGCCGGGGGCCGCGGCCAGCACCTCGCGGGTGATGGGCTCGACCCCGGCGAGATAGCCGACGCACGAGGGCAGGAACCGCAGCTGCTCCTCCCGGGTGGGCTGGCGGCCGGGGGTGGGGAACAGCAGGTCGTAGCCCGCCGCCTCCAGGGCGGCCAGCGCGGGGTGGCCGCCCTGGGACAGCGAGCGTGGCGTCACGGCGATCCGGTTGGTCACCGCGCCCACTTCGGGTTGTCCACGACCGCCGGGGCGCCGTCGCGCTCCACCACGATCTTGCGGAACCCCTTGGACTCGATGGTGCCGTAGTCGTGTCCGGCGTGGCCGGGGAAGGCGAAGAAGGTGATCAGCGGCTCGTCGGGCGAGGTGTTGATGGAGCGGTGGGCGTACCGGCCGGGGACGTACACGCCCTGGCCGGGGGTGAATTCCCGCCACTGCACATCGCCCTCGGGGTTCTCCATCATCATCAGGCCCCGGCCGCGCAGGCAGTAGTAGATCTCGGCGGTGTCGAGCACGGAGTGGAAGTGGCCCTTGGTCATGAAGTACTCGTCACCGACCTTGCCCGGGTAGGTGATGCTGGTGCCGTAGGCCACCTCCCCGGAGCTCTGGGGAACGCCCATGTCGAAGAACTCGTAGACCAGGGCGTCCTCTTCGGCCAGGCGCTGGGCGGCCTCCTGGTCGGCGTACATCCCGGCCATGGCGGACATGCGGCGCTGGAGCGGCTTCCTGGTCCGGGAGAGCCCGGTGACGAGGCTGAAGTCGGTGACGACGGCGGGGCGGGGGGCGGTGGCGCTCATGCGTTCTCCTTGGTGACGTCGCGGGCGATGCGGGACAGCCGCTCGAAGACGGGACCGTGGGTGGGGATGTCGATGTGGAAGACCTCGGCCATGACGCGGGTCCAGCCGTGGAGGAAGTACAGCCAGCCGTCCACGACCCGTGGCCCGCAGGCGCCCCGCTGGGCCCGTGCCTGGTCCAGGAAGACCAGGTCGCCGCGGTAGTTGAAGTCCCAGGCGACGGCGTCGTCGGGGAAGTGGGCGGCGTCGGTGAGCGGGGATCCGGGCCGGTCCTTGCCGAGCCCGGTGGCGTTGACCACGACGGAGCCGCGGGAGAGGGTCCGCAGCTGTGCGTCGTTGTCGCGCGGCTCCGGGGCCTGCTGGTAGGTGATGGGGATGGCGAAGCCGAGGCGCTCGTGGACGGTGCGCATCTCGCGCAGCCGGGCCTCGCGGCGATTGGTGACCACGATGCGGGAGGGGACGTCGCCACCGGCCGCCTCGCGGTTGTGGAGGTACAGGGTGAGGGCGAGGGAGGAGCCGCCCGCGCCGAGCAGCAGCAGTTCGCCCCCGGTGCGGGACCAGTAGCCGTCGGGCACGATGGCCTCCAGCGCCAGACCGCTGGTGACGGGGTCCATGGCGTGGCCCCACAGCCGGCCGCCGCGCTTGGAGATGCTGCTGACCTCGTCCAGCAGCTCGGTTTCGCGGCCGACGCCGTCGAAGAGGTCGTGGGCGGCCTTGTAGAGGTTGAGCTTGTGGGTGGTGACGAGCGCGCCCAGCGAGTGCGGGTCGTGCTTGATGAAGTCGACCACCTCCCGGTAGTGCTCGGGGGTGTCGTCCAGCGGGAGGTCGATGCCCTCGATGACGGCGTCGAGGTTCAGCTCGCGCGCCCAGGCCGGGAAGACCTTCATGATGGAGGACCTGGTGGTGGTGACGCCGATGAAGTACATCGTCGGGCGGGCGGCGGCGGGATACGTCCGCGGCATGTCACTTCTCCTTCGAGGAGGCGTGCGGGGTTGAGGGCCGGG
>NZ_JAEEAP010000411.1 GCF_016103465.1 Streptomyces sabulosicollis
CCCCGCACCCGCCGACCGGCGTCCTCAGGCACGCCCTCCGCACCTGCCCGCGCCCACCCCCGTGCCGCCCGTGGACCCTCGGCTCGCCCTCGCCCAGGGCAGGCTCCGCAGCGGGGACCCGGTCACCCGCCGCGCCGGGCGCACCCTGCGGCGGCTGGTCGCCGCCTCTGCCTCACGTGAGGTGGAGGAGGCCACCGAGGTCGCCCGGGCGCTGCAGCAACCGGTCACCACCGGGCGGCAGATCGCGGTGAGCAGCATCCGCGGCGGCGCGGGCAAGACCACCGTCGCGGCGCTGCTCAACCTCACCTTCGCGCACTACCGCCAGGACCCGGTCCTCGTCGTGGAGGCCGACCCGGCGCTGGGCAGCCTGCCCATCCGGCTCGGCGCCGAGTCGGTCCGCTGGACGTGCGCGGACGTGGCCCAAGTGGTGTCCCCCGCGATGCAGTTCGCGGAGATCACCGGCTATCTGGTCCAGCTGCCCGAGGGCGGCTGGCTGCTGCCCGGAAGCCAGGGCCGCATCGGCACTCCGCTGGACATCCGGGCCTACCGCACCGTGACCATGGCGCTGCGCCGCTACTTCGGTGTCACCGTCATCGACTGCGAGACGTTGCCGGGGGAGCTGGCACGCACGGCCCTGGACACCGTGCAGGCGAGGGTGCTGGTGGCGCCCGCCACCCTGGAGGGGGTGGCGAGCACCCGCACCGTCCTGGACTGGATGGCGGCGGTGCCGCGGCCCATGCTGCCCGGCACGGTGGTCGCCCTGACCGAGTCCTCGCCCGACACCGCGCTCGACCTGGACGTGGCCCGCGCCCACCTCGCCGAGAGCGGGGTCGAGGTGATGGCCATCCCGTACGACCGTCATCTGGCCGCGGGCGGCGCCATCCGCACCGGGCTGCTCGCCCACAGCACCCGGCTGGCCGCGGGCCGCCTGGCCGCCGCGCTCCTGGACCGCGCCGTGCGCGACAGCGGAGGACACAGCCGAGGACACAGGGGAGGACACAGCCGAGGACAAACGGAAGGGCACGGGGGAGGACCGCGATGACAACCCGCCTGGTGCACCGGCCCGCCCGCGCCACCCGCCCGCTGCCGGAGCCCGAGCCGCGCACCATCGAGGCCCCGCCCAACCTGCCCGAGGGCAAGGCGGCGGGGGCCGCCATGTCGCTGCTGCCGATCGCCGGGGTGATGAGTTCGGTCGTCATGATGACCGTGCTGCGCAGCGGCCAGTTCGCGGCGATCGGCGCCCTCGTCCTCGTCGTCACCGTCGTCGGCGCCCTGGTGCTGCTGTTCTCCCAGCGCGGGCGCGCGCAGCGCACCCGCCGCCGGCAGCGCGAGCGGTATCTGGAGTACCTGGAGGAGCTGCGTGAGGAGCTCGGCGCCGAGGAGCGGGCCTGGCGCGCCACCGCGCGGGTGCTCGACCCGCCTCCGCAGGCCCTGTACGACGTGGTGCGCGACCCGGCCCGGCTGTGGGAGCGGCGCCGCACCGACCCGGACTTCCTGCGGGTGCGGATCGGCACCGGCGAGATGCCGCTGCGGCCGCTGACCGTGGCCCGGCAGTCGGGCAGCGTGCTCACCCCGCCCGACCCGTTCATGCTCAACGAGGCCGGCGCCCTGGTCGGGCGCTACGCACTGGTCACCGATCTGCCGCTGACCGTGCCGCTGGACCGCGTGGGCAATGTCAGCGTGGTGGGGGAGCGGGACGCGGTGCTGCGGGTGGTGCGGGCGCTGCTCGTCCAGACCGCCGCCACCCACGCCCCCGACGACG
This sequence comes from Streptomyces sabulosicollis, assembly GCF_016103465.1. Classification (GTDB taxonomy): domain Bacteria; phylum Actinomycetota; class Actinomycetes; order Streptomycetales; family Streptomycetaceae; genus Streptomyces; species Streptomyces sabulosicollis. The sequence goes on from NZ_JAEEAP010000411.1 coordinate 1,763, forward strand.
TGGCATTGGCGCTCGCCGCCCCCGGCGACCGGGTGGAGCGGGACTGGGCCTGGCTCAAGTGGCTGCCGCACCTGCTGGACGCCGAGGAGCGCGACGGGCCGGTCGCCGCCCGCCGGATCGCCCCCGACCTGCCCCAGCTCGCCCGGCTCCTCGGCCGCGACCTCCGGCAGCGCGCCGCGTACGCCGCCGAGGTACGGCGCGGCCTGTCCGGGGCCGACGCGCTCGGGCTCAGCAGCCGGCTGCTCGTCATCAGCGATGACCACGGCGAGGAGGCACGGGAGCTGCCCCGCCCCGACGAGGCCGTGGCCCACCGCGAGATGGGCGTCACCGTGCTCCATCTGGTCGACGAGCGGGTGCGGGAGCCGGGCGAGGTGGCGATCCGCATCACCGTGGCCGGGGACGAGCTGGTCGTGGAGGACCTGCGCGGCGCGCGGCCGACGGGCGCCCACGGCACCGTGGACGACGTCACCGCCGCCGGGGCCGAGGGCCTGGCCCGGATGCTGGCCCCGCTGCGGCTGTCGGCCGAATCCCTCGTGGACGCCCCGCTGTCCGGACCCGTCGACTTCACCGAGCTGCTGGGCATCGACGACCCCGGAGCCCTGGACCTGGCCCGTGCCTGGGCGCCCCGCGGCGAGCGCTCCTTCCTGCGGGTGCCCATCGGCGTCAACGACGCCCACGAGCCGGTGCTGCTCGACCTGAAGGAGTCCGCCGAACTGGGCATGGGCCCGCACGGCCTGTGCGTCGGCGCCACCGGCTCCGGCAAGAGCGAACTGCTGCGCACCCTCGTCCTCGCCCTGGTGGCCGGGCATCCGCCACAGGACCTGGCGCTGGTGCTGGTCGACTACAAGGGCGGCGCGACCTTCGCCCCGTTCGACGGGCTGCCGCACGTGGCGGGCGTCATCACCAACCTGGAGAACCAGGCCGGGCTCGTCGAGCGGGTGCACACCAGCCTCGCGGGCGAGGTCAAGCGCCGTCAGCAGGTGCTCAAGGACGCGGGCAACGTCGCCGACATCTCGAGTTACGCGGCGGTGCGCGAGACCACGAGGCCCGACCTCGAGCCGCTGCCGCACCTCTTCGTCGTCATCGACGAGTTCGGCGAACTCATCACCGCCAAGCCCGACTTCATCGATCTGTTCCTGTCCATCGGCCGCATCGGCCGCAGCATCGGCGTCCATCTGCTGCTGTCCAGCCAGCGCATCGAGGGCGGCAAGCTCAAGGGCCTGGACACCTACCTCTCCTACCGGCTGGGCCTGCGGACCTTCTCCGCCGACGAGAGCCGCACCGTCCTGGACACCACCGACGCCTTCCACCTGCCGCCGCTGCCCGGCTTCGGCTACCTCAAGGTCGACACCACCGCGTACGAGCGGTTCAAGGCCGGGTACGTCTCCGGCCCGTACCGGGGCCCGGCACCGCGCGCCGTGGAGGACGCCGGGCCCGCCATCCACCCGTATCCCGCGTACAACACGCTCGCCGGTGCGGAGGACTCCGCGCCCGTCGAGGACGACGCGCCCGGCGCGGGCAAGCGCACCCGGGACCCCGGACCGACCGTGATGTCCGTGGTGGTCGGCCGGATCAGGGGCGCCGCCGACCCGGTGCGCCGCATCTGGCTGCCGCCGCTGCCCGCCGCGCTCCCGCTGGACGGCGCGGCGGGGCCGGTGGAGGTCGACGCGGCCCGCGGCATGCAGTTCGCCCGGCGCCCGGGGACGATGCGGGTGCCGCTGGGTCTGCTGGACGACCCGGGACGGCAGTGGCAGGGGCAGTGGGTGCTCGACCTCACCCTCGCCGGCGGCCACGCCGCCGTGATCGGCGGCCCGCAGTCCGGCAAGACCACGCTGCTGCGCTCCCTCGCGCTCTCCCTCGCCCTCACCCACACCCCGCGTGAGGTCGGGATCTACGGTCTCGACCTGGTCGGGGGCGGCCTGCAGGCGCTCGCCGCGCTGCCGCACGTCGGCGGCGTCGCCGGGCGGGCCGACCGGGAGCGGGCCACCCGCACGGTCGAGGAGGTGCGCGGCATGCTGGACGCCCGCGAGGAGCTCTTCCGCGAGCACGGCATCGACTCGGTGGAGCGGCTGCGCGCCCTGCGCGCCGCCGGATCCCTGCCCGAGTTGGCGTCCACCGACATCGTGCTGCTCATCGACGGGTTCGGCGCGCTGCGCGACGACTTCGAGGCCCTGGACGACGCCGTGGGCGATCTGCTCAAGCGCGGCGGCGGGTACGGCATCCATGTGGTGGCCGCGATGCTGCGCTGGAACGACGTGCGCATCGGCCACCAGTCCACCTTCGGCACCCATATCGAACTGCGGCTGAACGACGCGGGTGACAGCAGCGTCGACCGCAGGCTCGCCGAGACCCTCACCCCCGATGACGCCGGGCGCGCCCTGACCGACCGCAAGCTGTTCGCGCAGACCGCCCTCCCGCGGCTGGACGGCAGCGCCTCCACCGCCGACCTGGGCGCGGCCGTCGAGCAGACGGCCCGGTCCATCGGCGCCGCCTGGCCCGGGGAGACGGCGCAGCGGGTGCGGGTGCTGCCCGCGCGGCTGCCCGCCCGGTCGCTGCCGTCGGTCACGGCCCAGCCGCGCCGGGTGCCGATCGGGGTCGACCAGACCGCGCTCGCGCCGGTGCTGCTCGATCTGTTCGACCGCGACCAGCATCTGCTGATCCTCGGGGACAACGAGTGCGGCAAGACCAATCTGCTGCGGCTGATCGCCGACGGTCTCGCCGCGCGGTACTCCGACGAGGAGCTGGTCTTCGGCATCATGGATCCGCGGCGCGGGCTGCGCGAGGTGGTGCCCGAGGCGTACCAGGGCGGCTACGCGTACAACTCCCGGATCTGCGAGGGGCTCGCCGCGGGCATCGCGGGCGAGCTGGCCAAGCGCATGCCGGACGAGACCACCGGCACCCCGCCGCCCTCGGCGGGCCCGGCGTACGACGGGCCCCGCATCGTCATCCTCGTCGACGACTACGACATCCTCACCACCGCGGGGCAGCAGCCGCTTCAGCCCTTCCTGCCGTATGTGCCGCACGCGCCCGACATCGGACTGCACTTCGTGGTCGCCCGGCGCGTGGCGGGCAGCTCCCGGGCCCTGTACGAGCCGTTCCTGATGACCTTGCGGGAGAGCGGCACCTCGGCCCTGGTGATGGCGGGCGACCGGATGGAGGGCCAGCTGTTCCCGGGCGTGTACGCGTCCGCACAGCCGCCCGGGCGCGGACTGCTGGTCCGGCGCGGTGAGCCTGACCGTCTGATCCAGACGGGATGGGTGGAGCAGGAGCGGCACCCGGAGGAGGACGGCCGATGACCAAGGACGTGATCGCGCTCACCGAGCGGATGCCCGACATCTGGAGCATCGTGGCCGGGCTGTTCGCCGGGGGCCCCGACCTCGACGTGCGCGCGGCCGGTGAGGGCGCGGTGGTCCAGATGTGCGACGAGGCGGGCCGCCCGCTGGTGTCCGTGGAGGCGCCGCTGCTGGTGCGGGTCGCGGGGGAGGCGGCGCGGCTGCTGGGGCCCGAGGCCGGGGGCACCGGCGTGCCCGTGTGGTGGACCGAGGCCAGGGCCGCCACCGGAGTGGAGCGCGCCGAACTGCTGGCGGCGTCCTTCGCGCGGCGTCTCGCCCGGCTGTGCGGCGGCTCGGTCTGGCCGTCGGCCGCGGCGGCGGACGCCGGGGCCGCACAGCCCGGCGCCGCGTCCGCCGCCCCGGCCGCGGCCCAGCCCGCCGTCGACGTGCTCACCGAGCGCACGGCGGTGGTGCTGCAGGACCGGCCGGTGGTGGCCATGACGGCCTGGCTGTCGGACGCGATACGGGCCGCGGCCGCGAGCGATCGCGCCGTCCAGATCGTGACTCCCGCGACCTCGCGGCTCAGCCTGCCCACGCGCCTGGCGCTCACCGGGCCGCCGTCCCGCTGGGTGGTCCGCGACGAGGAGGGCGGCGGCTATTACGACGGGCTGTCCGGCGCCCTGCTGCGCTGGCACGACGGGGGGTTCGCCCCGGTCGAGGCGGAACCGGAGCGGACCCCGGTGGCCCGGGCCTTCCTTAAGGGCGCCGAGGACACCGGAGAGCGCCAACTCACCCTGTCCTTCCGCACGGTGCACCCGGCCGACGAGGGGCTGGTCCTCGGTAGGCCCCTCGAGGCGGCCTGGACCGCCGTCACCGGCGGTCCACCCGCGGGCTGGAGCACCGCCGAGCCCGTCAACCTGCCCTGGTCGTGCGAGGCGCTGACCGCCCTCGCCCGCGACCGCGCCCCGGAGAGCACCTGGGCGGTCGCGGTGGGCCGTGCCGACCGGCCCGCGATCGCCACACTGCGCGTGGAGCGGACCGCCCGGGGCGTCGAACAGGACGTGACGCTGGCCTTCGGCCACGGCCCCGGCGAGAAGCCGCCGCTGGACGTCCTGCCCGACCTCGCGGCCACGCTGGTGACCGAGCACCGGCTCCAGTCGATGCTGGTCCAGATGCGGGCGGCCCGCCGCGACCTGAGCCTGCCCGCCCGCTTCGAACCGCCCGCCGTCCCGGTCGGTTTCGCGCTCGGGGCCGACGAGGTGCGGGAAGTCGGCCTCACCTTCGCCCGGCGCACCCCGCTGCCCGCCCGGCCCGTGCCGCTGGGGCCCGCTGCCCGCCCGGGCTTCTACTACCCGCTCGGCGACGGCGGTTCGCCCTCGAGCTGGGCGCTGTTCGAGCAGCTCATGCGCCATCTGAGACAGTCGGACTGAAGCGTCGCCGGGCATGCGGGGCGTACCCGTGCGCGCCTTACTTTGTCCTGAGACAGGAGAAAGTCGAAGCCAATTGCGGCGCAAGTTCTTCCCACCCCCGACAACCGCTGCTACGTTCCCCGTGAAAGCCCGGCACCATGGATGCCGATGACGGCGGGAGGGGCAGCGTGAGGCGCATGACGGCACGACCGGCGAACGCGCATCAGGCGCGACTGCTCCGCCTGCTGCGCGACGGCGGCCCCAACTCCCGTGCCCAGCTGGGTGATCAGATCGACCTGTCGCGTTCGAAGCTGGCCGTGGAGATCGACCGGCTGCTGGAGACCGGGCTGGTGGTCGCGGACGGGCTGGCGGCCTCGCGGGGCGGCCGGCGTTCGCACAACATCCGGCTCGCGCCCGGATTGCGGCTGCTCGGCGTGGACATCGGCGCGACCTCCGTGGACGTCGCCGTGACCAATGCCGAACTGGAGATCCTCGGCCACCTCAACCAGCCCATGGACGTGCGCGAGGGGCCCGTCGCGGTCTTCGAGCAGGTGCTGGACATGGCCGCGAAGCTCCGGGCGTCCGGGGTGGCGGAGGGGTTCGACGGGGCGGGCATCGGAGTGCCCGGCCCGGTGCGGTTCCCCGAGGGCGTGCCCGTGGCGCCGCCGATCATGCCGGGGTGGGACGGCTTCCCCGTACGGGAGGCGCTCAGCCAGGAGCTGGGCTGCCCGGTCATGGTCGACAACGATGTGAACCTCATGGCGATGGGGGAGCAGCACGCGGGAGTCGCCCGCTCCGTCAAGGACTTCCTCTGCGTGAAGATCGGCACCGGTATCGGCTGCGGGATCGTCGTCGGCGGTGAGGTCTACCGCGGGACGACGGGCAGCGCGGGCGACATCGGCCACATCCAGGCCGAACCCGACGGCCGCCCCTGCGCCTGCGGCAACCACGGCTGTCTGGAGGCGTACTTCGGCGGCGCGGCGCTGGCCCGTGACGCCGAGGCGGCCGCCCGCGACGGCCGGTCCGCCGAACTCGCCGCCCGGCTGGAGGAGGCGGGCAGCCTCGCCGCCACGGACGTCGCCGCGGCGGCCTCGGCGGGCGACGCGACCGCGCTCGACCTCATCCGGGAGGGCGGCACCCGTACGGGCCAGGTCATCGCCGGGCTCGTCAGTTTCTTCAACCCCGGTCTGGTGGTCATCGGCGGCGGTGTCACCGGGCTCGGCCATACGCTGCTCGCCGCCATACGGACCCAGGTCTACCGCCAGTCCCTGCCCCTGGCCACCGGCAACCTCCCCATCGTGCTGGGCGAACTCGGCCCGGCCGCCGGGGTCACCGGCGCGGCCCGCCTGATCAGCGACCACCTCTTCTCACCGGCATGACCGGCTGAGCGCCACGACGCACGGCAGCAGACCGCACGACCGCACGGCAGCACGACCGCAGCATGACCGCGGCAGCACGACCGCATGACCGTCTGACCCCGCCCGGCCCCGGCCGGGCCGTACCTCGGCACAGCGCAGCAGCACGGAATCCGCCCCGCCCCTCGGCGTACACCACGTCGGGACACGAGCCGCACCACCGAGCCGCACCACCCGGCACCACACCCTGTCCCTTATACACATCT
>NZ_JAEEAP010000412.1 GCF_016103465.1 Streptomyces sabulosicollis
GGGCGGGGAGGGGAACAGCTCGCCGCAGGCGGCACGGCCCGAGGCGGGCTAGAACAGGGCCTGCTGCCCCGAGGTCGGGGGGTCCTCCTCGCCGAACAGGTTCGGCGGAGTGGTGAGCAGCGGCGCGATGCGCCGCGAGCCGGGGCAGGAGATCAGCTCGTACGCGGAGCGCCGCCCCGGCGGGTCATGGCGGGCGAAGCGCCCGCCGACGACCGCGATCTCTCGGGTGCAGACCGGGCAGGCGCGGCGGGGTGACGACGACATGGGTCCAGTGTCACCCAGCCCTCCGACAACGGCCGTCAGGCGACGGCCCCGGACCGACGACCCGGCGCCCGCCGCCCAGCCGCCCAGCCGCCCAGCCCAGCCGTGGCGACCCGGCACCCCGGCAACCCGAACCGCTCGCTCAGAACGCGTCCACCGGCTCGTACGCCCCCCACACCTCCCGCAGCGCGTCGCAGACCTCGCCGAGTGTGGCCCGTGCCGCGAGCGCGTCCTTCATCGGGTAGAGCACATTGGCCGTGCCCGGTTCGCCCTCGGCGGCCTTCCGCAGGGACGACAGCGCCGCGCTGACCGCCGACCGGTCGCGCTCGGCGCGCAGCCGGGCGAGCCGGTCGCGCTGCCGGGCCTCGATCTCCGGGTCCACCCGCAGCGGCTCGTACGGCGCCTCCTCCGCCAGCTGGAACCGGTTGACGCCGACCACCACCCGTGTCCCCGCGTCCGTCTCCCGGGCGATCCGGTAGGCGTTGCGCTCGATCTCCTCCTTCTGGAAGTTCCGCTCGATGGCGGCCACCGCACCGCCCAGGTCCTCGACCCGCCGCATCAGCTCGACGGCCGCCTCCTCGACGGCGTCGGTGAGCGACTCGACGGCGTAGGACCCCGCGAAGGGGTCCACGGTGGCCGTCACATCGGTCTCGTGCGCCAGCACCTGCTGGGTGCGCAGCGCCAGCCGGGCGGAGATGTCGGTCGGGAGGGCGATGGCCTCGTCGAAGGCGTTGGTGTGCAGCGACTGGGTGCCGCCGAACACGGCGGCCAGGCCCTGGACGGCCACCCGCACGAGGTTCACCTCGGGCTGCTGGGCGGTGAGTTGGACCCCCGCCGTCTGGGTGTGGAACCGCAGCATCTGGGACTTCGGATCGCGCGCGCCGAACTCCTCCCGCATCACCCGGGCCCAGATCCGCCGCGCGGCGCGGAACTTGGCGACCTCCTCCAGCAGCGTGGTGCGGGAGACGAAGAAGAAGGAGAGCCGGGGCGCGAAGTCGTCGATGTCCATCCCGGCGGCGACGGCCGTACGGACGTACTCGATGCCGTCGGCGAGGGTGAAGGCGATCTCCTGCGCGGGCGAGGCCCCGGCCTCCGCCATGTGGTAGCCGGAGATCGAGATGGTGTTCCACTTGGGCAGCTCGGCCTTGCAGTACTTGAAGATGTCCGCGACCAGCCGCAGCGAGGGGGCGGGCGGAAAGATGTAGGTGCCGCGGGCGATGTACTCCTTGAGGATGTCGTTCTGGATGGTCCCGGTCAGCCGGGCCCCGGACACGCCCTGCTCCTCGGCCACGAGTTGATAGAGGAGCAGCAGCAGGGCCGCGGGCGCGTTGATGGTCATGGAGGTCGAGACCCGGTCCAGCGGAATGCCGCCCAGCAGCACCCGCATGTCCTCGACCGAGTCGATGGCCACGCCCACCCTGCCGACCTCACCGTGCGCGAGGGGCGCGTCGGAGTCGTAGCCCATCTGGGTCGGCAGGTCGAAGGCCACCGAAAGACCGGTGGTGCCATGCTCGATCAACTGCCGGTAGCGGGCGTTGGACTCGGCGGCGGTGCCGAACCCCGCGTACTGCCGCATCGTCCAGGGGCGGCCGGTGTACATCGTCGGATAGACCCCGCGCGTGAAGGGGTACTCCCCCGGCTCACCCAGCCGCCCGGCCGGGTCCCAGCCGCTGAGCGCGCCGGGCCCGTACACCGGCTCGACGGGGAATCCCGACTCCGACTCGCGCGCCATGGGTCACGCCTCCTGGTGGCTGATACCGGGTGTTCTCCCGGTACGGGGCCTCCTTCACAGCATGCGTCGATGTTCGCCCCACGGCAGCCCCGGGAAGCATTCAGAGCAAAAAGATCAGGGGAGGGGTTCGGATGCACCGGACAGCGGTGGTCGGCACCGCGCTGGCCACGGCCACGGCGGCGGCACTCGTCGCCGGGTGCCGGCCGGGGGAGACGACCGTGAACGGCCGGGGGCAGGAGGGGCACCGGGCAGGGGCCAGTACGAGCGCACCCGAGCGGGAGACGTCGCCCCGGCCGCATCGCACCTACACCCACGAGGCCAAGCCCAAGCGGGTGGTGGTGCGCCCGTCGCGCACCACGGCCCCCGCCGTGCCGCGGCGCACCGCGCCGCGGGTGGCCCCGCCCGTGATCCCCTTCGGCACCAGCGGGGACCGGGTACGCGAGCTCCAGGCCCGGCTGCGCGCGCTCGGCCTCTTCCACCGGAACCCGACCGGGTACTTCGGCACGATCACGCAGGCGTCGGTCAGCGCGTACCAGCGCGGCCACGGCCTCGCGGCCACCGGTTCGGTGAACCAGCGCACCTGGACCTCACTGCGCTCGGCGACGAAGGCGCCCACGCGCGACGAGCTCTACCCGCCGACCACCCTTCCGCTGGCCAAGCCCGATCCGCGGTGCCTGACCGGCCGGGTGCTCTGCATCAGCAAGACCAGCCGCACCCTGGCCTGGATGGTCAACGGCCGGGTGGTGTCGGCGATGGATGTGCGCTTCGGCTCGGAGTACACCCCGACCCGGGAGGGGCTGTTCCAGGTCAACTTCAAGAGCCGGGACCACGTCTCGACGATCTATCACACGCCGATGCCCTACGCGATGTTCTTCAGCGGCGGCCAGGCGGTGCACTACTCGTCGGACTTCGCCGCCCGCGGCTACAGCGGCGCCTCGCACGGCTGTGTGAACGTCCGCGACAAGAAGAAGATCGCCGCGCTCTTCGACAAGGTGAAGGCGGGCGACAAGGTCGTGGTCTACAAGTAGGCCCGCGAGCGGCCCTTCCCGCTGCCAAGGGCCTCGCCCTGGACCGCGCAAGGGCCTCGCCCTGGACCGCGGGGTCCGGGGCGGAGCCCCAGTTGCGGGAAGGGACGGGGAGGGGGAACAGCCCGCCGCGGGCGTCACGACCCGTCGGGCGCCCTCCAGGCGCACACAAGAGGGCGGCGCGGGCAGAGCCGGGGGAACGTGCTCTGCCCGCGCCGAATGCGCGGTGCCGTCGGTACGGGGGGAACCTCGGCTCCCGCGCGGCCGATGACCAGTCGGCCCGTTTCTTTCAGCGTCACCGCTGAAAAAAACGTCACACCTGGGTGCCGGAGTCTCAGTCGGCACCCGTTTCCGCGGTGGTCGTGGGGTCGCCCGAAGCGGGCGCGTCCGTGGACTTCACGGGGTCAGCGGCGGTGGTGGGCGTGGTGACGTCGCTCGGCGTGTCGGTGGTGTCCGGCGGAGGGGGCGGCGGGGCCGTCGCGCCGTCCCCGCCACCTTTTCCCGGCTCACCACCGGAGTCGCCACCGCTGTCCGAACCGGCGCTGTCACCGGAGCCGGACCCGGACCCGTTCCCGGAGCCGTTGGAGCCGCCGTTGCCGCTGCCGCCGTTGCCCGAGCCGCTGTCGGTGCCGCCGCTGTCGCCGCCGCTGCCGGTGCTCTCGTCACTGCGCGGGGTGCTGCCCGTACCGTCGTCCGCCAGGACCTGCGTGCAGTAGCCGTGGATGGCGGAGGCGCCGCCCGCCGCCTTCGTCAGCTTCTTCAGCGACTTCTTGTCGAGGTCCTCCCCCGTGCCCAGCTCCGCGGCCAGATAGCGCGGGCAGACGGCGAGGGCCCACTTCGGGGCGCCGTGCTTGCCCTTCGAGGGGTTCGTCCTGCCGTTCTTGCCCTTGCCGTCGTGGTCCGGGTCGGAGGGGACGGTTCCGCCCTGGGCGCCGTTCGACCCCACGTCGCTGGCATCGTTGTCGCCCGAACCGCTGGGATCGGGCGTCGTCGTACCGCCGTCCTCGGAGATCTCCGGACGGGCGGACCCGCCGGGGCCGCCGTCCGGCATGCTCACCGAGGGGCCCGGAGTGTGGTCGCTCTGCCCGAACGGTGTCGGCAGTACCCCCGCGGCTGCCGCCACCGCGAATCCGCTGAGCGCACATCCGGCCACGACCGCGACCATGCCCGCGCGCAGCGGGCGTCGCAGCCGCGGCTGTCTCTCTCTGAACCGCCGGATGCGCTGCGGCCGCCGGGCCATGTCCATCTCGGCCACGGACCCCGCCCCGGCCCCGGCGGCCTCGACACGGGCCGCCCGGAAGGCGGCCACGGCCGCCTCCTCGCCGGGAAGCACGGACGCGTCGGAGGGGGCCGCCGTACGGCCCGCGCCGGCGACGGCGCTGAGCACGGCCGCCAACCGTTCCGCGTCGGCATATGACTGGTCGCCCCGGCCGTCGGGAGCCTCAGGCTGCCCCTCGACCGGTTCGCCGCGAAGCAACCGCTCCGCGGCACTGTCATCCAGCCAGCTGTAGCGGTGGTCTTCGGCCATCACATGTCCTTCTGCGTTGGCGCGCGTGAATCCGTCACACCAGCAGACTTCGCCACACCCGGCTTGGTTGCGCCTCCGCCGTGTGACTCGCGTTGCCCCGGGACCCCGTCGAGCACCGAATCGCCCCCGTCCACGGGGCCGATCAGATCGGCGAGCCGCCGCAGCCCCCGGTGGGCGGCGGTGCGCACCGCCCCCGGCCGCTTGCCCAGCACCGCGGCCGCGCTCTTGGCGTCGAGGCCGAGGACCACCCGGAGCACCACCGCCTCGGCCTGGTCCTGCGGCAGCTGGGAGATCAGGCCGAGCGCCTTGCCGGTGCCGATGGCCTCCATCGCCTCACCGGCCGTGTCCGCGTCGGACGCGCGGAACTCCAGCTCGGACTCATCGCCGCCGATGGCCGGGCGGCGGCCGCGCATCCGTATGTGGTCCAGCGCCCGATTGCGGGCTATCCGGGCCGCCCAGCCCCGGAAACGGTCCGCGTCGCCGGTGAATCGTTGCAGGTCACGGGCGATCTGCAGCCATGCCTCCGAGGTGATGTCCTCCGCGTCCCCGTCACCGACCAGCGTGCGCACGTAGCCGAGGAGGCGAGGGTGCACGGACCGGTAGACGGTCCGGAAGGCGGCCTCGTCCCCTTCCTGCGCCGCGAGCACCGCGGCGGTCAGTTCCGCGTCGTCCCCCTGCACGCTCTCTTCCTGCCCCACTCGGAGAATCCGTGGTCCAGTCGATTCCGGCGTAACCCGCGGGCTAGCCCTGCCCGTAGGGCGGGTACTGCTGACCGGGCTGGCCGGGCGGCGGGGTCGGCGGCATCTGAGGGGCACCATACGGCGCGGAGCCGGGGGCCGGGGAGCCGTACGGGTTCGGCGAAGGCATTCCGTACGGGACCGGACCGGCCAGCTGCGGGGGCAGCGAGGCCCGCTGCTCCTGCATCGCGGTGATCTGCCGGACCAGCAGCAGCGCCAGGACCGCCGCGGCCATGAAGATCACGATGGCGACCATGTCGAAGGCCAGGATGGAGTGCAGGCTCTCGATGTCGCTCTTCGCCTCCGAGGGAGAGGGGGCGTAGTCGTCGCTCTCCACCTTGCTCCGCAGCAGGTTGTACCGGATCCCGCCGACCGCGTTGGTGACCAGCGCCACGATCCAGGTGACCCACCAGCCGTTGAGCAGACCGCGGCTCGCGACGTGCGGCCCCTGCGGGGAGCTGGCGCGCCAGATGTCGTTGGCGATCTGCTTGGGGAACCAGAAGTTGACCACCGGGGTGAACCACGAACCGGCCGCCCAGCCGCTGCTGAAGCGGTGCTGGCCGGGAGCGAAGACCTCGGCGTTCAGCCGCAGCCGCCGGAACCAGACCGCCCAGACCACGGCGATCGCGACGGTGAGCAGCGAGTAGATGATCTGCGCCGTGGTGAACATGTCGTCGGCGTCGTTGAGGTCGTCCTCGGTGATGGAGACCGACTTGCCCTCGACCGCGTCCAGCATGTCCCCGATCACGCTGTACTGGCCGGATCGCGCCACCAGGAGGAAGATGAGCGCGGGCAGCGCCAGCCCGAACAGGGTGACGAGCGTGGTGGAAAGCCCGCGCCGCAGATCGACCCCGCCGGTCGGCATGCCCATCGGGGGAGCGGCCGGGTAGCCGCCGGGCATCGGTGGCGTCTGCGGCGGGACGGACGGCTGCTGCGGGGGCCCGGACGGCTGCTGGAGCTGCTGCTGGTAGGTCCCGCATGCGGCACAGCGCCCGTCGGGGCCGACGGCGACAGCGCGGCAGTTCCCACACGGATACATGGTCTTTTGAGTCCCCCTGGGAACGTGACCGCTCCGGGCCACGCGAGAAAATAAGCCTCTGACCGCGCCCAGAGCGCGGACCTGCACGTTACGGGCATCCGACCGGTCCCGTCCAGAGCGGAACGAGCCCCGGACAGCGGGGTGGAGTCCCCGGTTTCGCGCAAGGGGAGGTGTGACGCAATCGAGGCGTGCGACGCTGTAAGGGGTACGAGCCTTATCCAGGCTCTCCTGATCGACGGTCGGGGCCTCTCCTGTGGGGGGTGGCGGCCCCGACCGTCCTTCATCTCTCCCTCGCGGAACGCGCGCCCGGCCCCCGGCGGCCCCGGTCTCAGACCCCCAGCCGCTCCGCGAGCCGGGTGAAGTCGGACCAGCTCAGCGGCGGCTTCCCGGGATCCCACACCCGCTGGGCCAGCGCCGCGAGCGGCAGCCGGATGCCCTGGGCCACCTGTGCGGGGGTCTGGGCCTGGGGCTGGTCGCCCCAGACCGCGAACCGGGCGCCGAGCACCCGGTCGGGTCCGGTCAGGGCCTTGTCGGCGATGGGCGTGGAGCCGCGCAGTACCGCCGGGGACCAGTCCTCGTATATGCGTTCGCCCGTCGGGTAGGTGAAGCCGCCGGGCTCGCCGAGCACGTAATAGAGGAAGGAGTCGTTGAGGTTGACCACCTTGCGGCCCTCCTTCAGATACTCCAGCGGCTGCCGCGCCGTCTCCTTCAGCCGGCCCGTCCAGTACTCGACCTCGATGTTCTTGTCGGGCTGGACGACGCCACCGGCGAAGAAGCCGTCGTTCCACGCCTTGGGCCGCTTGCCGAGCTCCCGTGCGAGCCGGGCCCGGTCGTTCAGCCAGCCGGTGACCAGGTCCTGCACCCGGGCGCTGGGGCCGTACTTCTTCTTGGCGGCGGCCACCAGCTTGGGGAACGACGCCTGGGGGTCCCTGACCGTCAGCGCGAGGTACTCATCGGCGCCCAGGTGCCACCAGCGGCCGGGGAAGAGCGGAGCGTACTCGCGCATCAGCTGATCGACGATGCGGGCCGCGGCCGGCTGGGAGATGTCCACCGAGCCCTGGAAGGTGGTGCCGCCGGCGTTGCGCAGCTGGAGCTGCGGATGGGCCCTGATGACGGCGCCGAGGTGGCCCGGCGAGTCGATCTCGGGGATGACGGTGATGTGCAGCCGCTGCCCGAGCGCGACGATCTGCCGGACCTGGTCCTTGGTGAGGTGCTGGGACGAGACGATCTCGGGGTGGCTGGTGCTCTGGATGCGGAAGCCCTGATCGTCCGAGAAGTGCAGGGCCAGCTGGTTGAGCTTGAGATCGGCCATCTCGCGCATCCGGGCCTGGATCCACCCGGCCGAGAAGAACTTGCGCGCGATGTCCAGGTTGAGACCGCGCTGGGCGCGGCCGGGCCGGTCGTGGATCACGCCCTCGGGGAGGCGGCCGCCGGAGCGCAGGGCCTGTTTCACGGTGCGGGTGCCGTAGAAGACGCCCGCCTCGGCGGGGCCGGTGATCCGGGCGCGGCCGCCCGCGACCTTCAGGGTGTACGCCTCGCCGCCACCGCTCTGCCCCGGAGCGAGGGCGAGGGAGAGGTCACCGCGGCGGGCGGTGCCGGAGACGGTGCGCAGCCCCAGCTCCGCGGCGATCAAGCGGGCCTCGTCGGCGAGCGGGCCCTTGAGGTCGGCCACCACGCGGCTGTTGTCGCCCGGCCGCCAGCCGGGCCCCGAGGCCGGGGTGAAGTCGCGGACGGAGGGGATGGTGCGGGGCG
>NZ_JAEEAP010000413.1 GCF_016103465.1 Streptomyces sabulosicollis
CCCCCCAGGGCATCCCGGTCGCCGAGACCCCGGCCGAGGCCGCCGCCTGGCTGCGGACGACCCTGGCCTGAGCCCGGGCACGCCAGGCGCCCTCCGGGCGCTACGCCTCCGGGTAGCGGCGCGGCGTCCAGACGACGTCGGTGCCGTCGTCGCGGCGGACCGTGCGGGTCTGGGAGGAGCCCACCAGGAGGATCGTGCGCATGTCGACCTGGGTTGGGTCGAGGTCGGCCAGCCGGACGACGCGCACGCGTTCCCCGGGGCCGCCGACGTCGCGGCCCAGGACCACGGGCGTGTCGGGGGCGCGGTGCTCCAGCAGGAGTTCGCGGGCCTTGCCCACCTGCCAGACGCGGCTGCGCGAGCCGGGGTTGTACAGGGCGAGCACCAGGTCGGCCGCCGCGGCGGCGCGCAGTCGCCCGGCGATGACCTCCCAGGGCTTGAGCCGGTCGGAGAGGGAGATCACCGCGTAGTCGTGGCCGAGCGGGGCACCGGCGCGGGCGGCGGCGGCGTGGGCCGCCGTCATACCGGGGACGATCCGCACCGGGACCTTGCGGTAGGGGTCCTCGGAGGCGGCCTCCAGGACGGCGGTGGCCATGGCGAACACGCCCGGGTCGCCCGAGGAGACCACGGCGACACGCCGACCCCGCCGGGCCAGGTCGAGCGCGAACTCGGCGCGTACGGCCTCGACCTTGTTGTCGGAGGCGTGGCGCCGCTGGCCCGGCCGTACCGGCACCCGGTCCAGGTAGGTGGTGTAGCCGACGAGGTCCTCGGCGGCGGCCAGCTCGCCGCGCGCCTCGGGGGTGAGCCACAGCGGTCCGGCCGGGCCGAGGCCGACGACCACGACCTCGCCCGGGCGGCCGGAGGCACCGCTCGGCGCGTCCTCGCCGTCGCCGCGTGGCATGTCCAGGCGGTCGCCGGGGTTGCCGTGCCGCGCGTCCTCGCGGTCGCCAGGGTTGCCGTGCCGCGCGTCCTCGCGGTCGCCGGGGTCCCCGTACGGCGCGTCCACGCGGCTGGGCAGCACCGCCATCGAGAAGTACGGCACCGACTCCGGGTCGACCTCGGCCAGCGGGGCGGTCCGCTCCGCGCCCATCGTGGCGCGCTCCACATAGCGCGCGTCCGCGAGCCGTCCCGACCGCTCCAGCGCCCGGCGCACCGTCGGGAAGGTCCGGCCGAGCTTCATCACGGCCGCCGCGTCCGCCGTGGCCAGCCGGGCCGTCAGCTCCTCCTCCGGCAGGGTGCCGGGGAGGACCGTCAGCACCTCCTCGCCCTCCACCAGCGGGGTGCCGAGCCGGGCGGCCGCGGCGCTGACCGAGGTGACACCGGGGACGACCTCGGTGGGGTAGCGGGCGGCGAGCCGCTTGTGCATGTGCATGTACGAGCCGTAGAAGAGCGGATCGCCCTCCGCGAGCACCGCGACCGTGCGCCCCGCGTCCAGATGCGCGGCGAGCCGGGCGGCGGCGTCCGCGTAGAACTCCTCCATCGCGCCGCGATAGCCGCCCGGGTGGTCGGTGGTCTCCGTGGTGACCGGGTAGACCAGCCGCTCCTCGATGTGGTCGGGGCGCAGGTGGCGCTCGGCGATGGAGCGCGCGATGCTGCGCCCGTGCCGGGCGCTGTGGTACGCGACGACGTCGGCCGCGGCGATGACCTCCACGGCGCGTACGGTCATCAGGGAGGGGTCGCCGGGGCCGAGCCCCACACCGTAGAGCCGGCCCGTCTGCTGCTCGCTCACTCTTCCTCGCTCGCTATCGCGTTGATCGCGGCCGCGGCGATGGCGCTGCCGCCGCGCCGGCCGTGCACCACCAGGTGGTCGAGCGCCGCCGGATGCCCGGCCAGCGCCTCCTTGGACTCGGCGGCGCCGATGAAGCCCACCGGCACGCCGATCACGGCGGCCGGGCGCGGCGCGCCCGCCCCTCCTTCTTCGATCATCTCCAGCAGCCGGAACAGCGCCGTGGGCGCGTTGCCGACGGCCACCACCGCCCCCTCGAGCCGGTCCCGCCACAGCTCCAGCGCGGCGGCGCTCCGCGTGGTGCCCATGCGCCGCGCCAACTCCGGTACGGCCGGGTCCGAGAGGGTGCAGATCACCTCGTTGTCGGCGGGCAGCCGCTTGCGGGTGACCCCGCTGGCCACCATGCGCGCGTCGCAGAGCACGGGCGCGCCGGACCGCAGCGCGGCGCGGGCGCGGGAGACCACCTCGGGGGTGTAGGCGAGGTCCTTGACCAGGTCGACCATGCCGCAGGCGTGGATCATCCGCACCGCCACCTGGCTGACGTCGGCGGGAAGCCCGCCGAGGTCGACCTCGGCGCGGATGGTGGCAAAGGACGCGCGGTAGATGGCCGCCCCGTCCTTCTCGTAGTCGAACACGGTGTCCTCGATCATGTCGTTCCGCGGGCCGCCGCGACGGCGCCGGCCAACTGGTCTGCTGTCACGTCCACGCCGTCCCCCGCCTCCGGCGTGTCTCCCCTCGCGCCGCCCCGCACGGTGACCCGGTAGCCGGTGTCGCCGGTCGCCAGCGCGTCCACCCAGCGGCCCCCGGGGTGGCCGCAGCGCCGTTCACAGCCGGAGACGTACACCGGCAGCGGCTCGGGCGCGGCCCGGTGGCCGACGCCGGACGCCGGGCCGACCATCGGCCGCGGCTCCGGACCGCCCGCGGCCACGCGTCCGGTGTCCGTGCCCGCTCCGGCCGTGTCCGCGGCGCCCCGCGCCGTGCCCGCGACCATGTGCGTCGTGTGGGCCCGCACATCCGCCAGGGACTTGGCGCACCCGGGCCGTCCCGTGCAGGCGCCAACCCCGAGCCACGGGGAGTCCGGCGTGGTCACCAGGCCCGCGCCGGACAGTTCCGACAAGGCACCGCGCGCCTCGTCCGGGGCGAACCCGGGGAGCACCACGCCGCGCCAGGGTGTCATACGCAGCTCATCCGCCCCGCCCCGGGCGGCGAGCCCGGTGAGCAGCCGCCACTGTGCGGCGCTCACCCGGCCCAGGGGGAGGGCGACGGACAGCGCGTGGCGCCCGTCCGGGCCGGGGACCGGGCCGGGGGCGGGCGGCGCGGCGGAGGCCGCCGGTTGGCGTTCCATCCGTACGGCCTCGACGCCCGCGTCGGCGAGTCGGGCCGCCAAACCGTCGGCCGTCACGGCGTGTCGGGCGGGGAGTTCCCGTACCCGCCACGCCCGGGTGCCGCCCGCGCGGGCCATGGCCAGGAACTCCGCCGCGGCCAGCGCGGCCGCCCGCGCCGCGTCCTCGCTCCGCACCCAGAGCGCACTGCCCGGCCGCGCTCCGCCCGTCGCGCCGCTCGCCGCCCCCGCACCGGCGGTGACGTTCGTGTTGCCGCCGGGCGCGTCGGAGCCGTCCGTACGGCATGCGTGGCGCGCTGCCGTGTCCGGGTGTGCCGCCGTCGACGGCGGCACACCCGCACCCGCCGGTGGCCCCCCGACCCACAGCACCGCGCCACCGCCAGGTGTTGCGATCAATGTCACATCCGCACCCAGGGCGGCCACATCGCCACGCCCATCGTCCAGCGCGAACAGAAACCTGCCCGACAAGCCCGACAATTCCCCGCGCCCCGCCGGTGCGCCGTCGCCCGTGTCCTCGCACAGCACGGCGTCCAACTCCCGTACCCACGCCGCCACATCGGCGTGCCCCGCGCCGTCCAGACCGGACAGCGGCGACGCCACGATGTTGCGCACCCGGTCATGCCGGTCCGAGGGGAGCAGTCCGGCCGCCCGCAGCCGGGCCGCCAGCTCCGCGCCGCACCCCGGTGCCAGGCCGCGCACCTGCGCATTGCCCCGTGAGGTGATGTCCAGCCGCCCGTCACCCAGTTCCTCGGCCACCCGCCCCAGCGCATGTGCCTGACGGCCCGTCAGCAGCCCGCCCGGCACCCGGATACGGGCCAGCGCGCCGTCGTCCGCCGGATGCAGCCGCAGCGCGCCCGGACAGGCGTCATCGCGCCCGCGCACGGGGGTTTCATCCCCGGATGGGGTGGTTGTCGGGGGGAGGGACATGGCGGCGAGCATACCGACGATCCGGTTCGGCCCACCGCCCCGGCCGGTCCGGAACTCACCGCCCCGTGGCAGGTCAGCAACGCTTACTATGCTCAGCGGCGGGTCGGTCCCGGCCCGCCGAACGCACAAGACGGCACTCACGGTAGGAAGCCGGTGGAAATCCGGCGCGGTCCCGCCACTGTGAGCGCGGCGGCTGCCGAACGGCAGCGGCCGCGCGAGCCAGGAACTGCCGCCGTCTTCAACCCGCCCGGGGCGCGGACCCCGAGGAAGGCATGCCGCCGCATGATTCTGCTGCTGTCGACGTCCGACACCGACCTGCTCAGCGCCCGTGCCGCCACGGGCCCGGTGCCGTACCGCCTCGCCAACCCGGCCCGCCTCGCTCTCGACGACCTCCCCGGCCTGCTCGACGGCGTCGAACTCGTCGTCGTACGGCTCCTCGGCGGCATCCGCGCCTGGCAGGAAGGGCTCGACACGCTGCTCGCGGGCGATCTGCCCGTCGTGGTCCTCAGCGGTGAACAGGCGCCCGACGCCCAGCTCATGGAGGCGTCCACGGTCCCGGTCGGCATCGCCGCCGAGGCCCACGCCTACCTCGCCCACGGCGGGCCCGGCAACCTGGGCCAGCTGGCCCGGTTCCTCTCCGACACCGTGCTGCTCACCGGCCATGGCTTCGAACCGCCCGCGCCCGCGCCCACCTGGGGTCCGCTGGAGCGCACCGCCCGCCCGGCCGACCCCGGCGACGCCACCGCCCCGACCATCGCGGTGCTCTACTACCGCGCCCACCACATGAGCGGCAACACCGCCTTCGTGGAGGCGCTGTGCCGGGCCGTGGAGGACGCCGGGGGCCGCCCGCTGCCGCTGTTCGTCGCCTCGCTGCGCGCCCCCGAACCCGAGCTGATCGAGGCCCTCGGCGCGGCCGACGCCATCGTCACCACCGTCCTCGCGGCCGGCGGCACCCGCCCCGCCGAGGCGTCCGCGGGCGGCGACGACGAGGCGTGGGACGCGGGCGCGCTCGCCGCGCTCGACGTGCCCGTGCTCCAGGCGCTGTGCCTGACCTCGCCGCGCGCCGCGTGGGAGGAGAACGACGAGGGCCTCTCCCCGCTGGACGCCGCGACCCAGGTCGCCGTCCCCGAGTTCGACGGGCGGCTCATCACCGTGCCGTTCTCGTTCAAGGAGGTGGACGAGGACGGCCTGCCGGTCTACGTCGCCGATGCCGAGCGCGCCGCGCGTGTCGCCGGGATCGCGGTACGACACGCCCGGCTCCGCCACATCCCCGCCGCCGACAAGCGCCTCGCGCTCGTCCTCTCCGCCTACCCCACCAAGCACTCCCGGATCGGCAACGCGGTCGGCCTCGACACCCCCGCGAGCGCCGTCGCCCTGCTGCGCCGGCTGCGCGCCGAAGGGTACGACGTCGGCCCCGAAGAGGGCCCCGGATCGCTCCCGGGCCTGGCCTCCGGCGTCGGCGACGAACTGATCTACGCCCTCATCGAGGCGGGCGGCCACGACCAGGAGTGGCTCACCGAGGAGCAGCTGGCCAAGAACCCGGTCCGCATCCCCGCCGCCGACTACCGCCGCTGGTACGCCACCCTCCCGCGGGAGCTCCGGGACGCGGTCGAGGAGCACTGGGGCCCGCCGCCCGGCGAGATGTTCGTGGACACCAGCCGCGACCCCGAGGGCGAGATCGTGCTGGCCGCCCTGCGCCGCGGCAACCTCCTGGTGGTCATCCAGCCGCCGCGCGGCTTCGGCGAGAACCCCATCGCCATCTACCACGACCCCGATCTGCCGCCCTCGCACCACTACCTGGCCGCCTACCGCTGGATGGCCACCCCGCGGGCCGACGGCGGCTTCGGCGCCGACGCCATGGTCCACCTGGGCAAGCACGGCAACCTGGAGTGGCTGCCGGGCAAGAACGCCGGGCTGTCCGCCGCCTGCGGCCCCGACGCCGCGCTCGGTGACCTGCCGCTGATCTACCCCTTCCTGGTCAATGACCCCGGCGAGGGCACCCAGGCCAAGCGCCGGGTCCACGCCACCCTCGTCGACCACCTCGTCCCGCCGATGGCCCGCGCCGACTCCTACGGCGACATCGCGCGGCTGGAGCAGCTGCTGGACGAGTACGCGGCCATCTCCGCGATGGACCCGGCCAAGCTCCCCGCCATCCGCGCCCAGATCTGGACCCTCATCCAGGCCGCCCGTCTCGACCACGACCTGGGCCTGGAGGAGCGGCCGGACGACGACGGCTTCGACGACTTCCTGCTGCACGTCGACGGCTGGCTGTGCGAGGTCAAGGACGCCCAGATCCGTGACGGACTGCATGTCCTGGGCGCCGCCCCGACCGGCCCCGAGCGCGTCAACCTCGTCCTGGCCATCCTGCGCGCCCGCCAGATCTGGGGCGGTACGTCCGCGCTGCCCGGGCTGCGCGAGGCGCTGGGTCTGGACGAGTCGGCCGCCACCCGCACCGGCGCGGACGAGGCCGAGGAGCGGGCCCGCGCGCTGGTCCAGGCGATGGAGGACGCCGCGTGGGCCCCGGAGGCCGTCGAGAAGGCCGTCCTCACCCTGCCCGACGAGCAGCGCTCCGCGGTCTCCGCGATCCTCGGCTTCGCCGCCCGCGAGGTCGTACCGCGCCTCGCCGCCACGACCGACGAGATCGACCACGCCGTGCACGCGCTGAACGGCGGCTTCGTCCCGGCCGGGCCGTCCGGCTCGCCGCTGCGCGGACTGGTCAACGTCCTGCCGACCGGCCGCAACTTCTACTCCGTCGACCCCAAGGCCGTGCCCAGCAGGCTGGCCTGGGAGACCGGTCAGGCCCTCGCCGATTCGCTCCTGGAGCGCTACCGCGCCGACAACGACGGTCAGTGGCCGAAGTCCGTCGGCCTCTCGCTGTGGGGGACGAGCGCGATGCGCACCTCCGGCGACGATGTGGCCGAGGCGCTGGCGCTGCTGGGCGTCCGCCCGGTGTGGGACGACGCCTCGCGCCGGGTGACGGGCCTCGAACCGGTGCCCCTCGACCAGCTGGGCCGCCCGCGCGTCGATGTCACCCTGCGCATCAGCGGGTTCTTCCGCGACGCCTTCCCGCACGTCGTCGGGTTGCTGGACGACGCCGTACGGCTCGCCGCCTCCCTCGACGAGAGCGACGAGGACAACTACGTACGGGCGCACACCCGCGCCGACCTCGCCGCCCACGGTGACGAGCGGCGCGCGACCACCCGGATCTTCGGCTCCCGGCCCGGCACCTACGGCGCGGGGCTGCTCCAGCTCATCGACAGCCGCGACTGGCGCACCGACGCCGACCTCGCCGAGGTCTACACGGTCTGGGGCGGCTACGCCTACGGCCGCGGTCTCGAGGGGCGCCCGGCGCGCGAGGAGATGGAGAGCGCCTACCGCCGGATCGCGGTCGCGGCCAAGAACACCGACACGCGCGAGCACGACATCGCCGACTCCGACGACTACTTCCAGTACCACGGCGGCATGGTGGCCACCGTGCGCGCGCTGAAGGGCACCGCGCCCGCCGCCTACATCGGCGACTCCACCCGTCCCGAGACGGTCCGCACCCGCACCCTCCACGAGGAGACCTCACGGGTCTTCCGCGCCCGGGTGGTCAACCCGCGCTGGATCGAGGCGATGCGCCGCCACGGCTACAAGGGCGCCTTCGAACTCGCCGCGACGGTCGACTACCTCTTCGGCTACGACGCGACCACCGGCGTGGTCGCCGACTGGATGTACGACAAGCTCGCCCAGACCTATCTGCTCGACCCGGAGAACCGCGCCTTTCTGGAGGAGGCCAACCCCTGGGCGCTGCACGGCATGGCCGAGCGGCTGCTGGAGGCCGAGAGCCGCGGGCTGTGGGACGAGCCCGACCCGGAGGTGCTGGAGCGGGTGCGGGAGCTGTACCTGGAGACCGAGGGCGGCCTGGAGGGCGGGGACGAGGAGTAGCCGCGTCCGCCGCGTCCGCGCGCGATGAGGCGCGGTCCGGCGCGATGGGGCGCGTCCCCGCGCGATGAGGGGCGGTCGGTGAGGCGCGGTCCCGCGCGGTGAGGCGCACCCCACGCGTCGAGCCGGGCGGTGGGTCCGGCGGGTGGGTCCGGCG
>NZ_JAEEAP010000414.1 GCF_016103465.1 Streptomyces sabulosicollis
CCGCATACCCCCGCGCCAACCCCCCACCCGACACATACAACTCACCCACCACACCCGGCGGCACGAGCTCCAGCCCCTCATCGAGCACATGGATGTGCAGATGCGGAAGGGGGCGGCCGATCAGGCTCCTCGCGCCGGGCCGGGTGAGCTCGCGGTCGATCGGCTGGTGGGTGACGTGCACGGTGGTCTCGGTGATGCCGTACATGTTCACCACGACAGGGGCGTCGTCGTGGCGTCGGGCGTACCAGTCGGCAAGGCGCGCGGGATCGAGGGCCTCGCCGCCGAGCACCACAAAGCGAAGTGCCGTATCCACGCGTGGCCCGCCGTGTTCCGCCTCGGCCGCGATCAGTTGGTACAGCGCCGAGGGGGTCTGGCTCAGGACCGAGACGCTTTCGCGTGCCAGCAGTTCCAGGAAGTCCGAGGGGGAGCGGGTCACCTCCCTGCCGACCACGACGAGTCGGCCACCGCTCAGCAGCGCTCCCCAGATCTCCCACACGGAGAAGTCGAACGCGTATGAGTGGAACATGGTCCACACGTCGTCCGGGCCGTAGTCGTAACACTGCGCGATCGCTTCGAGCAGCCTGACCACGTTGGCGTGCGTCACCAGGACGCCCTTGGGCGCGCCGGTGGACCCTGAGGTGTAGATGGCGTAGGCCGGGTGTCGGGGATCGAGCGGGCTGGTGCGCTCGCGGTCGGTGAGGTCGGTGGCGGGGGCCTGGGCCAGGAGCTGTCGGGTGCGGTCGTCGTCCAGCACGAGCAGCCGGCCGGCCCCACGCTGGGGTATCCGGTCGGCCGTGTCCGCCGTGGCGAGCACCACCTCGGGCTGTGCGTCATCGAGCATGAAGGCGATGCGGTTGGCGGGGTAGCGCGGATCGATCGGTACGTACGCCCCACCGGCCTTGACCACCGCCAGCAGCGCCACCACCATCTCCACCGACCGCGACACCACCAGACCCACCCGGGACTCGGGCCCCACGCCGCGTCCCACCAACACCCGCGCCAGACGATTCGCCCGCTCATTCACCTCCCCATACGACACCACACACCCCTCACACACCACCGCCACCGCACCCCCATCACGCCGCACCCACCCCTCGAACAGCCCCGGCAGCACATCAACACCCGCGGCCGCCTTGCCGGGCACGCCCCCGCCCCAGCGCGCCAGCTGGTCCCGCTCCTCGCCCGTGAGCACGTCGATCCGCCCCACCACACACGCCGTGTCGGCGGCGATGGCCTCCAATACCCGCACGAAGCGGGCCGCCAGTACCTCGACCGACTCCCGGTCGAACAGGTCGGTCGCGTACTCCAGCGTTCCGCGGATCCCCGCTGGTCCGCCGCCGTCTGTGGGTGTCTCGGCGAGCATGAACGACAGGTCGAACTTGGCGGTGTCTATCTCGACCCAGAGCGGTTCGCTGGTCAGCCCTGGCAGTGCGGGGCCGGAGTGGTGGGTGTTCTGGAATCCGAGCATCACCTGGAACAGGGGATGCCGGGCCAGGGAGCGGTCCGGATTGAGCAGGTCGACCAGCCGCTCGAAGGGCACGTCCTGGTGGTCGTAGGCGGCCAGGTCCGCGTCGCGGACGCGGCGCAGGAGGGTGGCGATGTCGGGGTTGCCGGAGGTGTCGACGCGCAGCACCAAGGTGTTGACGAAGAAACCCACCAGGTCGTTGACGGCTTGCTCGCCCCGGCCCGCGTACGGGGTGCCGATGGGGATGTCGTGTCCCGCGCCGAGCCGGGTCAGCAGCACGGCCAGCCCGGCTTGCACGACCATGAAGACGCTGACGTCATGGGCGTGTGCCACATCGGCCAGCCGCTGGTGGAGCGCGGCCGGGATGTCCAGGTCCACGGTCCCGCCGCGATGGCTCGCCATCGCCGGGCGCGAACGGTCGGTGGGCAGGTCGAGCTCCGCGGGAAGGTCCGCCAGGGCTTGCTTCCAGTGGGCGAGTTGCCGGGACATCAGGCTGTCGGGCGCGTCCTCCTCGCCGAGGACACGCCGCTGCCAGATGGCGTAGTCGGCGTACTGCACCGGGAGCGGCTCCCACTGCGGTGCGCGCCCTCGGGTGCGGTCCGTGTAGGCGCGGGCGAGGTCGCTGAAGAGGGGGCCCATGGACCAGCCGTCGGCGGCGATGTGGTGCAGCACCAGCAGCAGTACGTGCTCGTGGTCCGCCGTTGGGTAGATGCCCGCGCGCAGTGGCAGTTCCGTGGCCAGGTCCTCGAATCCCCGTCCGGCCTCGGCGGCGAGCATCGCGTCCAGGTCGTCGGGATCGGTGTCGGACACACTGATCGGCAGCCGGGTGCGCGCGGTGTCGGCGTCGAGCACATGCTGCCAGGGCTGCCCCTGGTCGTCCTTCGGGTAGACGGTGCGCAGGGCCTCGTGCCGGACCACGACATCCCGGAGTGCGTCAGCCAGCGCCTCGCGGTCCAGGGGACCGGTGATCCGCTGCGCGGAGACGATGGTGTAGGTGGCGGACCGGGGGCCCTGGATCTCCTGCATGAACCACAGGCGCCATTGCGCGTACGACAGCGGGACCCGTTCCGGTCGTGGCATCGCGCTCAGGGTCGGCCGGGTCGCCTCGGGGCCCGTTCCGTCGCCGAGCCGTGGGATCAGCTGGGCGACCGTGGGTGCCTGGAAGAGTGTGCGGACGCTCAGCTCGGTGCCGGTCTCGGCACGGATCCGGCCGATGAGCCGCATCGCGAGGAGGGAGTGACCGCCGAGAGTGAAGAAGTCGTCGTCCACGCCGACCTCGGCGAGGCCCAGCACCTCGGCGAAGAGGCCGCACAGGGCCCGCTCCTGCGGGGTTCGCGGGGCCCGGCCGGTTCCGGCGGTGAACTCCGGGGCGGGCAGTGCCTTGCGGTCCAGCTTTCCGTTCGGGGTCAGTGGCAGTTCGTCGATCACCATCACGACGGACGGCACCATGTGCTCCGGCAGGGTGCTGCGCAGATGGGCCTGGAGGGCGGGGGGCAGCGAGTCGGCCTCCGGGCCGGTGCCCGGCTCGTTGGCGTACGCGGTGAGCGGTCGCGCGTTCGCCGGGGCGGCGGACAGGTCGACGGCCGGCCGGTCCGGATCGTCGGCAGCGAGCAGGAAGAGGGCGTCGAGCCGCTCGGGCTCTTCGGACCAGGTCAGATGGGCGCGGTAGCCGTGGCGTGCGGCCAGCTCGTGCAGGGTTTCCACGTCGGGTGTGCGTGTCGTGGCGTCGCCCGGGGCGGCGGTGCCGTCCTGGAACTGCCGTACCGCTGCGAGGTCGTCCATCAGCCGGGCGTTGGGAAGGTCCCTCACCCGCAGACTCCCGTGGCGCCGGGAGAGGAGTGCCTCCAGTTCGTCGGTCCGGTGCACATCGGTTCCCCAGGTCGCCGTCGGCGCCTTGTCCGCGCGTACGGCGGTGACCGGCGCCTTGTGGAGTACCACGTCATAGCGGTACCGCGTCAGTTCGTTGCGGCTCTTCCCGCGCTTGATCCGGATGTCGACCGCTCCGATGTCCGGAACGGTGGCCGGGAGGGCGGAGAAGAACGCCGGGTCGATCAGCAGTTCCCTCTCCAGGGAGATGGTCTGCTCGATCGCCTTCCGGAGGTCCGCGCCCGAGAGCTCACCGCCGAACCTGCTGAGACCGGCCGCCGTGGCGAAGCAGCGGAACAGGCGGAGGTTGCGGACATCGCCGATGAAGAGCGAGCCCCCCGGGGCGAGCATCCGCATCGCTCCGGAGATGACGGAGACGAGGTAGTCGATGCCGGGGAAGTACTGGATCACCGAATTGATGATCACGGCGTCGAAATGGCCGACCGGTAGTCCGGTGAACACATCGGCGGGCTGGGAGGACAGCTCCACACGGGCGGCCAGGTCCGGGTCGCGATCGATCTGGTCCCGTAGCACGTCGATCACCGCGGAGGAGAAGTCCGTGGCCCAATAGGTTTCGCACCGGGGCGCCAAACGCCGCAGCAGCAGACCGGTGCCCACGCCGATTTCGAGTACGCGTCGAGGAGCCAGCGCGGAAATCCCGTCCACGGTGGCCGTCAGCCATTCCCGCATCTCGTCGAGGGGGATGGGGCGACCGTCATAACTGCTGTCCCAGCCGATGAAGTCCTCTGCAGCGTTCCCGATGGAGTCCCCGGCGGGGCCCCCGGTGGATCCCGCGGTGGAGGTCCCGGTGGATCCCGCGGTGGAGCCCCCGGCGGAGTCCTCACGGAGACCGGTGGCCGGTCGGTCCCCGTACAGCGACTCGTAGAAGCTCTTCCAGTGGCCGATGTGTTCGTCCGCGTGGCGCTCCGCCGACTCCTCGTCCCGAACGGTGATGCGGCGGGCAGGTACGGCGTAGCCGATCAGCCGCCGGTCCCCGGGACGGTCCTCACGGACCACGGCCGCCGCACGCGCCACCCGCGGATGCGACACCAGTGCCGCCTCCACCTCGCCCAGCTCGATGCGGAAGCCACGCACCTTGACCTGGTCGTCCACCCGGCCGACGAACTCCAGCCGCCCGTCCGGCCGCCATCGCACCAGGTCCCCGGTCCGGTACATCCGCGCCCCGGGCTCGGCGAACGGGCATGCCACGAACCGTTCCGCCGTCAGCCCCGCACGCCCCGCATAGCCCCGCGCCAATCCCGCGCCCGCCACGTACAGCTCGCCCACCACGCCCGGTGGCACCCACCCCAGTCCACCGTCCAGGACGTACAACCGTGTGTCCTGGATCGGTGTGCCGATGGGCGGTGGCCCCTCCTCCCCCTGCTCACAGGGGTGGCCGGTGATGTCGATGGTGGCCTCGCTCGGCCCGTACGAGTTGTACAGCCGCGCCCAGGGGAGCGTGGCGTGGAAGGTGTCGCGGACGGCCGCCGGCATGGCTTCCCCGCCGCAGACGACGTCACGCAGCGAGCGGCACTGGTCCGCCACCGCATGCCACTCCAGGAGGTGCTGGAGGAGGGAGGGGACGGTGTGGACGACGGTCACCTGGTGGCGCCGGACCGCCCCGAGAAGGTACCCGGGATCCGCGTGCTTGTCCGGGTGGGCCAGCACGATGGCGCCACCGACCAGCAGTGGGCAGAACGCTTCCCATACGGAGACGTCGAAGCTCAGGGGTGTCCGCATGAGGAAACGGTCCTCGGCGCTCCAGCCGAACGCCTTCACCCGCCACCGGAGGTTGTTCAGCAAGGACTGGTGGGTCACCACCACACCCTTGGGCGCGCCGGTGGATCCTGAGGTGTAGATGGCGTAGGCCGGGTGTCGGGGATCGAGCGGGCTGGTGCGCTCGCGGTCGGTGAGGTCGGCGGCGGGGGCCTGGGCCAGGAGCCGTTGGGTGTGGTCGCCGTCCAGTACGAGCAGCCGGCCGGCCCCACGCCGGGGGATCCGGTCGGCCGTGTCCGCCGTGGCGAGCACCACCTCGGGCTGTGCGTCATCGAGCATGAAGGCGATGCGGTTCGCGGGATAGCGCGGATCGATGGGCACGTACGCCCCGCCGGCCTTGACCACCGCCAGCAGCGCCACCATCATCTCCACCGACCGGGGCACGACCAGTCCCACCCGGGATTCCGGGCCCACCCCGAGCCCGACCAGGACCCGGGCCAGACGATTCGCCCGCTCGTTCAGCTCGCCGTACGAAACCTCACGTGCCTCGCACACCACCGCCACCGCATCCCGATCCCGCCGCACCCGCTCCTGGAACAGCCCCGGCAACAGCGCGTGAGCGGTACCTTCCACACCGGGAGCACCTCCACCCCAGGCGGTCAGTTGCTCCCGTTCCTCTCCGGTCAGTACGTCGATCCGCCCGACCAGGCGCGTCGGATCAGCGGCGATCGCCTCGAGCACCCGCACGAAACGAGCCGCGATCGCCTCCACCGCCCGCTGGTCGAACACATCGGGCCGGTATCCCCACCGCACCCGCAGCCGCTCGCCGGGAATCACCATCAGGGCGAGGGGGTAGTGGGTGGCGTCGTGGGCGGCGATGGCGGTGGTGTTGAGCGTCCTGTCGGTGCGGCCGATGGCGGCGTCGTCCACCGGGTAGTTCTCGAAGACCGTCGCGGTGTCGAAGAGCGGGCCCGAACCGGCGTAAGCGCTCTGCTGGATGTCGGTCAGGCTCAGGAACTGATGGTCGAGCAAGCGCGATTGTTCGTCCTGCAGCCGGGTGAGCAGCGCCACGAGACTTTCGCCCGCGAGTACGCGGAGACGTAGCGGCACCGTGTTGACGAACAGCCCGACCATGGATTCGACGCCGGGGATCTCGGGCGGCCGGACGGCCACCGTCGTTCCGAAGACCACGTCATCGCGTCCGGTCATACGGGCCAGGAGGAGGCCCCAGGCGCCCTGTACCACGGTGTTGAGGGTCAGACCGGCCTCACGCGCCCGCTCGGTCAGGGCGGCGGTGAGGGGTTCCGAGAGGAGCTGTGACACGTCCTGGGGGGCTACGGCCTCGCGTCCCGGGTCCGCGGGCGTCAGCAGAGTGGGGTCGTCGACGCCCGCCAGGGCTTCGCGCCATGCCTCCAGTGCCGCGCCCCGATCGCGCGATCCGTACCATGCGAGGTAGTCGCGGTACGGCGTCGGCCTGGGCAGTGCGGACTCCTCGCCCGGGCGCTCGTACAGGGCGAACAGATCACGCACCACCAGCGGGGTGGACCAGCCGTCCAACAGGATGTGGTGATTGGTCATCACCAACCGGAAACGATCCTCACCGAGCCGGAACAGCGTGAACCGCAACAACGGCGGCCGCGCCAGATCAAAACGATCGACCCGGTCCTCCGCCAGCCACCGCTCGAAGACACCCCGCGCCTCCGCCTCCCCCAGACCCCGCAGATCCTCCTCCCGCCACGGCACCCGCACACGCCGTGCGATGGCCTGTACGGGCCGGGGCACTCCGCGCGTCATGAATCCCGCACGCAAGCTCATATGGCGATCCACGATCGCCTGTGCCGCGGACCGCAGGCGCTGAGCGTCCACCGGACCGTCGAGGTCGAAGACCAGCTGCACCATGTACACATCCGGTGCGCCGTCGTCATAGACCGCGTGGAACAGCAACCCCTCCTGCAACGGGGTCAGCGGCAGAAGCTCTTCGATCCGGGATCGGACCATGGGAATCCCCCTGTTCGGACCGCTCGCACTGATGCACTGCGCAGATCGCACGGAGATGGATAAGCAGAGGAGAAGGAAGAAGAAGCAACGAGGAGTGCGGTGGACACGCGGGCATTCACTCTGTCCGAATAATTCAACGTAACCCGGACCGGGCAAGCCCGTCAACGATCTTGAATAAACGTCAGAACATTTCAATGGGCATTGTTCTCGGCGATAACCGGCAATGTGGACGGGTGGCACTTAGATGCCTTCGAAGCGCCGCGGCACCCCTCGGTGCAACGCTTCCGACCTGCGTGTTCTCTCCGATGATGGCAGCGCGTCCGACCGGGGTGAGCCGCTGGAGACAGCGTGGGCGCCACTGCACCAAGCTGCCATTCCCTTGCTCATGAGATGTCGTCCGGCGACGCTGGTACAAGCGGGCAAGGACACTCAAAACCGGGCTGCATTCAAATAACCACTGATTCAAATAACCACTGATTCAGATAACCACTGGATTCAGATAAGTACCCTCACGCGTCTCTCTCCGTTGATGCGACTTCCCGATGAATTGGCTGGGTGGAATGGTGGACAACACAGCGCTTGCGGCATGCACTGATCCGGACAGGGTGTCGTTGTCGGGGTTGTTCGAGGAATGGGCGGTACGAACCCCGGACACGGTGGCCGTGGTCTGCGAAGACCAACGGTGGACCTACCAGGAACTCAACCAACGAGCCAACCAACTCGCCCGGCTACTCCTGCACACCGGCGCCGGACCCGAACAACGCATCGCCCTGGCCCTCCCCCGCTCCGCACACACCATCACCGCCATCCTCGCCGTACTCAAAACCGGCGCCGCCTACGTACCACTGGACCCCGAATACCCCCAAGAACGCCTCGCCCACCTCCTCCACGACAGCCACCCCACCTGTCTCTTATACCCCTCTCCGAGCCCACGAGACACTCGCTAAGCTCGTATGCCGTCTTCTTCTTGAAAAAAACAAAAATTAAACACTGATTAGAGGCC
>NZ_JAEEAP010000415.1 GCF_016103465.1 Streptomyces sabulosicollis
CGCCGAGGGCGGGCGGGGACCGGCCGCCGCGTCCTGGAGAGCCGATGTCGCCGATGGTTTCGCATCCGTCGACGCGCTGGGGCAGAACGGTACGTACGGGGGCCGGGGCGGCCGTACGGTCACGGTGCGCACGCTCGCCGATCTCGAGAAGTACGCCACCGCGCCCGAGCCGTATGTCATCGTCGTGGCCGCGGCGATCACGATGGACCCCAAGGGCAAGGAGATCAAGGTCGCCTCCGACAAGACGATCGTGGGCTCGGGCACATCGGGCCAGATCGTGGGCGGCGGCTTCTTCCTGGGCCAGGGCGTGCACAACGTGATCATCAGGAACCTGACGATCCGTGACTCCTACGAGGGCACCTGGAACGACAAGGAGCACGACTGGGACGCCATCCAGATGGACGGCGCCCACCATGTCTGGATCGATCACAACGAGCTGCGGCACATGGCCGACGGGCTGATCGACAGCCGTAAGGACACCAGCTACCTCACCGTGTCCTGGAACCGGCTGCGGCAGAACAACAAGAGCTTCGGAATCGGCTGGACGGAGAACACCACGGCCGACATCACGATCCACCACAACTGGTTCCGCGAGAGCGAGCAGCGCAACCCGTCCGCCGACAACATCGCCCACGCGCATCTGTACAACAACTACCTCCAGGACGACCCCGGCACGGACATCAACTCCTCCTACGGCAACTACGCCCGGGGGCACACCAGGATGGTGCTGGAGAACAGCTACTTCCAGGGCTTCGAGAACCCCGTCATCAAGGACGGCACCGCCGCCCTGCTCCAGCGCGGCAACGTCTTCGCCAACACCACCGGCCGCAACGAGAGCGGTGGCGCCGCGTTCGACCCGAAGGCGTACTACTCCTACTCCCTCGACCCCGCCGACAAGGTGCCGTCCATCGTGGGCTCCGGTTCGGGCCCCGCCTCGGCCATCGGCGCCACCGGCTGACGCGGCGCCGTCCTCACCCGGCGTCGGAGCCGTCGTAGCCGGGGAGGGCCAGCGCCGAGTGCGCGTCCCGGCCCGCGGCGCCGAGCACGGCGGACGGCTCGCGCAGCGCCTTGTCGCGCCGGGCCAGGTCCTCGGCGGTGCGGGGCGAGACGGCGGCGCTCCCCTCGTCGGCGAGGGCCTGGTTCTTCTCCACGAACGACCGCAGGGTGCGCTCGTACCCCTCGAAGGCGTCGCCGTGGTGGGCGTGTGCGGACAGTTCACCGGCCAGGACGTACGCGCCGACCAGCGCCAGGCTCGAGCCCTGGCCGGAGAAGAACGACGGCGCGTAGGCGGCGTCGCCGACCAGGGCCACCCGGCCCGTGGTCCACCGCGGCATATGAATCTGGCTGACCACGTCGAAGAAGAGGTCGTCGCTGTCCCGCATGGCGGCGACCATGCGCGGGACCTCCCATCCGTATCCGGAGAACACCTCGGCCACGAGGCCGCGCTGGGCGGCGGGGTCGCGGTAGGCGTCGAAGGGCGGTTCGGGGCGCAGGAAGCTGAGGAAGGCGTGGACCCGGTCGTCGTCACGGGGTGCGTAGAGGACGGCGGTCCTGCCCGGGACGTTCCAGGTGCGGCCCTCGTGCGCGAGCCCCAGGTGGTTGGGCATGGTGAATCCGGCGAAGCAGTGGTCGAGGTAGCGGTGGTAGCGCTCCTCGGGGCCGAAGGCCAGGCTCCTGGTGTGCGAGTGGATGCCGTCGGCGCCGACGACCAGGTCGAAGGTGCGCCGGGCGCCGCCGCGGAAGGTCACGTCCACCCCGCCGGCGTGGTCGTGGAGGGTGGCGATGGAGTCGTTGAAGCGGAGTTCGACGTCGTCGCGGATGGCGCCGTAGAGGATCTCGGCCAGCTCGCCGCGCGGGATTTCGAGGTCATGGCCCTCCTCGCCGCCGGAGATGGCCTCGGGGCGGATGGCGGCTATCGGATCGCCTTGCTCGTCGAGGAAGGCGATCCGGCGGATGCCGACGTGGGCGTCCCGGAGCCGGGGGAGTACCCCCATGCGCCGGACGACCTCGACCGCGGTGCCGCGGATGTCGATGGGGTAGCCGCCTCCGCGCGGTGCGGCCGCCTTCTCGACGAGGGTGACCGCGAAGCCGTGGCGGCGGAGCCAGTAGGCCAGCGCGGGACCGGCGATACTGGCGCCGGAGACCAGGACCGTGCGCTGCGGCGTGGTGTTCATGGCGCCCATGGGCGCTCCTCTCCGGCTCTCCCGAAGGGAGGGCCTGGGGATATACCTAACTGAGGTATCCTTTTTCATGGCGTGAAGGGCCCCGGACGCGGGGGCGATGAGGAAGACTATATACCTAACGTAGGTAGATGTGGAGGGCGGGATGACCGCCGAGGAACCCGAGGCCGGGCGGGACGGCGATGGCGCACCCGACCTGCTGGCCATGCTGCCCCGTCTGACGCAGCTCAGCGGCGCCGTGAACCGGGGCCGGGTGACCGAGCGCGCCATGGAGGCCACCGGTGTGTCCGTGGACCGCCCCGCGATGTCGGTGCTGGTCACCCTGCACATGGCGGGCGCCCCGCTGCGGGTGGGGGAGATCGCCGCGCGGATGCAGGTCGTCGGGCCCCATGTCACCCGTCAGGTCAACGAGCTGGCGCGGCGCGGGCTGGTCCGCCGGGTGACCGATCCGGACGATCAGCGCGCCCGGCTCATCGAGCCCACCGCCGAGGGGGCGGCGGCGACCGACCGCTACATGCGGACCGTCCTCGGATGGTTCGGCGACGCCCTCGCCGGCTGGAGCGGGCACGACCGCGAGGTCTTCGGCCGCCTGCTCGCGCGCTTCGTCGACGACCTCACCACCCATCTGAACTCCTTCGACGACGACCGGCCCGCATGAGCCGACCGGGGCGGTCCGCACTGCCCGCACGGCCTGGGAGAGAGGGAGCGGGGCAGGCGTTCGTCGAGCGCGGCCGGCGGTAGCCGCGGGCCCTCTCACCGAGGCGCCCGGCCCGTCTCGACGAGCTCGGCCAGCTTGTCCAGGGCCATGCGCTGCCCCAGCTCGTTGTCGGCGGCCGGTACGGCGTCGGGGATGCCCTCGTGCAGGAGGTCGACGTCGGTGCCGCCCCCCGCCGCGTCGGTGAGCGTGGTCGTCATCGTCATCGTGGCGCGCAGGGCGGGGTCCGCGGTCTCGAACTCGAGCACCTCGACCACCTGCTCATCAGGCACCAGCCGGGTGAAGCGGCCGTGGTAGGTGTCCGTATGGCCGCCCGACTTGCCGGTGCTCGCCGGGTCGTCGTAGACGAGGGAGATACGGAAGGTGCCCCCTTCGCGGGGGTCGAACTCATGCACCCGGCTGGTCATGCCCTCGGGCACCCGCCAGGCCGCGACGGCGCCCGCGTCGAGGAGCGCCCGGTAGACGGCGGAGCGCGGAGCGTTCACCCGCCGGGAGAGTCGCATGGCGTACATGCGCTCAACCTAGCGGCCGGGTGGCGGGGATGTGAGCCGGTGGCACCGTCAGTCACCGCCCCGGATGTGCGGACGGGCGGCGGAGGTCTAGCGTCCGGAAAGACCTCCGCCGCCGGGACACCCCATCCACGGAGCGTTGTCGAGGGGTGCCGTTTTCGGGGGAGTGGGGTCAGCGCTTGACCTTTCGGGTCGCCCGCAGCCACTCCTTGTTCATCGCGGTGATGGAGAACAGGGGGATGCCCTTGGGGCAGGCCGTGGCGCACTCACCGGTGAGGGTGCAGCCGCCGAAGCCCTCGGCGTCCATCTGGGCCACCATGTCCAGCACCCGGGTCTCCCGCTCGGGAGAGCCCTGGGGCAGCACATTGAGGTGGTTGACCTTGGCCGAGGTGAACAGCATCGCCGCGCCGTTGGGGCACGCCGCCACGCAGGCGCCGCAGCCGATGCACTCGGCGTGCTCGAACGCGTAGTCCGCGTCCGCCTTGGGCACCGGAGTGGCGTGTGCCTCCGGCGCGGATCCGGTCGGGGCGGTGATGTAGCCACCGGCCTGGATCACCCGGTCGAACGCGGAGCGGTCCACCACCAGGTCCTTGATGACCGGGAAGGCGGAGGCGCGCCACGGCTCGATGTCGATGGTGTCGCCGTCCTGGAAGGACCGCATATGGAGCTGGCAGGTGGTGGTGCGCTCCGGGCCGTGTGCATCACCGTTGATCACCAGGCTGCACGCACCGCAGATGCCCTCACGGCAGTCGTGGTCGAAGGCCACCGGCTCTTCGCCCTTGACGATGAGCTCCTCGTTGAGGACGTCGAGCATCTCCAGGAAGGACATGTCCTGGGAGACGCCGTCGAGCTCGTAGGTGGCCATGGCACCGGGGGTGTCGGGGTTCTTCTGGCGCCAGACGCGCAGGGTGAGCTTCATGCGTAGCTCCGCTGGGTGGGATGAACGTACTCGAAGGTCAGCTGCTCCTTGTGGAGCACGGGGGCGGCGCCGGTGTCGGTGAACTCCCAGGCCGCGGCGTAGGAGAACTCCTCGTCCTTGCGGGCCGCCTCACCGTCGGGGGTCTGTGACTCCTCGCGGAAGTGGCCACCGCAGGACTCGGCCCGGTGCAGGGCGTCCAGGCACATCAGCTCGGCCAGCTCCAGATAGTCCACGATCCGGTTGGCCTTCTCCAGCGACTGGTTGAACTCCTCGCCGGTGCCCGGCACCTTGATCCGCCGCCAGAATTCCTCGCGGATCTGCGGGATGCGGTCCAGCGCCTTGCGCAGCCCCTCCTCGGTGCGGGCCATGCCGCAGAACTCCCAGACCAGCTCGCCGATCTCGCGGTGGAAGGAGTCGGGGGTGCGGTCGCCGTCCACGGCCAGCAGCCTGGCCAGCCGGTCCTCGGTCTCCCGCACCGCGTCCACGGCCGCCGGGTGCGAGGCGTCGACCTCGTCCTTGTGCGGATTGCGGGCCAGGTAGTCGTTGATGGTCGACGGCAGGACGAAGTAGCCGTCGGCCAGGCCCTGCATCAGCGCGGAGGCGCCGAGCCGGTTGGCACCGTGGTCGGAGAAGTTGGCCTCGCCGATCGCGAACAGCCCCGGCACGGTGGTCTGCAGGTCGTAGTCGACCCACAGCCCGCCCATCGTGTAGTGGATCGCGGGGTAGATGCGCATCGGGACCTCGTACGGGTTCTCCGCCGTGATCCGCTCGTACATGTCGAAGAGGTTGCCGTACTTCTCCTCGACCGCCTTGCGGCCCATCCGGGCGATGGCGTCGGCGAAGTCCAGATAGACGCCCTGACCCCCGGGGCCGACGCCGCGGCCCTCGTCACAGACGTTCTTCGCGGCACGGGAGGCGATGTCGCGCGGCACCAGGTTGCCGAAGGACGGGTAGATCCGCTCCAGGTAGTAGTCGCGCTCGTCCTCGGGGATCTCGGCGGGCGGACGGGTGTCGCCCTTCGCCTTGGGCACCCAGATCCGGCCGTCGTTGCGCAGCGACTCGCTCATCAGGGTCAGCTTGGACTGGTGGTCCCCGGAGCGCGGGATGCAGGTCGGGTGGATCTGGGTGAAGCAGGGGTTGGCGAAGTACGCGCCGCGCCGGTGCGCCCGCCAGATGGCGGTCGCGTTGGAGTTCATGGCGTTCGTCGACAGGTAGAAGACGTTGCCGTAGCCGCCGCTGGCCAGCACCACCGCGTCGGCGAAGTACGTGGAGACCCGGCCGGTCACCAGATCGCGGGCGACGATGCCACGCGCCCGCCCGTCGACCACGATCAGGTCCAGCATCTCGGTGCGGGCGTGCATCTCCACATTTCCCGCCGCGATCTGGCGGGACAGCGCCTGGTAGGCACCGAGCAGCAGCTGCTGGCCCGTCTGACCACGGGCGTAGAACGTACGGGAGACCTGCACACCGCCGAAGGAGCGGGTGTCCAGCAGACCGCCGTACTCGCGGGCGAAGGGCACGCCCTGCGCCACGCACTGGTCGATGATCTCCACCGAGATCTGCGCCAGGCGGTGGACATTGGACTCGCGGGCGCGGAAGTCGCCGCCCTTGACGGTGTCGTAGAACAGCCGGTGGATCGAATCGCCGTCGTTGCGGTAGTTCTTCGCCGCGTTGATCCCGCCCTGGGCGGCGATGGAGTGGGCCCGGCGCGGCGAGTCCTGGTAGCAGAACTGGACCACGTGGTAGCCCTGCTCGGCCAGGGTGGCGCCGGCGGCGCCACCGGCCAGCCCGGTGCCCACCACGATGATGGTGTGCTTGCGGCGGTTGGCGGGGTTGACCAGCTTGGCCTGGAAGCGGCGGGTGTCCCAGCGCTCGTTGACCGGCCCGGAGGGGGCCCGCTCGTCCTGGATCGGCTCGCCGACGGTGTACTCGGTGTATTCGCTGTACGAGGTCATGGTCAGCTCACCACTCCGGTCATGACACCGACGGGTATCGAGATGAACCCGGCGGTGAGAACGATCGCCAGGGCGTTGGCGATGGCCTTGAGGGCACGGTCACGGGTGCGGTTGCCCGCGCCGAGGGTCTGCGCGGCGCTCCAGAAGCCGTGCCGGACGTGCATGCCCATGGCCAGCATCGCCACGATGTAGATGACGTTCCCGTACCAGGTGGAGAAGGTGTCCACCACGTTCTGGTACGGATGGCCCTCCTGGAATCCGCCGGAGTGTGTGGTGCCGGTGGTGAGGTCCAGGACGTGCCAGACGATGAACAGGCCCAGGATCACCCCGCCCCAGCGCATGGTCCGGGTGGCATAGCTCGCCCGTGGCTTGGTGTGGACGTACTTCTGCGGGCGGGCCTTGATGTCGCGCCTGCTCAGCTGGTAGGCGGACACACCGTGCAGGACCACCGAGGCCAGGAGGACGATCCGGGCGATCCACAGCCCCCACTCATGGTGCAGGACGGGGGCTCCCATGACCCGCAGCCAGTGTCCGTAGGCGTTGAACTCCCCCGGACCGAAGAAGATCTTCATGTTCCCGAGCAGGTGGACGCAGAGGTAGCCGATCATGATCAGACCGGTCGCGCCCATGACGATCTTCTTGCCGAGGGTCGATTGCCAGAAGGTGAGCGCCATGGACGGCCGCCGCTCCGCCCGCGTCGGACGCTGCTCCGGCCGCGTTGTCAATGCCATGAACACGACGGTAGAACCCAGCGGGTCCAAAGGGCCAAGATATGATTCTGATCATGTCGATAGACGATGCCTATCGAAGGCCGCTCGGATTCGGCCATGCTTGACGTTGTCGCCCGCGCGGCCGCGGAAAACCGGTCAGCGGAAACGGGGAAAACGGTCAGCCGAAGCGGGAGAACCGGTCAGCGGAACCGGGAGGACTGGTCGGCGGAACCGGGGGAAGCGATCAGCGGAAACCCTCGCGGGTGATGGCGAGCGCCTGGCGGAGGAGGGCCACGACGTCGTGCTCGCGGCGTTCGAGCGCCGTCTGCCCGACGACGCGGAAGGCGGCGAGGAGAGTCGCGGCGAGGATCTGGGCCCGCAGGGCGGTGTCCGGTCCGGCGGGGAGGCGCTCCTCGACGGCCACGGCCAGTTCGCGTTCGGCGGCGGCATAGGTGGCGACCAGCTCGGGCAGCAGCGCCGGATGCAGGCGCAGGGTCCGGTACTGCTCCTCCTGCTCCGGGTCGGCGGCGAACTCGGCCGCATGCCGCTCGGCGGCGCCGATGACCGCCGCCATCAGGGACTCCCGCGCCGGGCGGGCGCGGATGAGCTCGACCAGCCGGACCGTGCGCGCCCTGTCGTGGTGCAGCAGCGCCTGCTCCTTGCTGGCGAAGTAGTTGGAAAAGGTGCGCCGGGAGACGGTGGCGGCATCGGCAATGGCCTCCACCGTGAGGTTCTCGACCCCATGCGCGGCGGCGAGCCGCACGGCGGCGTCGTGCAGCGACTGGCGGGTCGCCGCCTTCTTGCGTTCACGCAGGCCGGTAGTCATCGCGGATGAGCATACGGGACAAGGCTGATTCTTGCCCGTTGGGAAAGCTTGCGCACTGGGAACATTTCTGTGAGGCTGAGCCCGCGCCGCCGATCAGCCACCGGTCGGCCACCGCCCGATCAGCCGCCGGCCGACGCCACCCCGGACGGCATCCGAGTTCCGGCCGCATCCGAACCCCGCAGACCTTCCGACGCCAGAGGCCCGAGGACCCCCTATGCC
>NZ_JAEEAP010000416.1 GCF_016103465.1 Streptomyces sabulosicollis
GTATACCCCCGCGTAGCCTCCCGCCCCCAGCGCTCATCACCCGATAAGGCAGTCTTGTCCTCGTGCCTGAACCAGCCCCGAACACCCCGCATCCGCACAGTGCCACCCTGCGCCGCCTGGAGAAGTCCTCCGGGAAGCTCGCCGCCAACGCCATCGCGCGCATGGACGAGCAGCTGCCGTGGTACCGCGCGATGCCGCCCGAGAACCGCTCCTGGATCGGGCTGGTGGCGCAGGCGGGCATCGCGGCCTTCACCGAATGGTTTCGCCATCCCGAGGCCCCCCAGGCGATCAGTACCGATGTGTTCGGCACCGCCCCGCGCGAGCTGACCCGGGCGATCACCCTGCGGCAGACCGTGGAGATGGTCCGTACGACCATCGAGGTCATGGAGTCGGCGATCGACGACGTGGCGGCCCCGGGCGATGAGTCGGTGCTGCGCGAGGCGCTGCTGGTGTACGCGCGGGAGATCGCCTTCGCCACCGCCCAGGTGTACGCGCAGGCCGCCGAGGCGCGCGGCGCCTGGGACGCCCGGCTGGAGTCGCTGGTGGTCAACGCGGTGCTGTCGGGCGAGGCGGACGAGGGGGCGCTGTCCCGCGCCGCCGCCCTGGGCTGGAACTCCCCCGAACACGTGTGCGTGGTGCTGGGCACCGCCCCGGACGGGGACAGCGAGCTGACCGTCGAGGCGATCCGGCGGGCCGCCCGCCACGCCAAGCTGCAGGTGCTCACCGGGGTGCTGGGCGACCGTCTTGTGGTGGTCGCGGGCGGCTCGGACAATCCGCTGCAGGCGGCGAAGGCGCTGATCGGACCGTATGCGCCGGGTCCGGTGGTGGCCGGTCCCGTGGTCTCCGACCTGCTGGCCGCGACCCGCTCGGCGGGGGCGGCGGCGGCCGGGCTGAAGGCGTGCACCGCCTGGCCGGACGCACCCCGTCCGGTGCTCGCCGACGATCTGCTGCCCGAGCGCGCGATGGCCGGGGATCCGGCTGCCCGTGAGCAGTTGGTGGAGGAGATCTACAGACCGTTGGAGGAAGCCGGTTCGGCGCTGCTCGAGACGCTGAGTGTGTACCTCGAACAGGCGAGCAGTCTGGAGGGGGCGGCCCGCATGCTCTTCGTTCACCCGAACACCGTTCGCTACCGGCTACGACGTGTGACGGACGTCACCGGATGGTCACCTTCCGACGTCCGGTCGGCGTTTACTCTGCGCATAGCCCTGATCCTGGGACGTCTCGCCGACGCGAACATATTGCCCTGACCGTTTGTTGGACCCCCACAATTCCCCTGTCGGTTCTTCGTCCTTGTCCTCACGGGCGAGCCGGACCGTCCACAAGAGAGAGTGTGAGAGTGCTCGTACTCGTC
This sequence comes from Streptomyces sabulosicollis, assembly GCF_016103465.1. Lineage (GTDB taxonomy): Bacteria > Actinomycetota > Actinomycetes > Streptomycetales > Streptomycetaceae > Streptomyces > Streptomyces sabulosicollis. The sequence goes on from NZ_JAEEAP010000416.1 coordinate 1,352, forward strand.
GCTCCCGGCCAGGGTGCTCAAAAGCCCGGCTTCCTGACCCCCTGGCTCGACCTCCCCGGCGTCACCGAACGTCTGGCCTGGTGGTCGGCCGTTTCCGGTCTGGACCTCATCCACTACGGCACCAAGGCCGATGAGGAGGAGATCCGCGACACCGCGGTGGCCCAGCCGCTGCTGGTGGCCGCCGGTCTGGTCTCCGCCCACGCGCTGTTCGGCGAGGGCGTCGAGGGCCCGACCGGTCTCGCGGAGCTGCCGAACCGTATCGGCGCGGTCGCGGGCCACAGCGTCGGCGAGATCACCGCGGCCGCGGCCTCCGGTGTGTTCACCGACGAGGCGGCCATGGTGCTGGTCCGCCGCCGCGGCCTCGCCATGGCGGAGGCCGCGAGCCGCACCGAGACCGGAATGGCCGCCATACTGGGGGGTGAGCAGGACGATGTCGTCGCCCACCTCGACAAGCACGGGCTGACCCCGGCGAACGTCAACGGCGCCGGGCAGATCGTGGCCGCGGGCACCGCCGAGCAGCTGGCGGCGCTGGCCGAGGACAAGCCGGAGGGGGTGCGCCGCGTCGTACCGCTCAAGGTGGCCGGCGCGTTCCACACCGACCACATGGCCCCGGCGGTCGCCGCCCTCGAGGCCCTGGTCGCGGGCGTCCCGGTGGCCGATCCGCGCACCCGATACGTCTCCAACCGGGACGGCGGGGTCGTGGCGTCCGGGGCCGAGGTGATCGAGCGGATGGTCGCCCAGGTGTCCAACCCGGTGCGCTGGGACCTGTGCATGGAGACCTTCCAGGAGCTGGGCGCCACCGCGCTGATCGAGGTGGCCCCGGGCGGCACGCTCACCGGCATCGCCAAGCGCGCGCTGCCGGGCGTCACCAATGTGGCGCTGAAGACTCCGGACGATCTCGACGCGGCCCGTGCGCTGATCGAGGAGCACGCCGTTCCCGTCGACACCCCGGCCGAAGAGGAGCTCCGAGAAGCATGACCGCGAAGATCAAGCCCAGCAAGGGCGCCCCGTACGCGCGCATTCTCGGCGTCGGTGGCTACCGTCCGACCCGGGTGGTGCCGAACGAGGAGATCCTCAAGCACATCGACTCCTCCGACGAGTGGATCCGCTCCCGCTCCGGCATCGCCACCCGGCACTGGGCCGGTCCGGACGAGACGGTCGCCGCCATGTCCGTGGAGGCCGGGGGCAAGGCCATCGCCGACGCCGGCCTGACGCCGGAGCAGATCGGCGCCGTGATCGTCTCGACGGTCTCGCACCTGAAGCAGACCCCGGCGATCGCCACCGAGATCGCGCATCTGCTGGGCGCCGGCAAGCCGGCCGCGTTCGACATCTCGGCGGGCTGTGCGGGCTTCGGCTACGGGCTGACCCTCGCCAAGGGCATGATCACCGACGGCACCGCGGAGCATGTGCTGGTCATCGGGGTCGAGCGGCTCTCGGACCTGACCGATCTGGAGGACCGGGCGACGGCCTTCCTGTTCGGCGACGGCGCCGGCGCCGTGGTGGTCGGCCCCTCCAAGGAGCCCGCGATCGGCCCCACCGTCTGGGGCTCGGAGGGCGACAAGTCCGACACCATCACCCAGACGCTGCCCTGGGACGTCTACCGCGAGCAGGACGCCGCCGACGTGCGCTACCCGGCGCTGCGCCAGGAGGGCCAGGCCGTCTTCCGCTGGGCCGTCTACGAGATGGCGAAGGTCGCCCAGCAGGCCCTGGACGAGGCCGGGGTCAGCGCGGACGAGCTCGACGCGTTCATCCCCCACCAGGCCAATATGCGGATCATCGACTCGATGATCAAAACCCTCAAGCTGCCGGAGCACGTCACGGTCGCCCGTGATGTGGAGACCACCGGCAACACCTCGGCCGCCTCCATCCCGCTCGCCATGGAGCGGCTGTTGGCGACGGGGCAGGCGAAGAGCGGCGACACCGCGCTCGTCATCGGATTCGGAGCGGGTCTCGTCTACGCAGCGACGGTCGTTACCCTCCCTTAGGCTCCATAGTCCATATCCACGCAGCACCGCAGAAGTCGGACGCTGCGCCACCACCGCAACACACCGAAGAAGGAGCGCCGCAATGGCCGCCACTCAGGAAGAGATCCTCGAGGGTCTCGCCGAGATCGTCAACGAGATCGCCGGTATCCCGACCGAGGACGTCCTGCTGGACAAGTCCTTCACCGACGACCTGGACGTCGACTCGCTGTCCATGGTCGAGGTGGTCGTCGCCGCCGAGGAGCGCTTCGACGTGAAGATCCCGGACGACGACGTCAAGAACCTCAAGACCGTCGGCGACGCCGTCGACTACATCCTCAAGCACCAGGGCTGAACCCGTATCCAGGCCGGTCGTCGCCGCCCGTGCGGTGGCAGGTCCAGCACCTTCTACACGTGGAGTAGGAATTCCTGTGAACTCGACCAATCGCACCGTGGTCGTCACCGGTGTTGGTGCCACGACGCCGCTGGGTGGCGACGCCCCGTCGACCTGGGAGGCCCTGCTGGCCGGCCGGTCCGGCGTCCGCCTCCTGGAGGAGGAATGGGCGGCCGAGTTGCCGGTCCGCATCGCCGCGAAGATCGCGGTGGAGCCGGGCACGGTCATTCCGCGTCCGCAGGCCCGCAAGCTCGACCGTTCCGCGCAGTTCGCGCTGCTCGCGGCTCGTGAGGCATGGGCGGACGCGGGCTTCACCGCCAAGGCGGGCGAGGATCCCTCGATCGACCCCGACCGGCTCGGCGCGGTCATGGCCTCCGGTATCGGCGGGGTGACCACCCTGCTCGACCAGTACGACGTGCTGCGCGAGAAGGGCGTCCGCAAGGTCTCCCCGCACACCGTGCCGATGCTGATGCCCAACAGCCCGGCGGCGAACGTCAGCATCGACCTCAACGCCCGCGCGGGCGCGCACACCCCGGTGAGCGCGTGCGCGTCCGGCGCCGAGGCCATCGGCTACGCGATCGAGATGATCCGCACCGGCCGCGCCGATGTGGTGGTCGCGGGCGGCACCGAGGCGTCCATCCACCCGCTGCCCATGGTCGCCTTCGGCAACATGATGGCGATGTCCAAGAACAACGACGACCCGCAGGGCGCCTCGCGCCCGTTCGACGTCGACCGCAACGGCTTCGTGATGGGCGAGGGCTCGGGCGCCATCGTCCTGGAGTCGGCGGAGCACGCCGCCGCGCGCGGCGCCCGGGTGTACGCGCGCGCCATCGGCCAGGGCATCTCGGCCGACGCCCACCACATCACCCAGCCCGAGCCGTCCGGCAACGGCATCGGGAACGCGCTGCAGAACCTGGTGGAGAACACCGGTATCAACGCTGCCGAGATCGCGCACGTCAACGCGCACGCGACCTCGACGCCACAGGGCGACCTGGCGGAGCTCAAGGCGCTGCGCAAGGTGTTCGGCGACGACGTGGACCACATGGCGGTCTCCGCCACCAAGTCCATGACGGGCCATCTGCTCGGGGGCGCGGGCGGTGTGGAGACGGTGGCCAGCGTGCTCGCGCTGTACCACCGGCTGGCCCCGCCGACGATCAACATCGGCTCGCTGGACCCGGAGGCGGACGCCGACGTGGTGACCGGCGAGGCGCGGCCGCTCCCGGCCGACGGCCCGATCGTGGCGCTGAACGACTCGTTCGGCTTCGGCGGCCACAACGTGGTGCTGGCGTTCCGCACGGTCTGACCGCTTGGCGCCGTGAGGCGCTGAAATGCGGGGGTGGCCCGCCTCCGGCTCCGGCCGGGGGCGGGCCATCGGTGTGACAGGGCCGCTTCTGTCTCAGGGGGCCTCGCCGTCGAAGCTGGCGAAGTACGAGGCCACCATGTCCTCGTCGCCGTGGCCCGCCTCGATGGCGCGGCGGAACCGCTCCGCGCCCGCGGCCGCCAGGTCCAGCCGCACTCCGGCGCGCTCCCCGGCCTGCACGATCAGCCGGGCGTCCTTCTCGGCGGTCTTGGTGGCGAAGCTGGGCTCGAGGTCGCCCCGGAGCACCTGGGCGGACTTGACCCGCATATAGCCGTTGTCCAGCGGCCCGCCCTCGACCGCGTCGAGGAAGCCCTGCCACTCCACGCCCAGCCCCTTGGCGAGGGCGGCCGCCTCGGCGGTGGCGTGGGTGACGTTGAGGACCCAGCTGTTCAGCACCAGCTTGAGCCGGGTGGCGGCGGCGCCCTCCGCGCTGTCGCCGACCCACACCGTACGGCTGCCGATGGCGTCGAAGACCGGCCAGACGACCGGGCGTACCGGGTTGGGCCCGGCGGCCAGCACCAGCAGCTGTCCGCTCTCCGCGGGCTGCTTGGTGCCGAGCACGGGCGAGTCGATGAGGACGAGGTCCTTCTCACGGGCGAACGCGGCGAGCGATTCCAGCGCCTCAAGACCCGCCGTGGTGGCCTGGGCCCATGCGGTGCCGGGGCGCAGCGCGGGGGCGGCCTGCCGCATCGTCTCGAGCGCCACGGCGCCGTCGTAGAGGATGGTCAGGACGACGTCGACACCGTCCACGGCCTCGGCCGGGGTGTCGGTGACGCGTACGCCGTCCTGGCCGAGCGGTTCGGCCTTGGATCGGGTGCGGTTCCACGCACGGACCTCGAGCCCGGAGCGGGCGAGGTTGCGGGCCATTCCGGAGCCCATGATGCCGGTGCCGAGGACCGCGACGGACGTTGCCGGGTGTTGTTCGGTCATTCCGCCACGCTAGAACCCGGAGGGCGCTCCGGGCCAAAGGAGTGGCGGCGCGTCAGGTGCTCAGACGACCTGGTGCAGCCAGCGGACGGGGGCGCCCTCACCCGCGTAGCGGAACGGCTCCAACTCGTCGTCCCAGGGCTTGCCGAGCAGCTTGGCGATCTCCGCCTCGAGGTCGCTCTCGCCGCGGGCGGAGCGGGCGAGGGCGGCGCGCAGCCGGTCCTCGGGGATCAGGATGTCGCCGTGCATCCCGGTGACGGCGTGGAAGATGCCGAGCTCGGGGGTTGAGCTGTAGCGCTCGCCCTCGGCGGTGGCGCAGGGCTCAGCGGTCACCTCGAAGCGCAGCAGATGCCAGCCGCGGAGCGCGGAGGCCAGTTTGGAGGCCGTGCCGACCTCGCCCTGCCAGGAGAACTCGGCACGCCAGGTGCCGTTCGCCGCCGGCTGCTTGATCCAGTCGAGAGTGACACGCACGCCGAGAACGCCCGCGACGGCCCATTCGACATGCGGGCACAGCGCGCGCGGAGCGGAGTGCACATACAGAACTCCACGGGTCGTCACCGGTGCCTCCTGTGCGGTTCGAGGTGCGCCTTCCCCAGCGGCCTCGCGCCCGTACCGGTTCCCGCCCGGGTCATCGGATCACATTCTGCCCTAGTGATCACTCCCACACCAGTCTCGACGTCACCTTCAGTGAAATTTATCGTGCAGAATTCTCTAGAAAGTGGACAGGATGTGACGGGGCGTAATGTGCTGGTACCGCATAGCGCGCCAAGTCGCCGGGACGGCGCTCATCTGGCACAAGAAAAACGTACCGTGCGATCCAGCCGGAGGAGTGACGTACCGTCGGTCCGGATAGATATCACCCAACAGCCGGAGGGGGAACAGCCATGCGGGTCAGCGCGACACGCCGGAAGCGATCGGCGGCCGCTTCCTCGACCACGCGTACGATCGTGCGCCCGTCCTCGCGCACCACTTCACGCACTACTTCACGCACCGCCGGGCGCACCGCCGGGCGCGCTCTCTCGCGCTCCGCCGGGCGCACCGGCGTGGTGCTGTTCACCACCGCCGCCGTGCTGAGCTCGGCGGGCTGTTTCGGCAGCTCGGACGACCCCTCCCGGCACGGGCCGACCCGCGCGGGGAAGACCCCCGGCGCCAAGCGGGCCATCGTCTGGAACACCCGGCCGACCTCGATCGCCTCCGTGGGCGACTCCATCACCCGCGGCTTCGACGCCTGTTCCGTGCTCTCCGACTGCCCCGAGGTGTCGTGGTCCACCGGAACCGATGTGAAGAGCCTCGCCCAGCGGCTGCTCCCCTCCGCCACCGCCGACGCGGGGACCCACGCCTGGAACTTCGCCAAGACCGGCGCGGTCGTGGCCGACCTCCCCGGCCAGATCGAGGCCGCCGCGGCCCGCAAGCCGAAGCTGATCACCGTGATGATCGGCGCCAATGACGCCTGCCGGGACTCGGTGGACGACATGACCTCCACCGAGCAGTTCCGCACCACCTTCACCTCGGCGCTCACCCGGCTGCGCCGTGATCTGCCGAAGACGCAGGTGTACGTGGCCAGCGTGCCGGACCTGAAGCGGCTGTGGTCGGAGGGGCGGAAGAACGTCTTCGGCCGGCAGATCTGGAAGCTGGGCATCTGCCCGTCGATGCTGAAGGACTCCCAGGATCTGGACGCGGCCTCCAACGACCGTCGGCAGCGGGTCGCGGACCGGGTGACGGAGTACAACAAGGTGCTGAAGGACGTGTGCGGGCGGGATGTGCTGTGCCGGTACGACCCGGCGGTGCACGAATACCGCTTCACCACGCACGAGCTGAGCAAATGGGACTGGTTCCACCCCAGCAAGGCGGGCCAGGCGCAACTGGCCGAAATGGCCTACCGCCGCATCACCGCTTCCGCGTCCTGACCCCGAGCCCCTCCCTTTCACGCGGCTCCACCGCACGGCAGGGGCTCCGCCCCGGGGTCTGGGGCACAACCCCGACCCCCGGGATCTGGGGCACGGCCCCGACCCCCAGGGGTCTGGGCACAACCCCAACCC
>NZ_JAEEAP010000417.1 GCF_016103465.1 Streptomyces sabulosicollis
GGGTGAAACGGAGCCCCGCGGCGCTCACAGCCGGTGCGCCGTCCCCGCCGGTCCCGCCCCCCTGGTGTCCAGCAGCAGCTGGGCCTTCACCGAGAGCCCCTGCAGGTCGTAGGTGCGGTGCGGCTGCAGCAGGACGGTCAGGTCGGCGTCGGCCGCCGCCTCGTACACCGAGTCGGCGCGCACCACCTCGCGCCCCAGCACCCGCCAGCGCGTGACGTACGGATCGTGGTAGCTGAGCCGGGCGCCCAGCTCGATCAGCCGGGAGGCGATCTCCCGCGCGGGCGAGCCCTCCGCGTCGGCGACGTCGGCCTTGTAGCCGACGCCCAGCAGCAGTACGTGCGCGCCGCGCGCCGACTTCCCGTACTCGTTGAGCAGGGCCGTGCAGCGGCGGGTGACATAGCCCGGCATCCGCCCGTTGACCTGCTGCGCGAGCTCCACCATGCGCAGCGGGATGCCGAGGCCGCGCTGTGGGTCGGCCATGTGGCCGTGGTCGACGGGTACGCCGTGGCCGCCGACACCGGGGCCGGGGCGGAAGGACTGGAAGCCGAACGGCTTGGTCTCGGCGCAGCGGACCACGTCCCACACATCGACGCCGAGGTCATGGCAGTACACCGCCATCTCGTTGACCAGGGCGATGTTGACGTGCCGGTAATTGGTCTCCAGGACCTTGACGGTCTCGGCCTCGCGGGTGCCGCGGGCCCGGACGACCTTCTCGGTGAAGCGGCCGTAGAAGGCGGCGGCCGCCTCGGTGCAGGCGGGGGTGAGGCCGCCGATGACCTTGGGGGTGTTGGCGGGGCCGTGGGCGCGGTTGCCCGGGTCGTGGCGGCAGGGCGAGTAGGCGAGGTGGAAGTCGCGCCCGGCGCGCAGCCCGGATCCCTCCTCGAGAAGCGGACGGAGGAATTCCTCGGTGGTGCCGGGGTACACGGTCGATTCGAGCAGAACGGTGGTGTGCGGGCGCAGCCGCGCCGCGAGCGTACGGGCCGCCTCGCCGACCGCCGACAGATCCAGTCTGCGGTCGTCCCCGAGCGGGGTCGGGGCGCAGATCACGGCGGTGCGGACGCGGCCGAGCTCGGCGGGGTCGGCGGTGATCCGGAAGCCCTGGGAGGCCATCCGGCGCAGCTCGGCGGCGGAGAGCAGGCCCTCGCCCGGACCGGCGGGCAGCCGTCCGGCCCGGAGGTCGCCGGCCGCGCGCGGATCGGGGTCGTAGCCGACGGTGCGGACACCGGCGGCGGTGGCCGCCCGGGCGAGAGGAATACCGAGATGACCGAGTCCGATGACGGCGAGATCTGCGGGCATGACGTCGTGTCGTCCTTCCCGGGACGAGGTCGGATGGCGCAAAGGCAGACTAAGCGGAAATATGACTCGTATTCAGTATTGGGGAGGGGTGTTGACACGGTGTCGCGGCGATGGCCGGAGCAGCGGCATGGCACGGAGGGGAGAAAGCCAGGAAAATCAGCAGGGCGGCGTGACGTCGATCACAACGGGAGGCAGCGGTGAAAACACCGGCACTGGGACCGGCCGAGCGCGGCGAGGCGCTGGCCCGGATGGCGGACCGTGAGCTCGATGTGCTGGTCGTGGGCGGCGGAGTGGTCGGCGCGGGCACCGCGCTGGACTCCGCGACCCGGGGCCTGGAGACCGGTCTGGTCGAGTCGCGGGACTGGGCCTCCGGGACCTCCAGCCGCTCCAGCAAGCTGATCCACGGCGGACTGCGCTATCTGGAGATGCTGGATTTCGCACTGGTGCGCGAGGCGCTGAAGGAGCGCGGGCTGCTGCTGGAGCGGATCGCACCGCACCTGGTCAAGCCGGTGCCGTTCCTGTATCCGCTGCGGCACCGGGTCTGGGAGCGGTTCTACGCGGGCTCGGGCGTCGCGCTCTACGACGCCATGTCGATCTCCTCCGGGCACGGCCGCGGACTGCCCGCCCACCGCCATCTCAGCCGCGGGCGGGCGCTGCGGGTCGCCCCCTGCCTCAAGAAGGACGCGCTGGTCGGGGCGTTGCAGTACTACGACGCCCAGATGGACGACGCCCGCTACGTCACCACCCTCGTGCGCACGGCGGCGAAATACGGCGCGCACGTGGCCAACCGCGCGCGGGTGGTCGCCTTCCTGCGGGAGGGCGAGCGCGTGGTCGGCGCCCGGGTGCACGACCTGGAGCAGGGGGGTGAGTTCGAGGTCCGGGCCCGGCAGGTGGTCAACGCCAGCGGGGTGTGGACCGACGAGACGCAGGCCCTGATCGGCGAGCGCGGCCAGTTCCACGTCCGGGCCTCCAAGGGCATCCACCTGGTGGTCCCCAAGGACCGCATCCACTCCACGACCGGACTGATCCTGCGCACCGAGAAGAGCGTGCTGTTCGTGATCCCCTGGGGCCGGCACTGGATCATCGGCACCACGGACACCGACTGGGACCTGGACAAGGCCCACCCGGCCGCCTCCAGCGCCGATATCGACTATCTCCTGGAGCACCTCAACGAGGTCCTCGCGGTGCCGCTGACCCGCGACGACGTGGAGGGCGTCTACGCCGGGCTGCGCCCGCTGCTGGCCGGGGAGTCGGAGGCCACCAGCAAGCTCTCGCGCGAACACACCGTCGCCCATCCGGTGCCGGGCCTCGTGGTGGTCGCGGGGGGCAAGTACACCACGTACCGGGTGATGGCCAAGGACGCCGTGGACGAGGCGGTGCACGGCCTCGACCGCCGCGTCGGGCCCTGTGTCACCGAGGAGATCCCGCTGGTCGGCGCCGTCGGCTACAAGGCGCTGTGGAACGCCCGGGAGCGGATCGGTCGGCAGTACGGGCTGCACGCGGCGCGGATCGAGCATCTGCTCAACCGCTACGGCTCGGCGGCGCAGGAGGTGCTGGACCTGATCGCGGGCGACGCGTCGCTGGGGAAGCCGCTCGCCGGGGCGGAGGACTATCTGCGCGCCGAGGTCTCGTACGCCGCCTCCCACGAGGGGGCCCGTCACCTGGACGACGTCCTCACCCGCCGCACCCGCATCTCGATCGAGACCTTCGACCGCGGTACGCGCTGCGCCCGCGAGGTGGCCGAGCTGATGGGGCCCGTGCTGGGCTGGGGCGAGGACCAGATCGACCGCGAGGTCCAGCACTACGAGAAGCGGGTGGAGGCGGAGCGCGAGTCCCAGCGCCAGCCGGACGATCTGACGGCGGACGCGGCCCGGCTGGGCGCGCCGGACATCATCCCGCTGTAGGGAGCTGTCCGGAGGGCTTCATCGGCGCGGGCAGAACTCGGCCTCGAGCAGGGACGTTTCGGCGGTCAGACCGGAGGCGGCCGTGCTGTTGAGCCGGTAGGCGAGGCTGTGGCGGCCGTCGGCGGTGGTCACGGCCAGCGCGTAGGAGCCGTTGATCTCGCCGTTGTGGCCCCACAGCGTCACCCCGCACGTCAGCCGTACCGGGAACAGCCCCATGCCGTACTGGCCGCCGGAGGCGGAGGTGTTCCGCATCTGCCGCAGCTCGGCCGGGGGCACGACCTTGCCGCGCAGCAGTCCGGGGAGGAGGCGGGTCAGATCGCCGAGCGTGGAGATCAGCTCCCCCGCGGCCCCCGCCGAGGAGGGGTTGAGGTCGGTGACATCGCGTCGGGCGCCGCCGTCCCCGGCCCCGCCGTCCCGCGTGTACGCGCGGCCGTGCGGGTCCGGGAGGGCGGTGCGGGTGCCGGGGAAGGAGGTGCCGTGCAGACGCAGCGGAACGAGCACGTCGCGCCGGGCCTCGGTCGCGTAGGAGCGGCCGGTGACCCGCTGGACGACCATGCCCAGCAGCACGTAGTTGGTGTTGGAGTAGCGCCAGGTGGCCCCGGGGGCGAAGTACGGGCGGTGCGCGAGGGCGGTGCGCACCAGGGAGGCGGGGGTGCGGGTGCGGTCGGCGGCGGCGGACAGCTGACGCGCCAGCACCGGGTCGGTGGTGTAGTCGAACAGCCCGCTGGTCTGGTTCAGGAGCTGGCGGATCGTGATGGCCCGGCCGTCGTTGCCGTGGCCGCGCACCAGCCCCGGGAGGTGCTCCTCCACCGTGTCGTCGAGGCCGAGCCGCCCCTGGGCGGCAAGGCGCAGCGTCACCGCCGCGATGACGGTCTTGGTGAGGCTGCCCGCCCGGAAGCGGTCGTTCCGGTGGATCCGGCGCCCGGTGCGGACGTCCGCGACCCCCGAGGCGAGGTACCGCGTGCCGCCGCCCTCCCGGCGGATGAGCACCGCGGCCCCCGGAGCGTCGCCCTGCGCCGCCAACCGCCGGACGGCGGCGCGCAGGACGCCGTCACGACCCCCCTCGGCGGCCGGGCCCGCGCTCGCCCGCGGATCCGCGTCCCGGCCCGGTTCCGTGGCCGCCGCGCCGCAGCCGGAGAGGAGGAGTCCGAGGGCGGTTGTGAGCGCCAGGGCGGTCGGCATACGGCGCGGCCTGTGCCATCGTATGGCGGAGATGGGCATGACACGGACCTCCGTTTCCTGCGTACTGCCAGATGGTCGCAGGTACCGCGGTGGCCGCCACGCCGCGCCCCGGACCCGGGGCCGTTCCGGGTCCGCGGATGAGAGACAATGGACGCTCTCCCAGGGTGGGTTCAGGGTGGGTAGATTCGCAGAGGGGTCGCATGTCGGAGGCTGAGAAGACGCAGGGTTCGACTGGGCGCCTCCTCGCCGGGCGGTACCGGCTCGGGGAGATCCTCGGTCAGGGCGGCATGGGCACGGTCTGGCGTGCGAGTGACCAGACCCTCGGCCGTACGGTCGCGGTCAAGGAGCTGCGCTTCCCGTCCAGCGTGGAGGAGGACGAGAAGAGACGGCTCATCACCCGCACGCTGCGCGAGGCGAAGGCGATCGCCCGGATCCGCAGCAACGGTGCCGTCACCGTCTATGACGTGGTCGACGAGGACGACCGGCCGTGGATCGTCATGGAGCTCATCGAGGGCCGCTCCCTCGCCGACGTCGTCCGCGACGACGGCCCGCTGACCCCCAAGCGCGCCGCCGAGGTCGGACTCGCCGTCCTCGATGTGCTGCGCGCCGCCCACCAGGCGGGCATCCTGCACCGCGATGTGAAGCCCTCCAACGTGCTGATGTCGGACGACGGCCGGGTCGTCCTCACCGACTTCGGCATCGCCCAGGTCGAGGGCGACCCGTCGGTGACCTCCACCGGCATGCTCGTCGGCGCGCCCTCCTACATCTCCCCGGAGCGGGCCCGCGGCCACAAGCCGGGCCCGCCGTCCGACCTGTGGTCGCTGGGCGGGCTGCTGTACGCGGCGGTGGAGGGCGTGCCGCCGTACGACAAGAGCACGGCCATAGCGACTCTGACCGCCGTGATGACCGAGCCGGTGGAGCCGCCGAAGAACGCGGGCCCGCTGGAGGAGGTCATCTACGGTCTGCTCACCAAGGACCCGGACCGGCGGCTCGACGACGCCGGGGCGCGGGCGCTGCTGGAGCACGTGGTGAACGGGCCCGACCTCATCAAGGCCCCCGCCGACGCGACCCGCACCATGAGCCTGCCGCCCGCCCCGTCGAAGGAGGACGAGGCGGCCGCCGAGGCCAAGGAGACGGCCGTCGCGGAGCGCAGGCGCGGCGCGCTGAAGTCGGTGCGCAACGCGGCGGCCGCCGTGGCGGCGAAGAAGGCGGGCGACGGGAGCCAGGCGGAGCCGGCGTCCAAGCCGGGCGCGACGTCCGGGGCGACGTCCGGGGTGAAGTCCGCGGTGGCGGGCGCGGCGGCCGCGGGCTCCGGGTCGGCGGCGCGGGCCGATGCGGACGCCGCGACGCCCGAGGCCGCACCCGGGCCGCGGCCTTCCCTGCCGCCGCGCGCCTCGATCACGGATGTGGTCCCCAAGCGCACGCTGATCATCATCGCGGTGGTCGTGGTGCTCGCCATCGTGGGCACCGTGCTCGCCGTCGTCCTGAACGACGGCGGGGACGGCGGCGACAACGCCAAGGGCTCCTCCGGCGGCGACAAGTCCGCCTCCGCCGGGGCCTCGGGCGGCTCCAAGGAGGACCAGGGCAAGGGCACCGACAAGACCGGCCAGTCGGGCGGCGAGTCGCCGAAGGCGGAGACTTCCGGCGGCACGTCGAGCGACCAGCCGGATGCCTCCGAGGACGCGGACGACAACTCGGGCAAGGGCGGCGGCGGAAGCGGCGACAACAGCGGTAAGGGCAAGGACGACTCCGGTAAGGGCGGCCTGCCCGACGGCTACAAGACCGTCAAGAGCTCCGACTTCCCGTTCAGCATGGCCATGCCGGAGGGCTGGTCGGTCCACCCCGGGAGCTACTCCGGAAGCCGTAAGTACTACGGCGGATCCAGCATTCCGCGCATTCAGATCGACTTCACCAACGCGCCGAAGTCCGACGCCGAGGCGGACTGGCGCAAGGGCGAGGAGAACGCCCGCCGCACCATGTCCGGCTACAAGGGCCTCGGCATCACGTCGGTGGACTGGCGCGGCTACCCGACCGTCGCGGACTGGGAGTTCGAGCGCAACCAGGACGGCAAGCGGGTCCGGGCGCTCAACCGCGGCTTCAAGGCGGACGGCAGCCATGGCTTCGCCATACTGATCACCTGCGAGGCGAGCAAGTGGGACGACAAGCAGTGCGCCACCCTGCGCCGGACCGCCTTCGACACCTTCAAGATTACGGACTGAACACTCCTGTCGGCGAAGCGTCGTTCGGGCACGTATCGTGAGAGGCCCTAGACTGTGCGCAGCCGCAGGAACCCGCCAAAACGACCATATTTGAAGGGTTTCACGCTGCGCTGACCGCCGATGAGGGCGGCGTTGGTCGCGCGCTTGGGGAGGCGTCGTGGAGGAGTACGCGGGCCGGGTGCTGGCCGACCGCTATCGCCTGCCCCTGCCGCCCGCCGACGAGTACGAACTCGTCGAGACCCGCGCCTTCGACACCTACAGCGGACAGGAAGTCCATCTGCGGCAGATACCGCTGCCGGAGGTCGTCGACGCCGAAGTCGTGGACGACGACGCGCGGTGGGGCGGAGGGCCCTCGGGGCGGAACGGCACGTTCGCCGGTGCCGGGCGCACGGCCCGGGGCGGCGGCGACCCGGCCGTCCGGCGCGCCATCGCGGCGGCCACGTCCGCCGCGCAGATCCCCGACCACCCCCGGCTCGGCCAGGTCTTCCACGTCTTCGCGGAGGCCGGAAGCCTGTGGATCGTCAGCGAACTGGTCGCCGGCCGCCCGCTGGCCGCGCTGCTCGCGGAGGGCACGCTGTCCCCGCACCGCGCCGCCGAGGTCGCCAACGACATCCTCACGGCGCTGCGCGCCCTGCACGCCCACGGCTGGGTCCACCGCAACATCACCGCCCGTACGGTGCTGCTGTGCGACGACGGGCGTGCGATGCTCACGGGTCTTGCGGCGGGCGCGGCGGAGGAGGCGCTGTGCGGCTACGACCCCGTTCCGGCGCCCGCGTCCTCCCCGGACGCCCTGTCCGCCGCTGAGGACGCCCCGTCGGCTGACGCCCCGGCCTCCCTGCCGCCGGGCCCGGCCGGTACCGGCGACCACCCGGACCAGGCCGCCCAGGGCCCGGCCGGGCGAGGGGACGAAGGGCGCGCCGCCATCCCCGGCGCCCGTACGGCCGAGGGCGGGGAGGCGCGGCCGCACGGCGGCCCGCGCTACCACGACCAGGGCACCGCGGGAGGCTTCCTGCCGCCGGGCCGCCCTTACGGTGGCCATGAGCCGGCGGGCGCGGCCCGGCCCGACACCGACGGCCGGGAGCACGGACACGGCGGCCAGGGCGCGGCGCCGGGCCTCCCCGAGCCACGGGCGCCTTACGGCGACCACGGGGCGTCGGCAGCGGGCTCGGGTCCGGGCGCCGGTGGTCCGGTGGGGCCCGGCACGGGCGGTGCGGCGGGTCCGGGCAACGGTGGTCCGGCGAGGCTCGGCACGGGCGGTGCGGCGGGTCCGGGCAACGGTGGTCCGGCGAGGCTCGGCCCCGGCGGTCCGGTGTACCGGGATCAGGTGACGTTCGGCCCGGGGGCCGGTGGGCCCATGGCTCCTTACCGGGACCAGGGGGCCGCCGGTGGACTGCCCGGGCCGCGGCGGGCGGGGCAGCAG
>NZ_JAEEAP010000418.1 GCF_016103465.1 Streptomyces sabulosicollis
TCCCCACCCACTGCGACCCCTGACCAGGGAAGACCAACACCGCACGACCATCACCACCCACGACCACGCCCCGCACCAACCCCGGAGCGCCGCTACCCTCAGCCACCGCACTCAAGCCGTCAGCCAAAGCCGCACGGTCCGATCCCAGCACCACCGCGCGATGCTCGAAAGCGCTGCGCGTCGTCGCCAGCGACCACCCGACATCAGCAAGGGTCGTTTCCGGCCGGGCGGACAGGTGGGCGAGCAGCCCTTCAGCCTGGGCCCGCAGGGCGCTCTCGGACTTCGCCGAAACGAGCCATGGCACGATGCCGCGAGGCAGCTGCCCCGTCTCTACCGGCTCCTCGCCCTCACGGTCGGCCGGAGGCTCCTGCTCCAGGATGATGTGGGCGTTGGTGCCGCTGATCCCGAAGGACGACACACCGGCCCGACGGGGCTCGTCGCCCTCCGGCCACGGCGTGGCTTCGGTCAGCAGCCTCACGCCACCCGCCGACCAGTCCACATGGGGCGACGGCTCGTCGACATGCAGGGTCTGCGGCAGCAGTCCGTGCCGCATCGCCTGCACCATCTTGATGACACCGGCGACGCCCGCCGCCGCCTGCGTATGGCCGATGTTGGACTTGATGGAGCCGAGCCACAGCGGCCGCTCCTCGGGCCGGTCCTGCCCGTACGTGGCCAGCAGCGCCTGCGCCTCGATGGGGTCGCCCAGCGTCGTCCCCGTACCGTGCGCCTCGACGACGTCCACCTGCTTGGCGGAGAGTTTGGCGTCGGCCAGGGCCTGGCGGATCACCCGCTGCTGAGACGGGCCGTTGGGCGCGGTGAGTCCGTTGCTCGCACCGTCCTGGTTGATGGCGGAGCCGCGTACCACCGCCAGCACCGGGTGGCCGTTGCGCCGGGCGTCCGACAGCCGCTCCAGCAGCAGCATGCCCACGCCCTCGCCCCACCCCGTCCCATCGGCGGCCGCCGCGAAGGGCTTGCACCGGCCGTCAGCCGCCAGGCCCCGCTGACGGCTGAACTCCACGAAGGTTCCCGGGGTGGACATCACCGTGACACCACCCGCGAGGGCGAGTGTGCACTCCTGGCGCCGAAGGGCCTGACCGGCCCAGTGCAGGGCCACCAGGGACGAGGAACACGCGGTGTCGACCGTGACCGCCGGGCCCTCGAGGCCCAGGGTGTAGGCCACCCGGCCGGAGGCGATGCTGCCCGCGGTGCCGTTGCCGAGATAGCCCTCCACACCCGCGGGCAGCGAGGCCAGACCGGTGCCGTAGTCGTGGTACATCACACCGGTGAAGACACCGGTCTTGCTGCCCCGTACCGCCTCCGGGTCGATACCGGCCCGTTCGAACGCCTCCCACGCCGTCTCCAGCAGCAACCGCTGCTGGGGGTCGGTCGCGAGCGCTTCGCGCGGGGACATCCCGAAGAACGCCGGGTCGAAGTCACCGGCGCCGTGCAGGAATCCGCCCTCGCGCGCATAGCTCTTGCCGACCGCGCCCGGGTCGGGGTCGTACAGCCCCTCCACGTCCCAGCCACGGTCCTGGGGAAAGCCCGAGATGGCGTCCTCGCCGGCGGCCACCGACCGCCACAGCTCCTCGGGCGAACGCAGCCCGCCCGGGTAGCGGCAGCTCATCGCCACGATCGCGATCGGCTCGTGGTCCGCGGACTCCGCTTCCTGGAGGCGCTGACGCGTCTGGTGGAGTTCGGCAATGACTCGCTTGAGGTAATCCCGGAGTTTGTCTTCGTTGCTCATCGCGCTTTCCCAATCACAAGGCTGTCGGCGGATTGCGGAGGGGTATTTCTTCAGAGAATTCCGAGATCCTCGTCCACCATCTTGAAGAGGTCGCCATCCGTCGCCGATTCGAGTTGGTCGACGAGAGCAGCGTTGCTGCTCGGGACTTCCTGTGCGTCGCCGTACTTCGCCAAGAGCTCCCGCAGGCGTGCCACCACGTCCGTGCGGCCGATCTCCTCCCAGGTCATCGCCGACAGACCGGCTTCGAGCTGATCGAGTCCCACGGATACGGGCACCGAGGTGGCGGCGGACCCGCCGTCCCGCGTCAGCTCGTGGTGGAGGTGCTGGGCCAGGGCGGCCGGGGTCGGGTGGTCGAAGACCAGTGTCGCGGTCAGCCGCAGGCCGGTCACCGTGCCGAGCCGGTTGCGCAGTTCCACCGCCGTCAGCGAATCGAAGCCGAAATCCTTGAACGCACGGCCGGGTTCCACGGTTTCCGGGCCGCCGTGGCCCAGTACCGCGGCGACGTTGCGCCGTACCGTGTCCAGCACCAGGCGTTCGCCTTCCGCGTACGAGGCTCCGGCCAGGCGTGCCCGCAACGCCTCCACCGCTCCGGCTGCCCCGGTGGGTTCCGCCGCCCGGCGGGCGGGCAGGCGCACCAACTCCCGGAGGACATGCGGCACTTCGGTGAGTCCGTCGTGTGCGGCGGACCGCCAGACCGTGGTGTTCAGCCGTGCGGCGGCGATGACCGGGCCGTCGCTCGCACAGGCGGCGTCGAACAGCGCGAGCCCCTCGGCCGACGACAGGGCGGAGATGCCGACCTGGTCCATCCGCCACCTGTCCACCTCGGCCAGCCCCGCGGTCATCCCGCTGCGTTCCTCCCACAGCCCCCAGGCCAGCGACAGGCCGGGGAGGCCATGCGCCCGCCGCCGCGAGACCAGCGCGTCGAGGACGGCGTTGGCGGCGGCGTAGTTGCCCTGTCCGGCGGCCCCGAAGATGCCCGCCACCGAGGAGAAGACCACGAACGCCGACAGGTCGAGCCCGGCCGTCAGCTCATGCAGGGCGAGTGCCGCCTCCGCCTTCGGCCGCAGCACGGTGTCCAGCCGCTCCGGGGTCAACGACGCGATCACACCGTCGTCCAGCACGGCGGCCGCGTGAACGACACCCTTCAGCGGATGTGCGGCGGGGATGTCCGACAACACCGCGCCGAGGGCGTCCTGGTCGGCCACATCACAGGCCGCCCAGGTCACCGATGCCCCGGCCGCCGCCAGCTCATCGGCCAGCCCGGCCGCGCCCTCGGCCGCCGAGCCCCTGCGGCTGAGCAGCACCAGATGCCGCACCCCGTGGTCGGCCACCAGGTGCCGGGCGAGCAGACCGCCCAGGGTGCCGCTGGCCCCGGTGATGAGGACCGTGCCCTCGGGGTCCCAGGTCGCGGAAGCGTTCCCTTCCGCCTCCCCCTCGGCTCGGACCAGCCTCACCGCCAGTACCCGCCCGCCGCGTACGGCCAACTGCGGCTCGCCCGAGGCGAGGGCCGTGGCCAGCGGGACGGAACCGAGTTCCGCGGGCTCGTCCACATCGAGGAGGAGCAGCCGGCCGGGGTGTTCGGCCTGCGCGGACCGCACCAGACCCCACACCGCCGCCCCTGCCAGCTCGTCCACGCCCTCGGTGGAGGAAGCGGCCACGGCGCCGCGAGTGGTGATGACCAGGCGGGAGTCGGCGAATCGCTCCTCGGCCAGCCACTTCTGCACCTGCTCCAGCGCCTGGTGCGACACGTTACGCAGGCTCCGGTGGGTGTCGCCACCCGCGCCGGTCGCGGGGGCCAGCAGCACCCACTCCGGCAGGGGTTCACCCTCGGCTCCGGACCGGGCCAGGGCCTGCAGATCGGGGTGTGTCCGCACCTGCCAGCCCGCCGACCGCAGCGCCATGGCCAGTTCGTCATCCTCCTCGCCGATCAGCGCACAGCGGGCGGTGGACGGCGCGTCAGCCGGGAGTGGCAGGGTGTTCCACCGCAGCTGGTACAGCGACTCATGCGAGGCGCCCCGCGCGGCGTCGATCTGCTCGGCGGAGACCGGGCGTGTCACCAGCTGTGCCACCGAGGCCATCAACCGTCCCGTGCCATCGGCCACGTCGAGCGACAGACCGTCGTCCCCGGCCGCCGCCAGCCGCACGCGGACCGTGGTCGCCCCGGTGAGGTGTACCGACACCCCGTTCCAGGCGAACGGCAAGCGGACCTGCTCCGCGTCCGGGGCCACCAGGCCACCGGGCCCCGCCATATGAAGGGCGGCGTCCAGCAACGCGGGGTGCACACGGAATCGCGTGGCGTCCGCCCACTGCTCCTCGGCCAGCGCCACCTCGGCGAACACCTCGCCTTCGCGCCGCCAAGCGGCCCGCACGCCCTGGAACGCGGGCCCGTACGCGAGTCCGCCCAGCGCGAAGCGCTCGTACATGCCGCCGATGTCGATCGCCTCGGCGTCCGCGGGCGGCCACACGCTCAGCGCGGCCGAGATCGCCTCTTCCGGCCCCTCGGCCCGGGTCAGGGAGCCGGTGGCATGACGGGTCCAGGGCTGGTCCTCATCGGCGGATTCCTGCCGGGAGTAGACGGTGACGGGTCGGCGGCCGTGGTCATCGGCTCCGGCCACCACCACCTGCAGCTGAACCGCACCGCGCTCGGGCAGGACCAGTGGTGCTTCCAGCACCAGGTCGTCCACTTGGCCGCATCCGAAACGTCCACCGGCGTGCAGGGCCAGATCCACGAAAGCCGTCCCCGGCACCACTACGGAGCCCAGCACGGCGTGGTCGGCCAGCCAGGCGTGCGTACGCGCCGACAACCGGCCGGTGAACAGGCACCCATCGGAGTCGGGCAGCGGCACCGCGGCCCCGAGCAGGGGATGTTCCTCGGACCGCAGTCCCGCCGAGGCGACGTCGCCCGCCGTCCTACCGGCCTCGAGCCAGTACCGCTTCCGCTGGAAGGGGTAGGTCGGCAGGTCCACATGGCGTACGGGCGTCGACGCGAGCAACGCCGACCAGTCCACCTGGACGCCGCGGACGAAGATACGAGCCACTGCCTCCCGGAGCGTGGCGGCCTCGTCCCGGCCGCTGCGCAGTGCGGCGACGAACTCGACGTCGGCCGCGCACTCCTGCCCCATGCCGGAGAGCACCCCGTCCGGCCCCAGCTCCAGGGAGGCGGTCACACCCGCCTCCGCGAGAGCCGCCATACCGTCGGCGAACCGCACGGTCTCACGCACATGCCGCACCCAGTACCCGGCCGAACACAACGCCTCGGCATCCGCCACCAGACCCGTCGCGTTCGACACGACGGGGATGCGGGGCGGCGCGTACGACAACCCCTCGGCCACCTGCCGGAACTCCGCCAGCATCGGCTCCATCAACGGCGAATGGAAGGCGTGCGAGACACGCAGCCGCTTGGTCTTGACGCCTTCGGCCTCCAGCAGCCCGGCGATCTCCACCACGGCTTCTTCCGCGCCGGAGATCACGGTCGACCGCGGACCGTTGACCGCCGCCACACTCACCTCAGCCTCACGACCAGCCAGCAACGGCAGCACATCACCCTCGGCGGCCCGCACCGACACCATCACCCCACCCGACGGCAACCCCTGCATCAGGCGCCCACGAGCCGCCACCAACGCACACGCGTCCGCCAGCGACAACACACCCGCCACATGCGCCGCCACCAACTCACCAACCGAATGCCCCGCCACGAAGTCCGGCCGCACACCCCACGACTCCACCAACCGGAACAGCGCCACCTCCACCGCGAACAACCCACACTGCGTATACGCGGTCCCATCCAACCCCTCAGCATCCCCGAACACCACATCCCGCAGCGAACGCTCCAACACCCCATCGAACCGCGCACACACCTCATCAAAGGCATCCGCGAACACCGGAAACACCTCATACAACCCCCGGCCCATCCCAACCCGCTGACTGCCCTGCCCCGAGAACACCACCGCCAACTTCCCCGGAACCACAGCCCCCTGAACCACACCCGGCGCCGGTACACCCTCCACCAGCGCTTCCAGCCCGGCCGTAAACCCCTCACGGTCACCGGCCAACACCACCGCACGATGCTCGAACACCGACCGCGTGGTCACCAACGACGAGGCCACATCCACAACCGACGCCTCGGCGTCCAGCTCGCCACGCACCGCCGCCAGCAACCGCTCCCCCTGCGCCCGCAGCGCACCCTCGGACTTCGCCGACACCACCCACGGCACCAGCGCCGACCCCGCGGGTCCGTCGGTCACCTGCTCACCGACACGCGTCTCCTCGGGGGCCTGTTCCACGATCACATGCGCATTGGTCCCGCTGGCGCCGAAGGAGGAGACACCCGCACGCCTCGGGTGGTCCGTCTCCGGCCACTCCGTGGCATCCGTGAGCAACCGCACCGCACCCTCGGACCAGTCCACATGCGGCGACGGCTCATCGACGTGCAGCGTCTTCGGCAGCACACCGTGCCGCATCGCCAGCACCATCTTCATCACACCCGCCACACCCGCGGCGGCCTGCGTATGACCGATGTTCGACTTGATCGAGCCGAGCCACAGCGGCCGCTCCTCGGTGTCCCGCTCCTGCCCGTAGGTCGACAGCAGCGCCTGAGCCTCGATGGGATCGCCGAGCGTCGTGCCCGTACCGTGCGCCTCCACCGCGTCCACCTCGGCGGCCGACAGCCCGGCACTCGCCAGCGCGGCCCGGATGACCCGCTGCTGCGACGGGCCGTTGGGGGCCGTCAGTCCGTTGGACGCGCCGTCCTGGTTGACGGCGGATCCGCGGACGACGGCAAGCACATTGTGGCCGTTGCGCCGTGCGTCCGAGAGCCGTTCCAGCAGCAGCATGCCGATGCCCTCGGAGAACCCCGTACCGTCCGCGGCGCCCGCGAACGCCTTGCAGCGTCCGTCGGCCGACAGTCCGCGCTGACGGCTGAACTCGACGAACAGGGCGGGGGTCGACATCACGGTCACGCCGCCCGCGAGTGCGAGCGAGCACTCCCCCTGGCGCAGCGACTGGGCCGCGAGGTGCAGCGCCACCAGCGACGACGAGCAGGCGGTGTCCACCGTCACGGCGGGTCCCTCGAAGCCGAAGGTGTAGGAGACACGGCCGGACGCGATGCTGCCGGCGGTGCCGTTGCCGATGTAGCCCTCGACTCCTTCCGGCACCGCGGCCGAGCCGTAGTCGTGGTGCATGATTCCGGCGAAGACGCCGGTCTGGCTGCCGCGCACCGACGCCGGGTCGATACCGGCCCGCTCCAGCGCCTCCCATGACGTCTCCAGCAACAACCGCTGCTGCGGATCCATCGCCAGCGCCTCACGCGGCGAAATACCGAAGAACTCGGGGTCGAACTCCCCCGCGTCGTACAGGAAACCACCCTCACGCGCATACGCCGTGCCCCGGTGATCGGGATCCGGGTGGTACAGACCCTCCAGGTCCCAGCCGCGATCGTCCGGAAATCCGGCGATGGCGTCTCCGCCACGGGCCAGAAGTCGCCACAGGTCCTCGGGGGACTTCACCCCGCCCGGGAAGCGGCAGCTCATGCCCACGATGGCGATCGGCTCGTCCTGGGAGGTTGCCACCGACACGGGACGTCCTGCGTCGGCGGCCACCTCGCCGCTCGTGCCGAGCAGTTCATCACGGAGGTGGCGGGCGAGCGCCAGGGGCGACGGGTAGTCGAAGACGAGGGTGGCGGGCAGGCGCAACCCGGTGGCCGTGTTCAGCCGGTTGCGCAGCTCTACGGCCGTCAGCGAGTCGAACCCGAGCTCCTTGAACGCGCGCTCCGGCTCGACCTGCTCCAGGTCGGAGTAGCCGAGCACCGCGCCGACCCCGGCACGCACGAGGTCCAGCAGGGTCTGCTCCTGCTCGGTCTCGGAAAGCCCGGCGATCCGTACGAGGTCGCCGTGCAGGGCTGGGTCCATGTCCTGCGTCGCGTCCGCGAGCGCCCTCCGCGAGGGGGTACGCACCAACCGCCGGAACAGCGGCGGTACGGCCCCGGCTCCGACACGGAGGGCTGCCGGAGCGAACCGCACCGGAACCAGCAGCGGATGGTCCATGGCGCTCGCCGCGTCGAGAAGCGCAAGACCCTCGTCCGTCGACAGCGGGATGACGCCGCCGCGCTCCATCCGGGCGACGTCGGCGTCGGCCAGGTGTCCTGTCATGTCGCTGCGTTCGGCCCAGAAGCCCCAGGCCAACGACACCCCCGCGAGCCCACGCGCCCGACGGCGTGCCGCCAGCGCGTCCAGGAACATGTTCGCCGCCGCATAGTTCCCCTGCCCCGCCG
>NZ_JAEEAP010000419.1 GCF_016103465.1 Streptomyces sabulosicollis
CTCCCCACCCATCCCCACGATTGCGGCACCACCCGGGAAACCCTGTAGGCTGACAGCCCCCCTGGGGCGCATAGCTCAGCGGTAGAGCGCTGCCCTTACAAGGCAGATGTCGGCGGTTCGAACCCGTCTGCGCCCACCAGCGAAAAGACCCCCAGCCGATCCCGGTTGGGGGTCTTTGACATCCGCAGATGACATCAACGTCGGCGACGGCCGAGCATCCGATCCATGTGGGCGATCGCTTCCCGCTTCAGCGCGTCGGGCACGTGGGTGTAGACATCCATTGTGACACTGATCTTGCTGTGGCCCAGGATCTCCATGGCGACGCGAGGATGGACGTTCCCGGTCGCGAGCAGGGTGGCGGCACCGTGGCGAGCGTCGTGAACCCGGACGCGGGGGGACACCAGCCTTGGCGCTCAGCCGGTGGAACGACCGAAGGACGTTGCATCAGGTGATGTCTGACCGTAAGAGCGCCGGGGATGGAGAAGGGGCAGAGATGCTGCCCCTCGAACATTCAGGCTGCCAACACGCCGATCTTCCGACTGCCCGTCAGGTGGTAGCCGCGCGCCTCCTCGATCCGGTGCCGAGCTCGCCGCGGCCGCGAACGGATTGTCTTCGCGTCCGCCTTCGCGGCCTGCCGCACGGACTCCCCACCTGCTCGCAGCTCCACGGCGACCGTGACCGCGTGCGCGCCCATGATGGCCTGGGAGAAGGAGGTCACCGGGTGGTAGTAGTCGGCCCGCCGACTACACCGCTTGAGCCGCTCGCCGTTCGGGAGCGCGGTCGGCTTGGCGTACGGCGAGTTGTGCGTCCCGGAGGGGGCGCGCGGGACGCGGCTTGGGATCCGGCGGTGGAAATCCGATGAAGGCGACCTTGCCGGTCAGCAGGCCCGAGGCGGCGGGGGCGGAGGTGTCGGTGGTCCGTGTGTCGGCCATGCCGCCGAGCCTGTGCCCGCCGCCCGGCCCCATCCAGGCACCGGCGGTACCTGGATCGGGCTCGTCGGCCCCGTGCACACTCGGGACCATGGACAGACGTGAGCTGGCCGGCTTCCTGCGCAGCAGGCGCGAGCGGATCACCCCCGCCGACGTGGGGCTGCCCGCCGGTCCGAGGCGTCGTACCCCGGGGCTGCGACGCGAGGAGGTGGCGCAGCTGGCGTACATCTCGACCGAGTACTACACGCGGCTGGAACAGGCCCGCGGCCCGCGCCCCTCGCGCGAGGTGCTGGCCGGTCTCGCCCGGGCCCTGCGCCTGTCGGACGCCGAGCGCACCCACCTGCACTACCTCGCCGGTGCCCCGCCCGCCCCGCCGTCAGGGCCCTCCCGGGAGGTGCGCCCCAGCATCCTGGACCTGCTGCGGCGGCTGCCGCATGCCGCGGCGCTCGTACTGTCCGCGGCTTATGAGGTGATCGCCCACAACGACCTGGCGGCCGCCCTCCTGGAGGACTTCTCCGCGCTGCCCCGGCACGAGCGCAACTTCTTGCGCCGTACCTTCCTCGATGCGCGCCTGGGGGAGCGGCAGTGGTACAGCCGGTCCGGCATGGAGATCTTCGGCCGTACCGCGGCCCGGCACCTGCGGGCCGCCGCTGCCCGCTACCCTGACGACCCCGACGTGGCCGCGCTGGTGAAGGACCTGCTCACCGGCAGCGCGGAGTTCGCCCGGCTGTGGGCCGCCTACGACATGTCGGTCGAACCCGCCCCGCGCAAGACCTTTCGGCACCCCCTGATCGGTCCCATCACGCTCAACTGCGATGTCCTGGACATCGCCGACCGGGACCAGCGAGTCGTGATCTACACGGCCGATCCCGGCTCCCCGGCGGAGGAGGCGCTGCGGCTGCTTTCGGTGATCGGCACACAGCGCATGGACGTACCCGGCTGACCGCGGCCTCCGGGGGTCATTTCGCCGTGCGGTGTTCGCGGGCGGCACGGTCATCCGGCCGACCTCTCCGACGCGAGCGGTGTAGCGCTGATTGGCCTGGTCAATAGGCGAAGCGCCGCACGGCCTCCGGGTGGATGACGAGACGGACCTGCTCCGTGGCCAGGATCCCGGCGAGGTCGTCGGCGCGGGCCGGGTCGTCGAGGTCCCAGTAGCGAGCGGCCAGGCGGGCGCACAACTCGTGTGCTCCGTCGGGTTCCACCGTGGTGCGGCCCGCTACCGACAGCCAGCGCTCGCGTTCCCCCACGGGGGCGGCGACGACGATCGAGGCGCGGGGGTCGCGGCGCAGGCGCCGCACCTTGAGCGAGTCCGGGGCCGTGAACAGCTGGATCGTGCCCTCGGCGGTGGCCTCGAACCACACCGGCCGGGGCTGTGGCGGAACCGGCCCCGCGGCCACGGACAGGAATCCGTGCAGGGGGCGGCGGAGGAACTCGAGGTCCTCGGTGGTCAGCGAAGTGGCGTCGTTGCTCATGACGCCGATTGAACACGGCAGACGTGGACGAACCCATGGGTGAGAAGCCGGAATGCCTGGAAATTCGTCTCGCCTCACTGAGGTGGACGCGTTCAGTGACCTGACCGCGGAGTGCGATCCCACGGCTCGTTGTTCGGCAGCTCAGCCCTGTCCCCGCCCTGGGCGTTCCACGCCGTGGGCGGGTAGGGACGTCAGGCGGGCGGCCGAGGGGCGATGCTCACCGCGCGGTAGTCGTACCCGTCCTGTGCGAAGCCGGGGGCTTCCCAGGTGAGGTCGACCTGTTGTCCGGGGGACAGCGTGCGGTAGCCGGTCACCCGGATGTCGGAGAAGTGGCCGAAGCAGCCGCCGGGAGTCTCGGGGGAATCGAGCACACCCCACCCCTCCTCGTCGTTCCACTCGCGGACAGTCGCCATCACCATGGGGGACAGTATGGGCTCTGTCCGCGTCCGTACGCATCCGGCATTTCGGCTCGGGAAGTCGAGGCCCTTTCAGGGGCGCGAGGCACCATGCTGATGGAGACCTGCGAACAGGAGCGCATCATGTCGTACCCGGAATTCCTCGAATACCCGGAGTCCCGTTACCACGGCAACGAGGGCGAGGTGAACGCGGCCTTCCGCCCGGCCCGTACTCCGCCGGACATCTCCTCGCCCGGCGGCTCCACGCACTATCTCGCCACCAACGAGTCGACGGGTGGCGAATTCGGCCTGTACAGGGTGGAGTTGGGCGCGCGGGCCGCCGGAGCGAAGACCCACTTCCACAAGACGATGTCGGAGTCCTTCTACGTCCTCTCCGGCGAACTGGAGCTCTACAACGGAGAGAGGTGGGTCACGGGCCGCGAGGGCGATTTCCTCTACGTACCGGTCGGCGGTCTGCACGCCTTCAAGAACGTGACCGACGAGCCCGTGTCCATGCTCCTGCTCTTCTCGCCGGGCGCCCCGCGCGAGGAGTACTTCGAGCGGGTCGCGGAGATGGCGCAGCGCGGTGGCGAGGAGCTCAAGCGGTTCCGGATCCGGCACGACAGCTACTTCGTGGAGGATTTCGAGCCGGAGGGGGAGCAGCCGCGCTGAGGGGCAGTCGCCGCCCCCGGGCGCCCGTCCGGCGTATCACGGAGCCCGGAACGCTCGCCGATAGGCGCCCGGGGTCGTGCCTGTCTCGGAGCGGAAGCGGCGGCGCAGATTGACCGCGGAGGTGAGGCCGACGCGGGCTGCGATCGCCTCGACCGGCACATCCGTCTCCTCCAGCAGGGTGCGGGCCGCGGCCACCCGTCGGGAGAGCAGCCACGCACCCGGGCTCGTGTTGAGCTGGTCGGCGAAGCGTCGGGCCAGGGTGCGGGGCGAAACGCCGAGGTACGCGGCCATGTCGTCCACCGACAGCGGTGTGTCGAGGCGCTCCTCGGCCCATCGGAGCAGACCGCCCAGCGCATCCCCGGGCGGCGGGGGCGGCGCGTACTGCGGCTGGCCGCCCTCGCGGTGCGGCGGCAGCACCATGTGCCGCGCGAGCAGGGCGGCGTACGCGGCCCCGTGGTCGTTCCGGACCAGATGCAGGCACAGGTCGAA
Source organism: Streptomyces sabulosicollis (assembly GCF_016103465.1). Classification (GTDB taxonomy): domain Bacteria; phylum Actinomycetota; class Actinomycetes; order Streptomycetales; family Streptomycetaceae; genus Streptomyces; species Streptomyces sabulosicollis. The sequence continues at coordinate 3,958 of NZ_JAEEAP010000419.1, forward strand.
CCCCGCCCCCGCGCCGGCACTGGTGGCGACGTCATCGTGATCCACGTAGAGCCTGTCCGGCTCCACGCGCACCCGGGGGAACTCCCGCCGCAGTTGCTCGGCACGCGCCCAGTGCGTGGTGGCCGAGCGGCCGTCCAACAGTCCCGTGCGGGCCAGCGCGAACACCCCGGAGCAGATCGTGACCAGCCGCGCCCCACGCGCGTGCGCCCGTATCAGCGCGCGGCGCACGACATCCGTGAGCGGCTCCTCCACCGGCAGCCAGCCCGGGATGATCACGGTGTCCGCGGCTTCGAGCGCTGACAGTCCCTGCGACACGGATATCGCGTACCCGCCCGTGGTCGGCACCGGGCCGGGCGTCTCCGTGCACGCTTCGAATGCGTAGTGTTGCGGCACTCCCGGCCGCTTCGTGCCGAAGACCTCGACGGCGCAGCCGAGCTCGAAGACCGACTGCACCGGCCGTACCAGGGCGACCACGCGATGCATGGCAGGAAAGTACCCCATGCTGTCATCGCAGTCTCTGTCCTGCCGTGGCCCGCGCACGGCACCGTTGCAGGCATGTACCCCGAGATACTCGCGCAGGAGGGTTACACCTCCGTCTCCATCGACGAAGCCCCGGTCCGTGAGCTGTTCCCCGGGATCCGGCTGCGCCCCCTGTGGCGGGGGCCGGCCGGCGGGCACGCCAACGTGCTGGAGATGGAGGCGGGCACCTCCTGGCCGCGCCGCGACGTCCACGAGCCCGGTCCGGAGGAGGTCTACGTGGTCGCCGGCACCTTCAACGACGGAGCACGCGACTACCCGGCCGGCACGTTCCTGCACGCCCCGGCCGGGTCGTGGCATGTGCCCTCGACCACCACCGGCTGCACGCTGTTCCTCTTCTACCCGGAGGGCTAGCGGTCCGCCGGACCATGGGCGGAGCCAGGGTCGGATCGCGGTCACGGTGCCGTGGCACCTGGAGCAGAACCCCTCCGGGACACAGCACTCGGGCGATCTCGGCCGCGACCTGCTCGATCTCACCCATCAGCATCAGCGCCAGATGGGAAACGCAGGCGTCGAAGCTGTCGTCGGCGAAGGGGAGTGCCTGGGCTCGGCCCTCCTCCAGCCTGGCCGCCGAGAGCGCCGGTCGACGCCGTGCCAGCGCCAGCGATCGCGGAGAGAGGTCCAGCCCCGCCAGCCGCCTCCCGTCCGCTCGGGCCAGGAGCTCCAGCAGCAGGCCATCACCGCAGCCGAGGTCCCGTACGTGCCTGCTTCCCGCCACCCGGTCGCACAGGAGCTCAGAGCTGGACCGGCCGTCCAAAGCGCGACCGCGGCCGAACGCCTCCGCGGTCACCGCCGGGCGTTCGGCGTGGAACGCCTGCGGGAACGCTTCTTGCGATGCGGTGGTCGTCCCGCACTCAACCTACGGCGGTCACGGGGTCATTGGGTCTGCTCCTGTCCGATGAACGTGGTGAACGCGCTGACCAGAGCGTGGGGCGCGCCGTCGCCGAACATGAGCTCGTCGCTGCCGACGCCCTCGGCGGCGACCTCGGCGCTGCGGGGGAACATGGCCCGCTCGTACGCGGTGAACGCGGCCTCGACGTCGTCGGGGTGCGTGGCGAGGGCCTGGCCGAGTTCGGCGCCGTCGAGCATGGCCAGGTTGGCGCCTTCGCCGTTCGGGGCCGTGAGGTGGGCGGCGTCGCCGAGCAGGGTCACCCCCGGCACCCGGTCCCACCGGTGCTCGATCGGCAGGGCGTAGTGGGGGCGCAGGACCGGCGGGGTGTCGCCGTCGGTGATCAGCGCGGTGAGCTCCGGCGCCCAGCCCTCGAACTCCCGCGCGATCCGGGCGGTGGCCGCGGCGGCGTCGGTGAAAGCGATGGCGGCGAACCACTCCAGCGGCCTGGGGAGCAAAACGTAGGTGTGCAGGGTGTCGCCGCTCTCCCGGTGCGCGTGGATCGCCCTGCCCGGCGCGTGCGCCATCAGCGACCCGCCGCCGACCGCCTTGGCGGCGGCAGGGTGCCGGGTGTCGGCGTCGTACAGATAGGTCTCGACGAAGGACAGGCCGGTGTACTCGGGGGTGGCGGTGGAGAGCAGGGGCCGGACCCGTGACCACGCGCCGTCGGCGCCGACCAGCAGATCCGTGGCGACGGTGCCGCCGCCCGCGAACGTCACCTCGTGGCGGCCCTCGCCGAGGGAGCGCGTACCGCTGACCTTGTGGCCCCACCGGACGGTGTCGGCCGGGAGCGAGTCGAGCAGCATCTGCCGCAGCTCGCCGCGCTGCACCTCGGGGCGTCCCCCCGTGCCGTCGTCGGCCTTCTCCAACAGGACGGTCCCTTCCCGGTCCAGGACCCGCATCGCCTGGCGGCCCTCCAGGACGAGCCCGTGGAACTCATCCATCAGACCGGCCGCCCGCACGGCCAGTTGGCCGTTGTAGTCGTGGATGTCGAGCATCCCGCCCTGCGAACGCGCCGTTGGGGAGGGCTCGGCCTCGTAGACGGTGACCGGGATGCCGTGGACGTGCAGGACGCGGGCGAGCGTGAGGCCGCCGAGCCCGGCGCCGATGATCGTGACGGGAGTGCGCATCGTGACTCCTTCGCAATCGAGACCGTCCGGTGCCAGTCCGGCCAACCTCGCTGGTATGCCGTTCCACATGGAACGCCGCTCCATAGTGGAACGTCGCTCCATGGTGGAACAACGCTCCAGCCATGTCAAAATGGCGGCATGGCAACGCGGACACGCCGGTCACAGCGGCGCACAGAGGCGCTCTCCCGTGAGCGCATCGTCGAGGCCGCCGTCGAGCTCCTCGACGCGACCGGCGAGGGCGGGCTGACGTTCCGGGCGCTGACCGAGCGCCTCGCCACCGGGCCCGGGGCGATCTATTGGCACGTGGCGAACAAGGACGAGCTGCTCGACGCCGCGACCGGCGCCGTCGTCACCGCCGCTCTGGCCACCGAGCCCGCCGAGCCCCCGGACTCGCCGCAGGACAGGATCCGCGCCGTCGCGTTCGGCCTGTTCGACGCGATCGAGGACCACCCATGGCTCTCCACGCAGCTCGCCCTGCAGCTCTCCCGCAACCCCTGGGGTTCGGTGACGCCCGGGATCTTCGAAAGCATCGGCCAGCAGGTCCGCGCGCTGGGCGTACCCGAGGACAGCTGGTTCACGGCCACCTCGGCGCTGGTGCACTACATCCTCGGCGCCGCCCGTCAGAACGCCGCGAACACCGCGAGCGCCCGCACCCTCGCGCCCGGCGTGGACCGCGCCGAGTTCCTCGACGCCGCGTCAAGGGCCTGGCAGGAACTCGACCCCGACGACTACCCGTTCATCCGAGCCGTCGCGGCCCAGATGCGCGAGCACGACGACCGCGAACAGTTCCTCGCCGGGATCGATCTCGTCCTCACCGGCATCACGGCTCTCCACCTGCCCGGCGAACAGGGACGCACCTCGCGACCCGCCACCTGAGTGGGGTGCGGCTTTCGGTTCCGTCTCGTCGACGACGGCGGGGCCGGAGTCCCTGCCTGCCGGACGCGGCCGGATTTAGTTGCAATCGATACCGTATCGAATGAATGGACAGCTGTAAGCTGGCCCCATGAGCGCCGACGTTCCTCACCGCACCCCCGCCTCGCGTGCCACCGGCCGGGCCGGGGATACCTCGCCCTTCGCGCTCGGGTTGCTGTTGCGCCGGGCGCACTGGCGGGCGGCGGCGGTGATGACGGAGGCGCTTCGGCCGCTCGGTATCGAGTTGCGGCACTTCGCCGTGCTGATCGTGCTGGTCGACTGCGGGCCCACGGTGCAGCGGGACCTGGCGGTGGCGACGGGGTCGGACAAGGCGGGGATCATGCGGGTCGTGGACGACCTGGAGCGTAAGGGGCTGGTCGTGCGCAAGGCCGTGCCGGGGGACCGGCGGGTGCGGGCGGTGGAGATCACGCCCGAGGGGCTGGAGCTTTTCGATGCGGCCCATGTGGCGGCGGAGCCGCTGGCCGAGCGGCTGGTTGGCGAGCTGGGGGCGGACGAGGCCGAGCGGTTGAAGGATCTGCTGACCCGGTTCGCCTATCCCGCGGAGGGCGGGGCGTAGGGGTGTGGG